>NZ_JAAXYC010000256.1 GCF_018619185.1 Streptomyces sp. McG3 | reverse complement strand
CCCCCGTCCCGTCCGCCCCAGCCGCCGGGCGGACCCCGTTTCCCGCGCTCCGCGCCCAGCCGAGAGGTCACGATGACGTCCACGGAAGAACAACCTGTATCGGTCATGCCGATCATGAACATGGTCTACGGCCTGTGGGTGTCCCAGACACTCGTGACCGCCCATGAACGCGATCTGTTCGGCCGCTTCGCCGCCCGTCCGGGCATGACGCCGGCCGAACTCGCCGGCCTGCTGGACCTGGAGGAACGCCCCGTCGAACAATTGGTCACCGCCTGTGCGGCGTTGGGGCTGCTGCAGCGTGACGGCGAGGGATACCGCAACACACCCATGACCACCCGGTACCTGCTGCGCGGCGGCGAGGACTACGCGGGCGGCTGGGTGGAGATCGTCTCGCGTCACGACTACCCCGGCTGGCTGCGACTGGACGAGGCGCTGCGGACGAACCGCCCCACCGCCTGGGACAGCGAGCGCCGCGACTCGCTGTTCGACGACGAGAACCCCGTGGTCGTGGAGTCGTTCTGGGAGGGCATGAGCGCGATCTCCCGGCCCACCGCGCGGACCCTGGGCCAGGCGGTCGACCTCTCGGGCGACCTCTCCCTGCTGGACGTGGGCGGCGGTGGCGGCGCGTACGCGATCGAGTTGAGCCGGGCCTACCCGTCGCTGCGCACCACCATCTTCGACCTGCCCTTCGTCTGCGATCTGACGCAGAAGAAGGTCGAGCAGGCGGGCTTCGCCGACCGGATCTCCTTCGCCGCCGGAGACTTCTTCTCCGATCCGCTGCCCACCGGTCAGGACGCGGTGCTGCTCTCCATGATCCTGCACGACTGGGACGTCGACCAGTGCAGGAAGATCCTGCGGGGCTGCTACGACGCGCTGGCCCCCGGCGGCCGTCTGCTGATCAGCGAACTGCTGGTCGCCGACACCAAGGACGGGCCGCTCGACGCCACGTTGATGAGTCTGTCGATGCTCGTGGAGACCTTCGGCCGGAACTACACCGGGGCGGAGTACCGGGAGTGGCTGCTGGAGACGGGCTTCGCCGAGGTCGAGATACGCCGGTTCGACGCCCCGGCCGCCAACGGGGTCGTCATCGCCCGGAAGCCCGGGTGAGTCCTCGGCGCGATCGGTGAGGCACTGCCCCGGCCCCGGCCCGCCATCGGCGGGCCGGGGCCGGGGCCCTGTCGTCAGATGTAGCCCTCACGCAGGGCGTAGGCCACGGCGTGCGCCCGGTTGCGGAGATTGAGCCGGGTCGTCAGCTTGTACATGACGTCCTTGATCGTGCGTTCGGAGTAGCACAGCTCCGCGGCGATCTTCGCGGTGCCGAACCCTTCGGCGACCAGGCGCATGACCTCGACCTCCCGGGGGGTCAGCCCATAGGTGGGAAAGCCGGGTCCGCCGCCCACGGCGGGGGAGACGCCCGCGCCCATCTGACGGATCAACCGGCCCAGCAGGTCGGCCGGGAGGTCCCCGTCGCCGCGTGCGGCGGCCAGCACGGCCTGGATCAGCCGGTTCCGGGTGGCCTCGTGACGCCAGACCACGGCGCTGACCCCATAGCTCACCACTTCGTGGAACTCGTCGTCCTGCAAGGTGTCCAGCACCAGGACGGCCTTCGATCCGTCACCGCCGACGGCCCTGCGCATCTGGGTCAGCGTGCCCTGACTGAGCACATGGTCGACCAGCAGGATCACGCCGCCCGGACTCTTCCGCTCGCGGACCTCGATGCGCGCGTCCCGGTCCAGAGCGCTCAGCGCACCCTCCCGGGATATGGGGTCCCGGGCGTGCACCACTACGGGGACCCTCGGTTCGAATGGTTCCGGATGACGGTCCACAGAATTCACCATTCTCACAGGGTTCGGCATTCCCACGGGGTTGAACATTCCCACCGGGTCCGTGACGCCGGCTGAACTCGACAAACCTGTTCTCCCTGTCTGCACCCGCTGTTGACACCGTGGAGCGGTTCGGTCCCCCGTGGTTTCGACGCCGTTAATTCGTCGGGCAGGATTCCACCCCTGTCAGATTCCGGACGATGCCGGCCGCGAGCTGACGGCACGCGGTCGCGCTCAGCTCCAAGTGGGTGGCCGCCTCGTCGAGATGGCCGACGATGAGCAGGATCGCCTCGGCCTGGCGGGCGCTGCCCGCCGGCCCGTCGTGCGACCTGCCTCCGGGGGCGGGCTCGCCTTCGCCCGGGTTGGCCTGCAGCGCACGGGCCAGGGCGTTGTTCACCAGGGAGGAGGCGACCAGGACCGAGGACAGCCGCTCCAGGCTGGATCGCCTGCCCGCGACGGCGGCGAACGTGCTGTTGTGCAGGGCGTTCAGCCGGACGAGAGCGGTGGCGGTCAGGTCCTGTGCCGCGAGCAGAAGAGGACCGATCCGGCGGAGGGCATCGGCTCCCGGGGTGTATGAGACATCGCAAACGCGGACGTGGAGCGTCTCGAATTCACGTGCGAGGTGATGAAGTTGCCGTTCATGATGTTCTAATTCGCTCGCTGACATGACGGCGTGGCTCCAGAGGATCGCAGCGTCGATTTTCATCCAGCGTACTGACACCGATCCGGGACACTCCAGGCGTGTCGCCAGAACGGCCAGAAAGAAATCGTTCAGATATCAGCCAGTCACCCCGTGGTATCACGCCATACTGAAAGGGGCCGGAAAAGGTTCCCCTTCTCCCCTGTTTGTTTGGCACCGGATCGCTTCCGGCTACGCGCCGGTACCGTCCGGGAAACCGGCGCGCCAGGCGGCCCGATCGCACCGGAGCCCCACCCCCGGGTGCCCGAATCGCCGGTCGGGCTGACCGTTTCCGCCCGTTCCGCATGACCGGCCGACGGGACCGGGGATATGCTCGCGCGCCGCCGAACCGGCCGGTCGCCGGACGCCCTTCTGGCCGGTCCCGTGACGACGCTCAGGAGCCCCGCTTGGCCTCGGGCATCAGACGGGAACCGGTGATCCGCTCGCCGTTGATGTCGTCGGGGTTGGACAGCACGCAGGTCTCCAGCGACAGGCAGCCGCATCCGATGCAGTCGGTCAGGTGGTCGCGCAGGCGGTGCAACTGTCCGATGCGCTCGTCCAGTTCCTTGCGCCACACCTCGGAGAGGCGGGCCCAGTCCTCGCGGTTCGGCGTGCGCTCCTCCGGCAGTTCGGCGAGCGCGTCCCGGATCGTGGCCAGCGGGATGCCGACGCGCTGGGCCGCGCGGACGAAGGCGACCCGGCGCAGCGCGTCCCGCGAGTAGCGGCGCTGGTTGCCGCTGGTGCGGCTGCTGCTGATCAGCCCTTTGGCCTCGTAGAAGTGCAGGGCCGAGACGGCCGCGCCGCTGCGCGCCGAGAGCTGGCCGACCGAGAGTTCGTGGAGTGTCTGTGGAATCTGGGGCACCCCTCGAATCTACTGCCATGTCGTTGACAGGAACGCGCCGCACAACGATGCTGAGCAAGCGCTTAGACATCGCGCCTGATGGTGCGCAGAGCCGGAAGGCAGGAACCGGGAACATGGCAGAGCCGAGGATCTTCACGTCCGCGCAGGAGCTGCGGGACGGAGTGGGTGAGCAGCTGGGACACAGCGACTGGCTGGAGATCGACCAGGAGAGGGTCGACCGGTTCGCCGACGCGACCGGCGACCACCAGTGGATCCACGTGGACCCGGAGCGGGCGAAGGACGGCCCGTTCGGCACGACCATCGCGCACGGCTATCTGACGCTCTCGCTGCTGCCCGCGCTGGTGCCGCAGGTGATGCGGGTCGAGGGCATGAAGATGGGCATCAACTACGGGTCCAACAAGGTCCGTTTCCCCTCGACCGTCCCGGTCGGCTCGCGGCTGCGGGCGACGGCGGTGCTCCGCGACGTGGAGGAGGTCGGCGGCGGCGTGCAGGTCACGGCGGTCGTCACGGTCGAGCGCGAGGGCAGCGAGAAGCCGGCCTGTGTCGCCGAGTCGGTGTCCCGCTACTACTTCTGAAGCCGTCGGCTACTTCTGGGCCTGCCGGGCTCCGACCATCCGCAGGACGAGGCCGGCGTACAGTTCGCCGACCTCGTCGGGGGTTCGGGTGCCCCGGGCGTTGAACCAGCGGGCCACGTCGATGCAGAGGGAGAGCACCGCGAGGGCGGTGCCGGGGACGTCGGGGACGTCGAACTCGCCGTCCCGCACCCCTTCGCCGATGATGCGGCGCACCACCGCGTCGCTCCTGCGCCGCAGCGCGACGATCTCGGTGCGGTGCTCCTCGCCGAGCGCGTCGAGCTCGTACTGCACGACCCGGGCGGTGGTGTGCCGCTCCGCGTGCCAGCGGACGAAGGAGCGGACGGCCCCGGCGAGGCGTTCGGCGGCCGTGCCGTCCCGGTCGGCCTCGGCTTCGAGCACGGACAGCGCCCGCTCGTGGCCGATCGTGCTGATCCGGTGGAGCAGCTCTTCCTTGGTCTTGTAGTGGATGTAGAGCGCGGCCGGGCTCATCCCGGCCCGGCCGGCGATGTCACGGGTGGTGGTCGCGTGGTACCCGCGCTCGGCGAAGGCGTCCACGGCGGCGACGAGGAGCCGCCTGGCCGCCTCGGGCGTGACCTCGCCCCACGGCGCGTCCTCGCTGCTCGTGTCCTCCGCCGTACTCATCGCCCAGGGCCCCTCTCCGTCAGCAGGACGAACACCATACCCCGAACCTGAGCAAGCGCTTAGGGGTTGTCCTGCCGATCTTGCCCGGTCAGAGCTTCTGGAAGGGGTCGTGCTCGGCGAGGATCTTCTCCAGCCGCGCCTGGTCCACCCGGCTGACGATCTGCCCGGCCTCCTGACGGTCCCTGATCACCTTGGCGAGCGTGAAGCAGGACGTGACGAGGTAGAGCACGCCGATGGCGAGGAAGCCGCGCACCCAGGCGTCGGCGTCGAGGAAGAAGATACCGAAGGCGACCGCGCCGATCGCCACCATGAAGGAGGCGACGGCCTGCATGTAGAAGGCGGCGGTGCTCTGCTGCTTGACCGATGTCGTGTCACTCATGGGTTCAGCATCCGCCGACGTGGCGCACGCCACATCCGTGCCCGTACTCAGGCCCGTACTCAGACACCCGTACGAACCCGCGAGCCGGTCAGAAGGCGGAGACGCCGGTCAGCGCGCGGCCGATGATCAGCTTCTGGATCTGGCTGGTGCCCTCGTACAGCGTCATCACGCGGGCGTCCCGCAGCAGCTTGCCGACCGGGTACTCGTCGATGTAGCCGTAGCCGCCGAAGACCTGGAGGGCGTTGTTGGCGCAGCGGACGGCGGCCTCGGACGCGTACAGCTTGGCCTTGGACGCGGCGGTGGCGAACTCCTGACCCCGGTCGATCAGGTCGGCGACCCGCCAGGTCAGCAGCCGGGCCGCGTCCACGTCCACGGCGATGTCGCTGAGCAGCTCCTGGACGAGCTGGTGGCGGGCGATGACCTTGCCGAACTGTTCGCGCTCACCGGCGTAGCGCACGGCCGCGTCCAGGGCCGCCTGCGCGATGCCCACGCAGCCCGCCGCGACGGACATCCGCCCCTTGGCCAGGGCGGACATGGCGATGGAGAAGCCCTTGCCCTCGGGTCCCAGGAGAGCCCCGGCCGGTATTCGTACGTCCTGGAGGACCAGTTCGGCGGTGGCCTGGCCGCGCAGGCCGAGCTTGCCGTGGATGGTGCGGCGGGCGAGACCGGGGGTGTCGGCGGGGACGAGGAAGGCGGAGACGCCCCGGTGGCCGGGGGCGTCGTTCGTCCGCGCGAAGAGCAGCACGACATCGGCCCAGGTGCCGTTGGTGATGAACGTCTTGGTGCCGTTGAGGACGTAGTCACCGCCGTCGCGCACGGCGCGGGTGGCGAGGTTTCCGGCGTCCGATCCGGTGCCGGGCTCGGTGAGGCCGAAGCAGCCGATCGCCTCGCCGGAGGTGAGCCGGGGCAGCCAGGCCCGCTTCTGCTCCTCGTCGCCCCAGGTGGCGACGGTCTTGGCGACCAGCCCGAGCGATACGGAGACGATGCCGCGCACCGAGGAGTCGCCGCGCCCCAGCTCCTCGGTGACCAGGCAGTAGGACAGGTGGTCGCCGCCGGAGCCGCCGTACTCCTCGGGGACCGTCAGACCGAGGAAGCCGAGGTCCCCGAGCTTCTTCACGATCGACCTGTCGACATTCTCGGCGCGGTCCCACGCGATGACGTGGGGGGCGACCTCGCGGGCGACGAACTCCTCGGCCAGCTTCCGGACGGCTTCCTGCTCCTCGCTGAGCGTCAGGTCCATCGTGCCCACCCACTGCCTCTCACGGGCGCCGTTCGGGCGCGCTTTAATTAGCACTGCTAGTTTCTGGTTCGCAGGCCCTACTATGAGCCGCATGGCCCGACCGCGCAAGCCCCTCCTCAGCAGAGACCGCATCGTCGGGGCGGCGAGCTCACTCGTGGACTCCGAAGGGCTCGACGCCGTCTCCACGCGTCGGCTGGCGGCCGTCCTGGGGGTCAGCGGCCCGTCGCTCTACAACCACTTCCGCAACAAGGAGGAGATCCTCGACGCCGTCGCCGACGCGGTCTCCGTACAGGTCGATCTGTCGATGTTCGAGGAGTCGGACCCGCGCGACTGGCGCGAGGCCCTGCACGACTGGGCGCTGTCCTACCGGGCCGCCCTCGCCGCGCATCCGCACATCGTCCCGGTCCTCGCCCGGGGACCCGGCCGGCGCCCGGCGGGGCTGCGGGTCGCCGACGCGGTGTTCGGGGCGATGGTGGGGGCGGGGTGGCCGCCCGCGCAGGCGACCCGGATCGGGGCGCTGATGCGGTACTTCATCACCGGCTCGGCGCTGGGCTCCTTCGCCGGGGGCTTCGTCGACGACGAGACCGCCTACGACCCCGCCGACTACCCGCACCTCGGCCAGGCCCACCTGCTCGCCGACCACCGCCGCCAGGTCGACGAAGGGGCCTTCGAGACCGGGCTGCGGGCCCTGCTGGACGGGCTGGCGATCCAGTACGAGCAGTACGCGCGGCCCACGGACGGGCGGCTGTCCGGCCGGTCCGGCGCCTGAGCACGGAACCGGCGCCGGGGATGGGCGGTGCCCCTGCTTCCCGGACGCGGAGGGGGCGCCCGGCGCCACCGCCACGGTTCCGTCCTCGGACGCCGGACGGGCGGGGAAGGACGGGGCCACAGAGCGAGGCACCGGCCGCCGATTGACGGTCCTCGACAATTCAGTGGGGGTCGGAGCGTTGCGGCTCTACGGTCGTGGCCATGACGACGACCCCGACACCCCTTCAGGTCTCCCCACCGGCCCACCGCTGGCGCGCCACCGCCGCCGCCTGCACCACCGTCGTGCTGTGGGCCTCCGCCTTCGTGTCCATCCGCAGTGCGGGCGAGTCCTACTCCCCCGGCGCACTCGCCCTCGGGCGGCTGGTGACGGGCGCGCTGGTGCTCGGGGCGATCCTCCTCGTACGGCGGGAGGGGCTGCCCGGGCGCGGTGCCTGGCGCGGAATCATCACGTCCGGCGTGCTGTGGTTCGGGCTGTACATGGTGGCGCTCAACTGGGGCGAGCAGGAGGTCGACGCCGGGACGGCGGCGATGCTGGTGAACATCGGGCCGATCCTGATGGCCCTGATGGGCGCCCGCATGCTCGGCGAGGGGCTGCCGCGCCGTCTGCTGCTGGGCATGGGCATCTCGTTCTCGGGCGCGGTCGTCGTCGGCCTCGCGATGTCCGGGCACGGCAGCTCGTCCGTGCTGGGCGTGGCGCTCTGCCTGCTGGCCGCGGTGGTCTACGCGCTGGGCGTGGTCAGCCAGAAGCCGGCGCTCGCGCACGGCTCCTCGCTGCAGATCAACACCTTCGGCTGCATGATCGGCGCCGTCGCCTGCCTGCCGTTCACCGGGGTGCTGGTCTCCGAGGCGGCCGACGCCCCCCTGTCCGCCACGCTGAACATGATCTATCTGGGCGTCTTCCCGACCGCGCTGGCCTTCACCACCTGGGGTTATGCCCTGGCCCGGACCACCGCGGGCCGGATGGGCGCGACCACGTACGCGGTCCCGGCGATCGTCGTGCTCATGGCGTGGGTGCTGCTGGACGAGGTACCGACGCTGCTCGGGGTCCTCGGCGGGCTGCTCTGCCTGGTCGGGGTGGCGGTCTCCCGGAGCCGTCAGCAGACTGGGTCCACACGCGGAAATCCGGCCCGGCCGGTGGAGGGATCCCGTCATGACGAGGAGCGCCAAGCGGAACGGACGTAGCGGGACCGGAGGCAAGGCACGCAGCGGGACCGGGGGCGGAACGGGACGGGACGCGTCCGGCGCCCCCGCCGCGAGCGAGCGGGCGGCCCGTCACGGCGGCCCGTATCTGGACGGGTTCGGCGTGGTCGACAGCGGTGACGACGATCCGGTCCTCGTGACCCCACAGGGCCACGCCCGCGACGCCTGGCGCGAGGACTACCCGTACGACCGTAAGCTGCGCCGCCGTGACTACGACAAGGCCAAGCGGGCTCTCCAGATCGAACTGCTGAAGCTCCAGCACTGGGTGAAGGAGCGCGACCAGCGGCTGGTGATCCTCTTCGAGGGGCGGGACGCGGCGGGCAAGGGCGGCACGATCAAGCGGTTCACCGAGCATCTCAATCCGCGGGGCGCGCGGGTGGTGGCCCTGGAGAAGCCGACCGAACGCGAGCGCACCCAGTGGTACTTCCAGCGCTACGCGGCGCATCTGCCGAGCGCCGGGGAGATCGTCCTGTTCGACCGCTCCTGGTACAACCGGGCCGGGGTCGAGCGGGTGATGGGGTTCTGCACGACCCGCGAGTACCTGGAGTTCATGCACCAGGCGCCGGGCTTCGAGCGGATGCTCGCCCGGGACGGCATCCACCTGGTGAAGTTCTGGTTCTCCGTCTCCCGCGACGAGCAGCGCAACCGGTTCATGATCCGGCAGATCGACCCCGTACGGCAGTGGAAGCTGAGCCCCGTCGACCTGGCGTCGCTGGACAAGTGGGACGCGTACACGGAGGCGAAGGAGCTGATGCTCTTCCACACCGACACGGCGGACGCGCCCTGGACGGTGGTGAAGAGCAACGACAAGAAGCGGGCCCGGCTGGAGGCGATGCGGCATGTGCTGGACCGCTTCGACTACCCCGGCAAGGACCCGGAGGTGGTCGGGAAGCCGGACCCGCTGATCGTGGGCCCGGCCTCCCGGCTGTTCGAGGAGGGCGAGATGGACGCCCGGCTGCTGGGCCCGGTGACGTCGACGTCCCGGACCACGGACTTCTAGCCGAGCGCTAGAAGACGACCAGCGCCCGGCCGCCCTTGCCCGCGATCATGTTGTCGAAGGCGGCGGGGATGGCGTCCAGTGCGATGTGCTCGGTGACCATCATCGACAGGTCGAAGCGGCCCGCGCGGATGTGGCCGGCGAGGACGGGCAGGTCGCGGGCCGGGTCGCTGTTGCCGTAGACGCAGCCCGTCAGGGACCTGCCCCAGTGGAAGATCTCCAGGGCGTTGAAGGTGACTTCCTGGTCCTTTCCGCCGATCCCGACGACCGTGGTGCGCCCGCCGCGCCGGGTGGATTCCCAGGCGGCCCGGATCGTCGCGGGCCGGCCGACGCACTCGACGGCGACGTCCGTGCCCTGGCCGCCGGTCAGTCCGCGGATCTCGCGCGGGGTGGTGGCGGAGGCGATGACGTAGTCGGTGGCTCCCGCCTGCCGGGCCAGCTCCTCCTTGGCCGGGGAGACGTCGACCGCGATGATCCGGGAGGCGCCCGCGATCCGGGCGGCCTGGAGCACGGCGAGACCGACGCCGCCGATCCCGAAGACGACGACGCTCTCGCCCTCGCGGACCTTGGCGCTGTGGTGGATCGCCCCGTAGCCGGTGAGGACCGCACAGCCGAGGAGGGCGGCGTCGGTGAGCGGGATGCCGTCGGGGGCGGGGAGCACGCAGTTCGCGGCGACGACGGTCTCCTCCGCGAAGGCCGCGACGTTGAGGCCGGGGTGGAGGTCGGTGCCGTCGGCCGTACGGGCGTGGAGGTTGGCGGTCCCCTTCAGGGCGTCGGCGCAGAGCCACACCTCGCCGATCCCGCAGTGGAAGCAGGCCCCGCAGGAGGGGGCCCAGTTGAGGACCACGCCGTCGCCGGGGGCCACACGCGTGACGCCCTCGCCGACCGCCAGGACCGTACCGGCGCCCTCGTGGCCGAGGACGGCGGGCACCGGGACGCGCATGGTGCCGTTGGACAGGGACAGGTCGGAGTGGCAGACGCCGGCGGCGGCGAGGGAGACGCGCACCTGGCCGGGGCCGGGCTCCGGCAGGACGATGTCGGTGATCTCCAGCGGAGCTCCGACGGCGGGCAGTACGGCGGCGCGGACCACGGACAGACTCCTTGTACGGAAGGGGTTACGGGGCTCAGAACTGGAGCGACTTGGTCTGGAGGTACTCCGCCAGACCGTGCGGCCCCAGCTCGCGCCCCACCCCCGACTGCTTGTAACCGCCGAACGGGGCCAGCGGGTTGAACCGTCCGCCGTTGATGTCGACCTGCCCGGTGTCCATCCGGCGGGCGAAGGCCACCGCCTCCTCGTCGTCGGCGGCCCACACGGCGCCGGCGAGCCCGTACACGGTGTCGTTGGCGATACGGAGGGCGTCGTCCACGTCCTCGTACCGCAGGATCGAGATCACCGGGCCGAAGATCTCCTCGCGGGCGATCGTCATGTCGGGGGTGACGTCGGCGAAGACGGTGGGGCTGACGTAGTAGCCGGTCTCCAGGGGCGCGTCCGGGCCGCCCGCGACCAGCCGGGCGCCCTCCTCGACGCCCTTGGCGATGTAACCGCGCACCCGGGCCTGCTGCTTGGCGTTGACGAGCGGACCGACCCGCTCGCCGGCCACGTACTTGGTGACGGCGTTCGCCGCGAGCTCCACGGCCTCCTCGTACCGCTCGGCGTCCACCAGCATCCGGGTCCAGGCGCTGCACGTCTGGCCGGAGTTGGTCATCACGTTGGCGATGCCGACGTTGACCGCCCTGGCGAGGTCCGCGCCGGGCAGGATCACGTTGGCGGACTTGCCGCCCAGCTCCAGGGCGACCCGCTTGACGGCGGCCCCGGCGGTGGCGCCGATCTGCCTGCCGACGGCGGTGGAGCCGGTGAACGAGACCAGGTCGACGTCCTCATGGGCGGCGAGCGCCTGGCCGGCGACCGGTCCGAGGCCGGTGACGAGGTTGAAGACCCCGGGCGGCAGACCGGCCGCCTCGGTGGCCTCCGCGAAGAGCTGCGCGGTGAGCGGGGTGTCCTCGGCGGGCTTGAGGACGACGGTGCAGCCCGCGGCGAGGGCGGGGGCGACCTTGGCGACGATCTGGTGGAGCGGGTAGTTCCAGGGGGTGATCGCGCCGACCACGCCGACCGGCTCCAGCAGCACGGTGGAGTTGCCGATCCGCTCCTCGAAGGCGTGGCGGGCGGCCAGTTCGGCGTACGAGGCGGCCACCAGCACGGGCACGCCCGCGTGGACCATCTGGGAGAGCGGCAGCGGCGAGCCCAGCTCGGCGGTGATGGTCTCGGCCAGCGTGTCCTTGCGGGCCGCCAGCGCGTCGGCCAGCGCGGTGAGCCGGGCGGCGCGCTCGGCGGGCGGGGTCGCGGCCCAGGCGGGGAAGGCGGCGCGCGCGGCGCGCACCGCCGCGTCGACGTCCTCGGCCGTCCCCGCCGGCACATGGGCGATGACCTGCTCGTCGGCCGGGTTCACGACCGCGATCGTGTCCTGGCCGGCGGCGGGCCGCCACGCACCGTCGATGTACATCTGGTCATGGGCCTTCATGGCTGTTTCCTCCCGGACGTGCTGTACGGAGCCGTGCGGCGCGCGGGCAGCACGTCGCACCCGCCCAAACTAGCGCCGTTAGTTTTCTGACGCCAGGGAGCCTTTGGAGACACCCGTCACGCCGGGCGCGCACGCCCTGTTACGCACGCCCCGGCCCGCTCGACCGGACCGGGAGGGCCCCTCAGCGCTGGGGGAGGTCGTCGAACCCGGGGGCGTCCCGGGGCAGGGGGCAGATGCGGCGGCCGTAGTGGTCGAAGACGTACAGGTGGGCCAGGTCCACCAGCAGCGGCACCTG
>NZ_JAAXYC010000255.1 GCF_018619185.1 Streptomyces sp. McG3 | reverse complement strand
GGCCGCGACAGGGGCCGGGGCCGGCCGAGACCGGCGGGCCGGACCCCTCGCCGGACAAGGGCGTCCGTGGCACACTTCTGACGTTCCGTCAGATCCAGTGCCGGGAGGAACTTTGTCGCGCACGCGCATACCCGTGGTGGCCGGTTGGTTCACCGAGGACGCCGGGGAGGAGGACTTCCGGCTGCTGGGCACCCGGTGCTCAGGCTGCCGGTCGGTGCACTTCCCCCGGGAGGACGGCCACTGCCGCAACCCGGGCTGCCCCGGGGGCGAGCTGGAGGAGGCTCCGCTGTCGAAGCGGGGCACGGTGTGGTCCTGCACCGACGGGCGCTACCGGCCCCCTCCCCCGTACGTCAGCGACCCCGAGGCGCCGTGGACTCCGTACACCCTGGTCGCCGTCGAGCTGGCCGCCGAGCGCATGGTGGTGCTGGGGCAGGCCGCCCCCGGGCTGGGCGTGGCCGATCTCCCCGTCGGCTCGGTGGTGGAGGTCGTACCGGGCGTCCTGGACGAGGACCGGGCGACGGGGGTCGTCCACACGACCTGGCACTGGCGTCCCGTCCCGGTGGCGGGGGCCGGTTCATGACCGGCGACGTGGCCGTCCTCGGGGCCGGGATGCATCCGTGGGGCAAGTGGGGGCGCGGTTTCGTCACGTACGGGCGGATCGCCGCGCACGCCGCCCTCGCGGACGCGGGCATCGGCTGGCCCGAGGTCCGGTCGGTGGTCGGCGCGCAGACGGTGCGCGGGGGCTATCCGGGGTACGTGGCGGGGGCGACGTTCGCCCGGGCGCTCGGGTGGCAGGGAGCGCGGGTGGCGTCCGTGTACGCGGCCTGCGCTTCCGGGGCGCAGGCGATCGACACGGCGCGCGCGCAGATCCTGGCGGGTCTGGCGGACGTGGTGCTGGTGGTGGGGGCCGACGCGGCGCCCAAGGGGTTCTTCGCCCCGGCGGGCGGCGAGCGGCCCGACGACCCGGACTGGTTGCGCTTCCGGGTGCTCGGGGCGACGAATCCGGCGTACTTCGGGCTGTACGCCCGTCGCCGCATGGCGCTGTACGGGGACACGCAGGAGGACTTCGCGCTGGTCAAGGTGAAGAACGCGGCGGCGGGGGCGCTGAACGAGTACGCCCGCTACCGGGATCCGGTGACGGCCGAGGAGGTCGCCGCCTCCGCGATGGTCGCCGATCCGCTGCGGCTGCTGGACATCTGCGCCACGTCCGACGGGGCCGCCGCCCTGGTGCTGTCCAGCATGGAGTTCGCGCGGCGGCGCGGGGTACGTGATCCGGTGCGGATCCGGGCCGTCTCCACCGTGACGCCGACGTTCCCGAGGACCGTCCTGGACCTGCCGGACATCGGCACGGACTCGGCGGTGGCCGTGGACCCCTCCCCCGAGAGCTTCCGCGCCTCGATCGCCCGGGCCGCGTACGAGGAGGCGGGGACCGGGCCGGAGGATCTCTCGCTGGCCGAGGTCTACGACCTGTCCACGGCCCTGGAACTGGAGTGGTACGAGGACATCGGGCTCTGCGGTCCCGGCGAGGGAGCGAAGCTGCTGCGGACGGGGGCGACCGCGCTGGGGGGCCGGGTTCCGGTGAACGCGAGCGGCGGTCTCGCCTCGTTCGGCGAGGCGGTCCCCGCCCAGGCCATCGCCCAGGTCTGCGAGCTCACCCGGCAGTTGCGCGGACGGGCCGGGGAGCGGCAGATACCGGGCGCACGGGTCGGCATCACGGCGAACCAGGGGCTGTTCGGGCACGGCTCGGCGGTGGTGGCGGTCCGCTGAACCGGCCGCCCACCAGGTTTTCCCTGCCCTTTACTTGACTGGGCGTCACCGCCGCAGAACACTCGGGGCCCGGTCCGCCGGACGACGTGCGGCCCGTACCCCTGTCGGCGGGGGTACGGGCCGCACGCGTGCCGGGACCGCCCCCGGCTCAGGTGGCGACGGGTTCGCGGGCCCGTGCCGCGCGCTCCAGGGCGTGCTCCACGACAGCGACCAGGACGTCGCGGACGGAGGACCGGTCCCGCGCGTCGCAGACGAGCACCGGGACCTCGGGGTCGAGGTCGAGGGCGGCCCGCACGGTGTCCGTCGGGAACCGCTCGGCGCCCTCGAAGGTGTTGACCGCGACCGTGAACGGGATCCGCCGGCGCTCGAAGTAGTCGACCGCGGCGAAGCAGTCCTCAAGACGGCGGGTGTCGGCGAGGACGACCGCGCCCAGGGAGCCCTGGGCCAGTTCGTCCCACAGGAACCAGAAGCGGTCCTGGCCCGGCGTGCCGAAGAGATAGAGAACCAGGTCCTCCCGCAGCGTGATCCGGCCGAAGTCCATCGCGACCGTGGTGGTGGTCTTGGACTCGACCCCCTCCAGATCGTCCACCGGGCGGCCCGCCTCGCTGAGGCGTTCCTCGGTGCGCAGCGGCCTGATCTCGCTGACCGAGCCGACCGCGGTCGTCTTGCCGACGCCGAATCCTCCCGCCACCAGGATCTTCAGGGTGACGGGCTCGACGTGCCGCTGCTTTCGGCGGCTAGAGCGCCCGAAGGCCATTGATAACCTCGCGAAGAATGTTCACGTCCGGCAGCTCGGCCGGTGGAACGGGACGGGTGACGTGCACCAGCTCGTCCTCGACGAGGTCGCCGACCAGGACCCGTACCACCCCTACGGGAAGGTCGAGTTCGGCGGCGAGCTCGGCGATCGACTGGGGCATGTCGCTGCAGAGTTCGACGATCGCCACATGTTCGGGGGCGAGCGTCTGGTCCCGGCCGGGATCGTCGGCGGCCGGTTCCGGCACGACGAGCGCGATCAGGTCGAGGCGGTGACGGGAGGCGCTGCTGGTGCGCCCGCGGGTCATCGCGTACGGGCGGACCACCGGCCCCGCCTCCGCGTCGTACCACCGCGAGACCTGGGGGTCGACGGACCCGTCCGTGGATCCGGGGCCGGTGCCCCGGGGGGAGTCGGCGCTCATGCCCGCCACCCTCACCCTCCGGCGGGCAGACCGGTCGTCCGTGGGGCGTTGGCCAGATGGGCCCCCACGCGCTTGACCATCAGTGTCATCTCGTACGCGACCTGGCCCACGTCGGAGTCGGCGTCCGCCAGGACGGCGAGACAGCTCCCGTCGCCGGCGGCCGTGACGAAGAGGAAGGCCTCGTCCAGTTCGACGACGGTCTGGCGCACCCGGCCCGCGTCGAAGTGGTGGCCCACCCCCTTGGCGAGGCTGTGGAACCCGGAGGCGACGGCGGCGAGATGCTCGCTGTCCTCACGCGTCAGGTCGCCCGACGCCCCGGTGGCGAGTCCGTCGCTGGAGAGCACCAGCGCCTTGCGGATGCTCGCGACGCGCTGGACGAGCTCGTCGAGCAGCCAGTTCAGTTCGCCCGAGCCCTGGCGTGCGGGGTTGTGTGCTGCGGCGTTCGGTGCGGTCATCGACCGTCCCCTCCCGGAGTGGTTCCTGGTGCTGTGCCACCGGGGCCGCCGGTGCCTTCGGTGTTCTCGGTGGATTCGGTGTTCGTGGTGGGATCGGTGTGCGCGGTGGATTCGGCGGCGTTCTGCCGACGGCCGCGCTGCCAGCCCCGCTGGAGGGAGGCCATGCGGTCGCGTACCTCGTCCGCGTCGCGCTCGCCGTCGTCGAACGTGTCCACGGGCGCCCGCTGCGGAGTCCGGTCCGCGGATTCCTCGCGGAGCTGGCGGGCGAGGCTGGCCTGCCGGACCCGCCGGGGCAGTCCGCCCACGGTGTCGGGCGCGGGCGGGCCGGCCGGCGCCGGGACCCTGTCGTGCCGTGCCCCGGGGGCCGGGGACGGCTCTGTGACGCGCGGTGCTTCCGTGGCGCGGGACGTCTCTCTCGCACGGGACGGCTCCGTCGCGTGGGACGGCTCCGGCGCCCGGTGCGTCTCCGGCGCCCGGTGTACGGCGGCTCGTACGGTCCAGGGCGCGTCGGTGGCCCGGGACCTGTCGGCCGCCCCGGGCTCCCGGTCGGCGGTGTGCGGGACCGGGCCGGTGGCCTTCGCGGGGGTCTCGACCGGGTCGTCGCCCGGATCGTCCACCCGACGGCCCCGGTCGGTGACCAGCGTGGGCGGATTACGGCGCGGCAGCGGGACGGGTCCCGCGGGGCGCATCGGGCGCACCTCCGCCGTGGGCTCGTCGCCGTGGTCGCGGGCCTGCTGGTGCTGGTCCCGGTCGGTGGCCCGGCGCATGGAGCCGGGCTCGTCGCGGCGGGGCTCGCGGTCGCCCTCGCGGCGCAGGTCCCGGGCGCGGAAGATGCCGCCTCGCTCGCTCTCGGTGTCCTCCAGGTCGGACACGCCGTCCAGGACGGGGCCGAGGGCCGGGTCCAGTTCGGGGTCAAGTTCCGGATCCGGCGAACGGTCCAGCGGGTCGCCGGTGAAGTCCAGCGGGCCGACCGGGGCCTCCAGCTCGACCGGCCCGTCCAGGACGCCCGGTGCGGTGAGCCCGGTGGGCACCGGGGACAGGGCGGGAGACCTGCCGTTGACGCGGCGCTCCGCTCCCGGGGCCGTGCTCTGCGCGCCAGGCGCCGCGTCGGAGCTCCGGCCGCTGCCGATCGCCCGCTCGGCCCGGCGGTCGAGGCGGAACCCGGTGCCGTGGGTGTCGGGGGCGTCGGTGAGCAGCGCCGCGGGGATGAACACGACCGCGGTGGTGCCTCCGTACGGCGATTTCTGCAGGGAGACGCGGACGTTCTGCCGCTGGGCGAGCCGGCTGACGACGAACAGGCCCAGCCGGTCGGTGTCGGAGAGCTCGAAGTCGGGGGTCTCGGCGAGCCGCAGGTTGGCGTCGAGGAGGATCTCGGGGGCCATGCCGAGGCCCCGGTCGTGGATTTCGAGCGTGAAGCCGTTGGATACGCGCTCACCGTGCACCTGGACCGCGGTGTGCGGGGGTGAGAAGACGGTGGCGTTCTCCAGGAGTTCGGCGATCAGGTGGGTCAGGTCGGCCACGGCGGGGCCGCCCACGCCGATCCGGGCGAGGCGCCGGACCTCGATGCGTTCGTAGTCCTCGACCTCGGCCACGGCGGCCCGCACGACGTCCATCAGCTGGATGGGCTTGCGCCACTGGCGGGAGGGGGCGGCACCGGAGAGGATCACGAGTCCCTCGGCGTGGCGCCGCATACGGGTGGTGAGGTGGTCGAGGCGGAACAGGTCGGCCAGCTCGTCGCCGTTCTCGGTGCGGCGCTCCATCGCGTCCAGCAGCGTGAGCTGGCGGTGCAGGAGGACCTGGTTGCGGCGGGCGAGGTTGACGAAGACCTCGGAGACGCCGCGCCGCATGTCCGCCTGCTTGACCGCCGCCTCGACAGCGGCCCGCTGGAGGGTGTTGAGCGCCTGTCCGACCTGGCCGATCTCGTCGGGCTCGTAACTGAGGTGCGGGGCCTCGGTCTCGACGTCCACCTGCTCGCCCGCGGCCAGCCTGCGCATGACGCTGGGCAGCCGGACGCCGGAGACCTCGTGGGCGTCCTTGCGCAGCCGGGAGAGGTCGCGGACCAGTTCACGGCCGATGCGTACGGAGACGAAGACCGAGACGATCAGGGCCAGGAAGCCGAGGACTCCGGCGATCCCGGCCTTGGCGAGGACCCGGTACCCGGCCGGTTCGGCGCGGTCCTGGAAACGGTTGCCCATCTCCGTGGCGTCGCCCGCCAGCCGGTCGAGGACGGTCACGGCCGACTCCTCCCAGCGGTCGGCGTCGACGGCGCCGGGGCGCTTCGTCGGACCGGCGGCGATCAGGGCGTCCTCGGCGGTGCGCAGCGGTTCGGTGTCGGGGCTCCCCCAGAACTGCTCGACGCGTCGGCGCTCCGCGGCGGGCAGGTTGTCGAGGCTGACCTCGTAGAGCAGCTCGCGCTGGGCCACGAGTCCGGATATCTGGCGCAGTTCGGAGGTGGTGAAGCGGCCCGCGATGAGGCCCGAGGCGATCAGGGCGTCCTCGCGGGAGAGCATCTCCCGGGCCCGGGAGACTCCGACCAGGGCCCGCATCTGCTTGTCCATCGACACGTTCTCCAGGGTGTGGAGTCCGGTGAGGAAGCGGTACGAGGGGTCGACGAGGCCGTTGTAGAAGTCCAGCGCCCTGGCCCGGCTGATGGTGCGCTTCTCGACCGATTCGCGCAGGGCGTCCAGTCCGTCGACGGCGCTGAGGATCGCGTCCAGGCGGCTCGCGTCGGAGGTGGTCAGCGCTTCCCGGACATCCTGCTCCCGGGCGTTCTCCCTGACCTCGCCCACGATGCGGTCGGTGGCGGCACGCTGGCCCATGAGGACGGGGAGCGCGTCGGAGGCCCGGGGATCCGCGAGGAAGACCAGCGTCTGCCGTCGCTCGTCCTGGACGGCTCGGACGGCGTCCTCCAGCGGGTGGCCGACCTTCTCCACGATGGATCCGGCGCTCATCAGCTCGTCGGCCTGGCGACCGGTGATGTAGGTCGCGAAGACCCAGAGGCCTGTGAGGGAGACGAGCGGCACCAGCAGCAACGCCACGATCTTCCTGCGGATGGACTTCCCGCGAAAGCGCATGGCCTCCCCCAGATCGGCCCCGCACCGCGGGGGTGGTCTTCTCCCGGTCGTCCCTCGGCCCTGCCCCGCCGCGCACCGTGCGTACACCGGCGCGCATCGGGCGGACGCGGGCGAGGTCCGTCCTGCGTCAATAAACGGCGCGAGCCTACTACTGACACAGAGACAACTCGAAGGCACGTCCGGATGATTTTCAGCCGTCCACCCTGGACTTGATCATGAGTTGTCCCGGTATTCCCGGAGATGAAATTCGCGAAAGCGACAGAGGATACCGGCTGGACCTGTCGGTACCGGCACGTATCAGTTGGCTGGAATTCTTCGCTCCGTGCCCATCTGGGCCCTGCGGGCGTTTTCCAGGGGAATCTTCGGGACGGGTGGTTCGTCCATATGTACGGGGTAGACGCACGGTGGGGTCGTGCGCGGCAGGACGGACGTGTTCCGCCCGCGTAGAACCGGCGCAAGCCGGGCAGCCACCCTGAAGTCGGACAGTGGTGGGGAGTTGAAGGTCCTTGAGCACGCAGGAACGCGGGAGCGCCGGAGCATCGGCGGCCGCGGATATGGAAGCCGCGGACGGGGCACGGGTGCCGCGGCAGTTGTGGGTGGAGGAGTCGGCGTCGAAGCGACGGATGCCCGACGCGGTGCGGACGGCCGCCGTGCGCGCCGTGCTCATCATGTCGCTGACGATCATCCAGGCGATGGTCGCCTTTCTGAGCACCTTGACCGGCTCCTGGCTGGCCTTCCCGATGGTGCTCAGCAGCGTGGCCAGCACGGTGGTCGCCACCTGGTCGGTGCTCGACGTCTGGGTGACCCGGCAGGTATGGAACCAGCGCAACGGCGTGGTGTCGGTGCCGAGCAGTTCGGCCCGGCAGATACGTCGTGAGCGGCGGCGGTGTCGGTGACGGTCCGTGGCTACGCGCCGGGCCGTGGTGCCGGGGTTTCGGCGGCCGCCCGCTCGTTCCTCTTGAACATGCGGGTCGCCGTGATCTCGCCGTGGACCGTCTCTCCGTCCGGGTCCTGCTGCGGCAGGCCGGGACGCAGATGCTCCTCCACGCTGATGTACTTGAGGCCCGCTCTCAGGTCCGCGTCGTTGCGCAGCCGGATGACGAGGGGGAACTCGGCGAGCGCGGTCGTGTCGAACAGACCGGTCGTGTACAGCAGTTGCACGCCCAGCGCGTCCGACACCGCCCGCTGGAGCTCCAGCAGGTACGTGGCGTTGGCGCGGCCGATCGGATTGTCGAGGAACAGGGTGCCCGCGTGCCGGTGGCGGTCGCGGCCCCGGTCGTTGCTGCGCAGCGCCGCCATCGTGCAGTAGAGGGCGATGGCGGCGGTGAGCAACTGGCCGCCGGAGAAGACGTCGCCCATCTGCCCGACGGGGACGCGCTCGGCGCGCAGCACGGCGTCCGGCTTGAGGATCTCCACGGCGATGCCCTTGGGCCGCAGCGCCGCCTCGACGCCCCTCAGCAGCAGGGACATGCCGTCCCGGCGCAGGTCGGAGTTCTTCTTGAGGGCGGCGTGGGTGGCCTCGTCGACGACCTCGCCGAGGCGTTCGGTGAGGGTCGCCTGGTCGGGTTCCTCGAAGCGGATCCGGAGGAATTCCTGCCCCGACCACTCCCCCAGCCCTTCGGGGAGCTGGGAGAGCCGCTGGGCGGAGCGCAGGGTGGTGAGCGCGGAGTCGACCAGGCCGCGCAGCCGGTCGACGATCGAGTCGCGGTTGCGTTCCAGCTGGATCAGTTCGTCGGTGAGGACGCGGAGCCGGGGGGCGAAGGCGTCGGCCCACTTCTGGGCGTGCTCGGGCAGTGCGGAGGCGGGCAGCTCGCGGATCTGCTGGCGGGCCGGGGTACGGACCTGTTCGTAGCGGGTGGAGTTGGCGTGCCGGACGAGGACGTCGCTCGCTTCCCGGACGGCGCTCTCGGCCGCCGAGAGGTCGGTGTTGCAGCCGCGCAGGGAGCGGCGGGACTCGGCGGCCGACTGCCGGGCCTCCTCCAGGGTGCCGGGGTAGGGGTCGGGGTGCTCGGTCCCGTCCTCCGTGCCGTGGTCGCGCAGGAGGTCCCGCAGCAGGGCCGCCGTCTCGTCGAAGCCGCCGGCGGAGTCCTCGGCGGTGCGGTGGGCGTGCAGCAGCTCGCTGTGGGCGGCGCGGGCGGTGTCCAGGGCCCCGGTGGCGGCCGCGAGCTCGGCGGTGGCGGTACGCAGGAGGGCCTGGGCTCCTTCGGCGTCGGACGGGACGAGGCCGTCCGGCAGTTCGGTGTGGTGCTGCCGCTCGTCGTCGGGGGCGAGCCGCTCGGCCTCGCCGCGCAGCCGTCCCAGGTGCTCGCTGGCGGTGGAGGCGCGGGTCTCCAGGAGCTGGACGTGTGCTTCGGCGCGGGCGGCAGCGGCCTGGCGGGAGGGGCCGTCGGCTCCGTCGGTGCCCTCCAGGAGCTGGGCGGCGCGGGTGCGGACCTTGTTGGTGAGGCGGTCCAGCTCGGCGAGGGCGGCGCTCTCGTCGCTCTCGGCGCGGGCCTGTTCGGCGCGCAGGTCGGCGCCGACGCCGACCTTCTCGTACAGCTGGGACGCCGCCCGGTAGGCCTCGCGCAGGGTGGGCAGGGCGGTGCGGGCCGCGGTCCCGTCGGGCTCGGGGAGGACTTCGGGGACGCCGGCGATCTCGGCGCGCTCGGCCCGCAGGGCGCGGGCGGTGCGGCGGGCGTCGTCCCCGGCTCGCTGGGCGGCCCTGCGGTCCTCGTCGGCGGCGCGGGCGAGGTCGAGGCAGACGGCGGCACGGGCCTCGGACTCGGCGGCCTCGTCGACCAGTTCGCGCAGCCGGACCTGCCAGCCGGCCCGCTCCCGCAGCCGGTGGGCGAGTCCGGCGAGCGCGTCGGCGGCGCGGCGGGCCCGCTGGGCGGCTTCCTGGCGCTCGTCGCGGACCCGTGCGGTGTCGGCGGCGGCCTCGTCGGCCTCGGCGCGGGCGGTGCGGGCCTCGGCGAGGACGGCTTCGGCGCTCTCGGCCGTCGTACGGGCGGTGGCGGCGGCCTCGGCCAGTTCGGCGAGCATGCCGGGCGGGCAGTCGGCGCGCCAGGAGCCGATGCGGGCGGCCAGGGCGCGGTCCCCGGAGAGGCGGGCGGCGAGCGTCCTGATGTCCTCGTCGCGGGCGGCGGCGCGGCTGCGCAGCGCGTGGCGCTCCTCGTCGGCGGCGTGTTCGTCGTGCATGGCCGGGTTCGGCGGGACGAGGAAGACGCCGTCGTGCTGCGCTTCGGAGCCGGTGCCGGGGGCCGGGACGGGAGCGAGGAGGGCGGCGGCGGTGCCGACGGCCACGGCGGAGCGGGGCAGCAGGGCCGCGCCGCCGAGGACCTCGCGGGCGCGGGTGTGGGCGTCGGGGTCGGTGATGACGACGCCGTCGACGAGCTCCGGGCGGGCGGCGAGGACAGCGGCGTGGTCGGCCGGGTCGACGGCCTGCGCGAGGTAGCGCCAGCCGGGCAGGGCGGGGATGCCGTGCTCGCCCAGATACTCGACGGTGGCCAGGACGTCGGGGCCGGGCGGCAGCAGCCCGCCCTCGCCGAGCGCGCCGAGGATGCGGGCGTCGTCGGCGGCGGCGGTGCGCAGGTCGAAGAGGCGGCGCTCGGCGGCGGCGACGGACTGGTCGAGGAGGTCGCGCAGCTCGTCGGCGCTGCGGTCGAACTCCTCGGCGGTCAGCGGCTGCTGGGCGGGGCCGGGCTGGTCGGCGAGGGCCACGGCGCGATCGGCGCCCGGTTCGGCGGCAGTGGCCGTGCCGCCGTCGGCCCCCGGGCCGGGGCGGGCCCCGGATCCCCGGTCCGGCCCGGACGGCTCGTCGGCGGCTCCCCTGCGGGGGTGCGGGACGCCGGAGCCGGACGGAAGGCCCAGCAGGTCGCCCAGGCGGGGGTCGGCGGCGATGGACTGGGCCGCGCGGAGCTCGTCCTCGTGACTCTGCTCGGCCGCACTGGCCCCGTCGGCGGCGCGGGCGGCGGCCAGATCGGCGCGGCTCTCGGCGGCGGCCGCCTCGCGGGCGGTGTCGGCGGCGGCGCGCGCGGCTTCGCGGGCGGTGTCCCAGGCGGCGACAGCGGACTGTTCGGCGTCGCTGGCGGCGAGGGCCGCGCGGGCGGGGTCGGCGTCGGGCGCGGTGTCGTCGAGCCAGCCGGCCCGGACGGCTTCGGCGGTCTCCTGGCCCACTTCGGCGAGGCGCTGGCGCAGGTGACCGGCCTCGCTGCGGGCGCGCTGGGCCTCGGTGGCGGCGACGGTGGCGTCGCGGTGGGCACGTTCGCCGGTGGCCTGGAGGGTGTCGGAGCGCTCCTCCTCCTCGTTGGCGACGCGCTCGCCCTCCTCGGCGGCCCGGTGCAGGGCGCGGACGAGGTCGGTGGCGGCGAGCGTCCTGATGTCCTCGTCGCGGGCGGCGAGGGCGGGGGCGGCGTCGCGCTCGGCCTCGCGGATGGCGACGGCGACCCTGGTGGAGCGGTCGGCGGCGGCCCGGTGGCGCAGGACGGCTTCGGCGGCCTGCCAGGCGGCGTGCAGGGTGCGGGCCTCGACCAGCTCCTTGCGGCCGGCGGCGGCGCTCTTCTCGGCGGCGGTCAGGGCCAGCGAGGCGTGCCGGTAGGCGAGTTCGGCGGCGATCAGGGAACGGCCGCCCCGGGTGGACTCGGCTTCGGTGACGGTGTGGGCGGCGGCGGTGACCCGTTCGGCCAGCTCGGCGGTGCGGCCGCGCTCCTCGGCGGCGCGGGCGGTCAGCCGACGGGCCAGGGTGCGGGTGCGGCGTTCGGCGCCTGCGTGGATGTCGCGGGCGCGGGCGCGGGTGTCGGTGGCCTCGACGATCCGGTTGAGGAGGTCCACGGAGCCCGCGGTGAAGTCGCGTTCGGCGGTCAGCTCGGCACGGCGGCCCAGCTTGTTGCCGAAGCCGCTGACCAGGTCGGCGAGTCCGTCGGTGTCGCGGGTGTCGGTGACGGCGCGGAGCAGGAGGTCGGTGAAGTCGGAGTCCTTCTTCACCGCGAAGAGCCCGGCGGCCTCGCCCTCGTCGGCGTTCATCTCGCGCTGGTAGCGGAAGAGTTCGGGGTCGAGACCGAGGTCGCCGAGGTGTTCGTTCCAGCGGTCGTGGATCTCTTCCCAGTGCACGTCGAGGTGCGCGTAGAACTTGCCCGCGTCCATCAGCGCGTCGCGGAAGCCCTTCATGGTGCGCCGCCTGCCGCGTGCGCCGGAGACGCCTTCGGCGGGGCGGCCCACGGCGGAGGACTCGGCGACGGGCAGGCTGTCCAGGCTGAGCCCGGGGCCGGGCCGGAACGAATACCAGGCCTCGGCGAACTTGCGGGGGTCGTTGGAGACCTGACGGCCACGCCACTCGCTGACCTTGCCGACGACGACGCACTCACCGGTGAGGGTGTGCTGCCACTCCAGGGCGACGTGCCCGCAGTCGTCGGCGAGGAGGAACTTGCGCAGCACGCCGGAGCTGGCTCCGCCGAGCGTGTTGCGGTGGCCGGGGAGCATCACCGAGAAGATCAGCTTGAGCAGGACGGACTTGCCGCCGCCGTTCTCCAGGAAGAGGACGCCCGCTGGGGC
>NZ_JAAXYC010000254.1 GCF_018619185.1 Streptomyces sp. McG3 | reverse complement strand
TCGAACACCTCGCCGCGCTCTCTGCCGCCGCCAGGGCCGCCTCGGGGGCGCGGAGGCGGGCGGCAGAGAGCGCGGCGAGGTGTTCGACGAGCGTGATGAGCACGTACTTGCTGGACGAGCGGTCGCGCGCGTCGCACTCCACCAGCGGTACGTCCTCCGAGAGGTCCAGGGCCTCACGGATCTGCTGCTCGCTGTGGAGCGGCCCGCCGAAGTCGTTGCACGCCACGATGAACGGTGTGCCGTGGTGCTCCAGGCGGTCGATGGCGTACCAGGAGTCGGCGAGCCGCCGGGTGTCGACGAGGACGACCGCGCCGAGCGTGCCGGAGAACAGCCGGTCCCACAGGAACCAGAAGCGTTCCTGTCCGGGCGCGCCGAAGAGGTACAGCACGGAGCGGGCGTCGAGCGTGATCCGGCCGAAGTCGAACGCCACGGTGGTGGACGACTTGGCCTGGATGCCGTCGAGGTGGTCGACGGCCTCGCCCGCGCGGGTCATGGTCTCCTCCGTGTTGAGCGGACGGATCTCGCTCACGGATCGGACCATGGTGGTCTTGCCGACCCCGAAGCCGCCGACGACAACGATCTTCAATCCGTTGTCGGCCGTCGCGCTCAGGGCGGCGCGGTCAGAGGTTGCGGAGTCCAACGAGCACCTGTTCCAGGATGTCGGGGTCGGGGAGCCGGTCCGCGACACGGGCTGTACGGGGGTGGCGGGCGCTGATCCGGCCGGTGTCGAGCAGGTCGCACAGCATGATGCGGACGATGCTGACCGGCAGGTTCAGGGTCGCGGCTATCTCGACGACGGCGGTGGGGCCCTGGCACATCCGCAGGATCGCGACGTGCTCGGACTGCATCCCGGGGGCCGGGTCGCACTCGGCGACGACGAGCGTCACCAGGTCGAACGCGGCGGAGTCGGAGCGGCTGCGTCCCCCGGTGAGGGTGTACAGCCGGTCCGGATCCTCGTCGCGGCCCGGTCGGGGGCGGGGTGCCGTCGTCATACGGCCGGGGCCTCGGCGGGTTCGCGCGGCGGCGCGACGAGGTGTTCGCCGAGCTGCTCGACGAGCTCGCTCATGTTGTGGCCGACGAGGCCCACGTCGGAGTCCTCGTCGGCGACGACGGCCAGGTGGGCCCCGGCTCCCGCCTCGACGATGAACAGCACGCCGCCGTAGAACTCGGCCATCGCGGACCGTACGCCGCCGGTGCCGTCGCCGAATTCGATGGACGCGCCGTGCGAGAGGCTCTGGATCCCGGCGGAGATCGCGGCCAGCTGGTCGGCCTGGTCGACGGAGAGCTCGGGGGTGCGGCACAGTTTGAGGCCGTCGCGGGACAGGACGAGGGCGTGGCGGGTACCGGGGGTGCGGTCGAGCAGCCCCTCCAGCAGCCAGTTGAGCTTCTCGTCGGTGGTCGCGGTCATCGGGTGTTGCCTTCCGGGTGCGTGGAGTTGGCCCGTACCGCCTTGCTGAAGGTGCTGAAGCGCGCTGCCTGGACCTTCGGGTCGGTGGTGCGGGCCCGGGGGGTGTCGGCTCCGCCGGGGGTGGCGTTGCCGGTACGGGACTCGGCGGCGGCCAGCGTGCGGCCGCGGCGGCGCTTGGGCAGGCCGCTCTCGCCGAACGCGGGCACGGCGCCCGTGGACTCGGACTCCGACTCCGCCGCCGGGGTCAGGGGCGTGGAGGCGTCGTCCTCGGGAAGGGACCGGGCCGCGGGGGCGGCGCCGGCGGTGTCCGTTCCGGCGGCCGAGGTGTGCGAGGGCTCGGGCTCGGCGGGAGCGGCCGGGGCGGCGACGGCCGGGGCCGCGACGGCCGGGGCCGGGATCGTCGGCGTCGGTGCGGTCGAGCGGGAGATGAGGTCCTGGGGGAGCATCATCAGCGCGCCGGTGCCGCCCCGGGCGGACGGCCGGAAGGAGACGGTCAGCCCGTGCTTGCGGGCCAGCCGGCCGACGACGGCTAGCCCGAGGCGGGTGCCGGAGAGGTTGGTGAGGTCCTGGTTCTCCGCGGAGACGGCCTTCTCGGCGCGGCGCAGCTGCACCTCGCTCATGACGAGCCCGCTGTCCTCGACGGTGATGACGATGCCCGCCGGGACCTCCTCCACGTAGACGTGGACCTCGGCGGTGGGCGGCGAGAAGTTGGCAGCGTTGTCGAGGAGTTCGGCGAGCGCGTGCATGACGCCCTCGGCCGCGTGACCGGCGATGGCGACATCGCTGGTGGAGTGCAGGCGGACCCGCTGGTAGCTGCCGATCCGGCCCATCGCGCCGCGCAGGATCGACTCCATGACGATCGGCTTCGCCCAGCGCCGGCCGGAACGGGCCCCGGTCAGCACGGCGATGGAGTCGGCGAGGCGGCCCGCCTGGGCGGTGCGGTGGTCCAGGTGGAGCAGGTCCCCGAGGACGGACTCGTCGGAGTGCCGGTGCTCCATCTCCCGGAGGTCGGCCAGCATGCTGGTGGCCAGCGCCTGCATCCGCCCGGCCGCGTTGGCACAGGCGGCGACGGCGGCGGAGCGCTCGGTCTCGGCGCGGGTTGCACGGGCGGTCAGCCGGTCGACGGAGACGGCCAGCCGGCCCTGCTCGGCGGCGGCGGCCCCGGCGATCCGCTCGTTCTCGGCGCGGGCGTCGGCGGCGACCCGGGCGGTTTCGGCGGCGGCGGCGCCCTTGATCCGGGCGGTCTCCGCGGTGAAGCGCTGGGCCTCGACGGCGGAGGCGGAGACCAGGCGCGACGTCTCGGAGGTGAACCGCTGGGCGTCGGCGGCCCGCAGGGCGCGCAGGGTCCGCGCGGTCCCCAGGGTGTGGACGGCGACGGCCACGCAGACGCTCAGCAGCACGGCGGCTGCGCCCGCGCCCCAGGCCAGCGGGGTCCGTACCGCGTCGGGGGCCGCGGCGACGCCCCACAGGGTCAGCGTGCCGGTTGCGGCTGCCGCGATCAGCAGGGCGAGTGCGGTGGGCCGGTGTGAGGGGCGCAATCGGAGTCCTCGGTGGCGGACGGTGCGGGACGGTATGAGGCGGTGCGGGACGGTGCGAGGCGGTTCCAGCAGTGCGAACCGGGTGAAATCGACTAGTCGAATTCAGGACAGTTCGGCACGGTTATGGGCGATCATGCACAACTGGAGCTGCCAATTCCTGCGCAAGTCTTGGTCACTATAGGAGACTTGACGGTCTGTTTGGGAAGATCTTGTGGGCTTTTTTGTACTGCTTACGTGCTTTGATCCTGGCGCATCCCAAGAGTTCACCTGACGCGACGGCATGCTGAGACCATGGCCGAACAGCATCGACCGCATACCGACATGCCCCCGGCTTTCGTCGCGGCGCTCCGCTCCGCCGTGCGCGGCACGAGCGACTTCGGGGCCGCCGCACGGGCGCTGACGACGATGGACGCCTCCAACTACCGCCGGGTCCCGCTCGGTGTGCTCGCCCCGCGCGACGCCGACGACATCGCCGCCGCCCTGGCCGTCTGCCGGGAGCACGGGGTGCCGGTGGTGGCGCGCGGCGGCGGCACCTCCATCGCCGGACAGGCCACCGGCACCGGACTCGTCCTCGACCTCACCCGCCATCTGCGCGCGATCCTCGACCTGGACCCCGCCGCCCGCACCGCCGTCGTCCAGCCCGGCGTGATCCTGGACGACCTGCGGGCCGCCGCCGCACCCCACGGCCTGACCTTCGGCCCCGACCCCTCCACCCACAGCCGCTGCACCCTCGGCGGGATGATCGGCAACAACTCCTGCGGCGCCCACTCGGTGGCCTGGGGCACGACGGCGGACAACGTGCGGAAGCTGTCGGTCGTCCGGTACGGGGGCGAGGCCCTGCGCCTGGAACAGGGAGGGGCCGAAGGGCCCGAGGGCGTTCCGTCCCTGATCGCCGCCCACCTCGCCCTCCTGCGCACCGGCTACCCCGGTCTCCCGCGCCGCATCTCCGGATACGCGCTCGACGCCCTGCTCCCCGAACACCCCGGCGGCCCCGACCCGGTCCGGGCGTTCTGCGGCAGCGAGGGCACCCTCGGTGTCGTCACCGAGGCCACCGTCCGCCTGGTCGAGGCCCCGCGCGCCCGCGCCCTGGCGGTCCTCGGGTACGCCGACGAGTCCGAAGCCGCCGACGCCGCCCCGGGCCTCCTCCCGTACCGGCCGCTCACCGTCGAGGGCATGGCCGCCGACCTCGTCACCGCGTCCGCCGGGCTGCCGCGCGGGGCCGCCTGGCTGTTCGTCGAGACCGGCGGCGACACCCCGGCCGAGGCCACGGCACACGCCGAACACGTCCTGCGGGGTGCCGGTGCGGTGGACGGCACGGTCGTCACGGACCCGGCCGGGCAGCGGGCCCTGTGGCGGATCCGCGAGGACGCCGCCGGAACCGCGACCCGGATGCCCGACGGAGCCGAGGCCTGGCCCGGGTGGGAGGACTGCGCGGTGCCGCCCGCCCGGCTCGGCGCGTACCTCCGCGACTTCCGGGCCCTCCTCGCCGAACACGGCCTGCGCGGCACCCCGTACGGCCACTTCGGCGACGGCTGCGTCCATGTCCGTGTCGACTTCGACCTGATCAGCACGGACGGGGTGGCCCGCTTCCGCCGGTTCTCCGAGGAGACGGCCTCTCTCGTCGTCGCGCACGGCGGCTCCCTCAGCGGCGAGCACGGCGACGGCCAGGCGCGCGCGGAACTGCTGCCCCGGATGTACGGGGACGAACTCGTCGCCCTCTTCCACCGGTTCAAGGACCTGTGGGACCCGGACGGCGGCCTGAACCCCGGCATCCTCGCCCGCCCCGCCCGCCTCGACGAGAACCTCCGCTTCGCCGTCCTCCCGAAACGCCCGGTGGACGTGGAGTTCGGCTACCCGCAGGATGGCGGGGACTTCGCGGGCGCGGTCCGCCGCTGCGTCGGCGTCGCCAAGTGCCGTACGACGGAGGCGACCGGCGCGGGCGTCATGTGCCCGTCCTTCCGGGCGACCGGCGAGGAGGCCCACTCCACCCGGGGGCGGGCCCGGCTGCTTCACGAGATGCTGGCGGGCGAGGTCGTCACGGACGGCTGGCGCAGCGAGGAGGTCCGGGACGCGCTCGACCTGTGCCTCTCCTGCAAGGGCTGCCGCAGCGACTGCCCGGTCGGCGTCGACATGGCCACGTACAAGGCGGAGTTCCTGCACCACCACTACCGGGGCCGGCTCCGCCCCGCCGCCCACTACGCCATGGGCCGCCTCCCGCGCTGGCTCCGCCTCGCCGCCCCCTTCGCCCGGCCGCTCAACGCCCTGGCCCGGCTGCGCCCCCTGGCCGCGCTCGCGAAACGGCTGGCCGGGATCGCGCCCGAGCGCGGGCTCCCGGTGCTGGCGACGCAGACGTACAGCCGGTGGCTGCGCGCACGTCAGGGCAAGGGCACACGCGTCCTTTCCGCGAACCGGGTGGTGCACCTCTGGGCGGACACCTTCACCGAGCATCTGTCCCCGCAGGTGGGCCGGGCGGCGGTCCGGGTCCTGGAGGAGGCGACGGGGCGTACGGTGCTGCCGCCCGTCCCCGGCCTGTGCTGCGGCCTCACGTACGTATCGACGGGCCAGCTCGACGCGGCCCGCCGGGTGATGCGCCGCACCCTGGACCGGCTCGGCCTCTCGCCCGGCGAACCGCTCGTCGTCCTGGAGCCGAGCTGCGCCGCGACCCTCCGCACCGACCTGCCCGAACTCCTCCCCGACGACCCGCGCGCCGCGGAACTGGCCTCTTCCGTGAAGACGTTCGCCCAATACCTGGAGGAGTACGCCCCCGACTGGACCCCGCCCCGGCTGGACCGCCCGGCCGCCGGCCAGACGCACTGTCACCAGCACGCGGTCCTCGGCGACGCGGCGGAACGCGGCCTGCGCGAACGGATGGGCCTCACCGGGGAACTCAGCGGCGGCTGCTGCGGGCTCGCCGGGAACTTCGGCTTCGAGAAGGGGCACTGGGAGGTGTCCGTCGCCTGTGCGGAGGAGCGGCTGCTCCCCGCCGTACGGGACGCGGAACCCGGCACGGAACTCCTCGCGGACGGCTTCTCCTGCCGTACGCAGCTCGACCAGCTGGCCGGGCGGCGGGCCCGGCACCTCGCGGAGGTCGTCGCGGAAGCCGTCGAGGAGGCCGCGGAAGACCCCACGAGGGCCTCGCGGGAGGAGCCGGGGGACGACGTGTAGCGGCGCCCGGCCCGGGGCTCAGTGCGTCGCGCCCCGGGCGACGATCTCGCGGGCCAGCGCGGCCAGCTCCGGCAGGGCGGGGTGGCCGGGGGCGTCGCGGCGGGCGAGGAGGACCGGGACGCCCGGGGCGTCGTCGAGCGGGACGTAGGCGACCCCCGTGTGCGGGTGCAGGGTCGCGGTCGAGGCGGTGGAGACCCCGCTGCCGCGGCCGGCGGCGATGGCGGTGAGCCAGTCGTCGGTGTTCCCGACGGTGACGGTGGTGGCCGGCCGGGCGTGCGGCGGCCACAGACCGGCGGTGGTGGTGCCGGAGACGGTGTTCAGGACGACGGGGCCCTCCGCGAGGTCGGCGAGGGCGAGCGAGGCCCGCCCCGCGAGCGGCCCGTCCGCGGTCACCGCCGCCACCCGGACCTCGGTGAACAGCACCTCGGCGACGAGACCCGGCGCGTCCACGGGCCCCCGCAGCAGCGCCGCGTCGACCTCGCCCCGGGTCAGGCCGGCGGTGCGGTCGTCGATCCGGAGCAGTTCCAGCGGGGTCCCCGGGTGGCGCTCCTGCCAGGCCCGCAGCAGCGGCGTGGTGTACGGCCCGAACGCGGACCAGGCGTGGCCGAGCCGCAGCGGCCAGGTGCGCAACCGGCCGGGGTCGAGGGCCTCGTCGAAGGCGGCGACCGCGGCGGCGGCCTTGTCACGGAAGGCGACGCCGTCGGAGGTCAGGGCGAGGTGGTGGGTGGAACGGTCGACGAGCCGGACCCCCAGGTGCCGCTCCAGCGCCGCGAGGGTCCGGGACACGGCGGGCTGGGTGAGCCGGAGGCGGGCGGCGGCACGCGTGATGTTCAGCTCGTCGGCGACCGCGAGGAAGGCCCGCAGGTGCCGGAGTTCCACGGGGCGGCCGGTGGGGAGCGCTTCGTTCATGCGTGGGGAGCATAACGGGAGCTTGATCGGTATTTCACGGAACGCGCGGGTGTCCCTACGGTGAAGGGAAGCCGACGGCGGGACAGTGCGTCATGTCGTACCGTGCAGTCCATTACAGTGTACCGAGTCGTGTACTGAGCCGTCTCGTCCCCGTTCCCTCGGAAGGTCCCCCGTGAACGACCAGCGCAGCGCCGCCGAACCGGCCGCCGCAGCCGTCGCCCTCCCCGAAGCGGTGACGGCCCTCGAAGGCGCCGCGCCCGCAGGGCGGACCGGGGCCGAGCGCCGGGCGGCGCTGACGCCGATCGTGCTGGTGGTCGCCGGCGGCCTGTCCGTCCAGTTCGGCTCGGCCGTCGCGGCGCTCCTGATGCCGAAGGCGGGCGCGCTGGGCGTCGTCACCCTGCGGCTGGCGGCCGCCGCACTGATCCTGCTGGTGATCTGCCGCCCGAAGCTGCGCGGCCACTCGCGTGCCGACTGGGGCACGGTGCTCGCCTTCGGCGTCGCCATGGGCGGCATGAACACGCTCTTCTACCAGGCGCTGGACCGGATCCCGCTCGGCATCGCCGTCACCCTGGAGGTACTCGGCCCGCTGGCCCTCTCGGTGTTCGCCTCGCGCCGCCTGATCAACCTCGTGTGGGCGGGCCTCGCCCTCGCCGGCGTCGTCCTGCTGGGCGGCGGCGGCCTCGACCGCCTCGACCCGGTCGGTGCGGCGTACGCCCTGGGGGCCGGGGCGATGTGGGCGGCGTACATCGTGTTCAGCGCCCGCACCGGCCGCCGCTTCCCGCAGGCGGACGGGCTGGCGCTGGCGATGGTGGTCGCCGCGGTCCTCTCACTGCCGCTGGGCATCATCGAGTCCGGCGCGAAGCTCACGGTCCCGTCCACCCTGGCGCTCGGCGCGGCGGTGGCCCTCCTCAGCTCGGTCCTCCCGTACACCCTGGAGCTGATGGCGCTGCGCCGGCTGCCCGCGCCGACGTTCGCCGTGATGATGAGCCTGGAGCCGGCCATCGCCGCGGGCGCGGGCTTCCTGATCCTGGGCCAGGCCCTCTCCACCACGGACGCCCTCGCCATCGCCCTGGTCATCGGGGCCAGCGTCGGCGCGGTGCGCAGCCGCACGGGGCCGCGCCGCGAGGGGTGAGCCGCGGCGCGGGGGCCCGGCCGGGCCCTCGACCGCCGGCGGGCAGGGCCCCGTCACCCGCCCGCCGGGAACGGGAAGCGGACATCGGTCAGCCGCTCCGACACCTCCCACAGCCGCCGCCCGGTCGGGGCGTCGACGGCCGCCGGGGCGAGGGTCACCCGGGTCGGTCCGCCGCGCAGCTCCCCGGCGCCGTCCGGGCCGATGAGGTCGCCGCCCCGCGCCTCCGGGGCGGTCGCCGCGTACAGCTGCGGGAGGGCACCCGCGCCGGGGTGCTGGGCCAGGGGCCGCAGAACACGGCCGAACAGCAGCTTCACCAGGCCGGTCGGCCCGCTCGTCTGCAGGTTGGTGGCCGTGTAGCCCGGGTGCGCCAGCAGGCTCCGGACCGGGCTGCCGGACGCGGTCAGCCGCCGGTGCAGCTCATGCCCGAAGACGGCGTTGGCGAGCTTCGACCGGTCGTAGAAGGTCATCGGCCGGTAGTCGCGCTCGCCGTTCAGGTCGTCGAAACGCAGGTGCGCCCTACGGTGGTTGACCGAGGTCACCGTGACGACGCGCGGGTCCCGTCGCCCGGCCGCCAGCAGGTCGAGCAGCAGCCCGGTGAGCGCGAAGTGACCGAGGTGGTTGCAGGCGAACTGCAGCTCGTGTCCCTGCGCGCCGACCGTGCGGGGCGGCGCCATCACCCCGGCGTTGTTGACGAGCGTGTCCAGCCGCGCGTGGTCGCTGTGCAGGCCGTCCGAGAACGCCCGTACGGAGTCGAGGTCGGCCAGGTCCAGGCGGCGCACCTCCAGCGAGGCCCCCGGCCGGTCGGCGGTGATGGCGGCGGCGGCCCGGCGCCCCTTCTCCTCGTCGCGCACGGCGAGGACCACGTGCCCGCCCCGGCGCGCCAGGGCCCGGGCGGTCGCCAGGCCCAGGCCGCTGTTGGCCCCGGTGACCACGGAGACCCGGCCGGCCTGGTCGGGGATCTGCCCGGCGGTCCAGTGCGGCTTCTTCTGCTTACCGTCCTGTGTCGTCATGCGGCATACGCTGTCGTGTGTGGCACTCGGTGTCAAGGAGATACTGTGTGCCAAGAAGGTACCAGGTGTCAAAGATGGCATGAAGCTACGATGGTGGGCGTGAGTACCCGCCCCGCAGTGACCATGGCCCAGCGCAAACGTCAACTCGTCACGGACGAACTGACCGAATCGGCGCTCCAGTTGATGGCCCGGGAAGGGTTCGACGCGGTCACGGTCGACGCGATCGCCGCCGCCGCCGGTGTCTCCAAGCGGACGTTCTTCCGGTACTTCGCGTCCAAGGAGGACGTGGTGGTCCAGTTCCTGGCCGACATGGGAACGGGCATGCGCGCCGAACTGGCCGCCCGCCCCGAGGCCGAACCCCCCTCCGCGGCCCTGCGCCACGCCGTCTGGGTCGCCATGGCGGCCTGCGCCGACGGCGCCGAGCACTCCGGCCGGGCCCTCCGGGTCGTCCAGTTGATCCTGCGCACACCCGCCCTGCGCGCCCGCTTCCTGGAGCACCAGGCCCAGTGGCGCGACGACCTCGCCGTGGAGACGGCCCGCCGCCTCGGGCTCGACCCGGAGACGGACCTCTCCCCGCGCCTCGCCGCCGGGGCCGCGCTCGCGGCGTTCGACACCGTGCTGCGGCGCTGGAGCGACAGCGACGGGGTCGAGGACCCGGCCGCGCTCACCGACCGTGCCTTCGCCTTCCTCGCCCCGGCGCTGGACGCCGGCTAGGGGCCTCTCGGCGCGCCCCTCACCAACTGCACGGCCGGTGCGGTTCGGTGATGGAGCCGGCCGGTTCGGCGGGGCGCCCGGGCCATCCCGTCCGGTGCCGGTGCTCGATGCGCCAGGACAGCCGCCGGGGCCACAACGGGGTGGCGGGCAGACGCGCCACGGGCACCCGGACCGGGGTGCCGCCGTAGTTGTCCAGCGTCTCCGGTGGGCCGATCTCGCCCGTCGCGGACACCGGGAAGCAGTACTCGTGCCGGCCGGCCTGCTGCGCGCGTGCACCGCCTCCGCCAGGGGCAGTGCGGCCCGAGGCGTACCGGGATCCCCGGAGCGGTCGTCGGGAAAGACGTAGTGCGAGCCCTCCGCGTCGTCACGGGGCTCCAGGACCCGTTTGCCGGCGTCGAACCGGACGGTCACCGCGCGCGGTTCGGCACTCATCGACGGAGGCTGACACGGACCACCGCCGCGCCGCCGCCGGAATGCCCCCGTCCGTACGGCGGCGGAGCCTACAGTCGCCGGATCCAGTCCCGCGCCGGTCCGCCAGGAGGCCCCGCCATGAAACCGACCACACCGACCGGCAGTCACCCGGGCACCGGCGAACGCCACGACCTGCTGGCCATGGTCGCCGACCAGCGCACCAACTTCCTCTACACCGTCGCCGGACTCACCGACGAGCAGGCCCGCGCCCGGTCGACGGTCAGCGAGCTGACCCTCGGCGGACTCGTGAAGCACCTCGCGGCGACCCAGCGGAGCTGGCTCTCCGTGATCGACGGGACCGCCGCCCCCGAGGTCGGCTGGGCCGACCTCGACCCGGACGGCAACCGGATGACCGACGACGAGACCCTCGCCGCCCACCTCGACGCGTTCCACGCCGCGGCGGAGGCGTTCGACCGTACGGTCCGCGAGGAGCCCGATCTCGACCGGGCGGTCACGCTGCCGCGCTACCCCTGGTCACCGCCGCAACCCGTCGTCTGGACCGTGCGGCACGTCCTGCTGCACGTGTTCCGCGAGGTCGCCCATCACAGCGGTCATGCCGACATCGTGCGGGAGACCCTCGACGGGGCCAGCACCACCGAGCGGATGGCGAAGGCGGCCATGGGCGGCGAGTGACGTGCGGCCGGGGTGACGTGCGGCGGGGGTGACGTGCGGCCGGGGTGACGGGCTGCGCGTCACCCCGCATACCCCGGGCAGAAAATCATGCAAGCGTGCTTGATTGTTTCCTGGAGCGCTGCCATGCTCCTGGGCACCACACCCGGTCCCGAGGGGAGCGCACGTGTCCGCTGTCGTAGCCGTGATCGACGATCTGCGCGAAGAGAGCGACGAACTCGACGCCCTGGTAGGCGTCTTGGACGAGCCCGGGTGGCGCGGGCCGACCCCGGCCGAGCGGTGGACCGTCGCCCACCACATCGCCCACCTCAGCTGGACCGACGAGGTCGCGCTGCTGGCGGCCACCGAGCCGGACCGGTTCGGGGACGAGGTGGTCAAGGCCCTCGCCGCGCCCGAGACCTTTGTCGACGAGGCCGCCGAAGCCCTGGTCGCCGCCCATGATCCGGACGCCCTGCTCGCCCGGTGGCGTGAGGGGCGGCAGCGGCTCGACAAGGTCATGAGGGACGCCCCGGCCGGCACCCGGATCCCCTGGTACGGGCCGCCGATGAGCATCGCGTCCATGGCGACCGCCCGGCTCATGGAGACCTGGGCGCACGGCCAGGACATCGCCGACGCCCTCGGGGTGACCCGGACCCCCACCACCCGGCTCCGGCACGTGGCGCGGATCGGCGTCCGGGCCCGGAACTACGCCTACGGAGTACGCGGGATCACCGCACCCGAAGAGGAGTTCCGCGTCGAACTCCACTCCCCGGCCGGCGAGATGGTCGCGTACGGACCGGAGGGGGCCGCCCAGCGGATCACCGGCCCGCTCCTCGACTTCTGTCTCCTGGTCACCCAGCGCGCCCACCGGTCCGACCTCGCCGTCACCGCCGAGGGCCGCGAAGCCGACCAGTGGCTCGGCATCGCCCAGGCTTTCGCCGGACCTCCCGGACCCGGCCGCCCGCCCCGCGCGGAGCGGGACGGCCAGGACGGCCACCGGTGAACGGCACCGCCCCCGACGGCCGGCCGGGACGGCCACCGGTGAACGCCCCCCCCGCCCCCGCCCCCCTCCC
>NZ_JAAXYC010000253.1 GCF_018619185.1 Streptomyces sp. McG3 | reverse complement strand
CCCCCGCCCCGCCCCTCGAACAGCTCCGCCTGCCGTTCCGGGGACAGATTGCCCAGGGCGATCAGCGCCGGGGCCTGGGACATCGCCTGGGTCCTGGCCGCCTCCTTCGCGGACCACACCGCCCGGACCGTGCCCTGCACCGCCTCCGTCGGGTAGCGGGCGATCACCGTCGCCGACCGCAGCGCCGCCGCCACCGCGCCGCCCGGCTCCGTCACCTCGCTGACCAGCCCGATCGCGTACGCCCGCCCGGCGCCCAGCCGTTCCGCCGTGCCCATCAGGGACATCCGGGCGACCTCCCCGAACGGCATCCGCTGGGCCATGGCGATGGCCTCGTACGCCGAGACCATCCCGTATGTCGTGTGCGGGTCGAAGAACGTCGCCTCGCGGGACGCGACCACGAACTCCGCCTCGCCCAGCAGATAGAACGCCCCGCCGCAGGCCATCCCCTCCACCGCCGCGACCACGGGCTTCCACAGGTCGTTCGCCTTGGGGCCGATCCGCAGGAGGGGATCGTCGACGGTGTACGGGGACGGGGGCTGCGGCACGGTGACGCCCCGGTCGATCCCCGTACAGAAGGCACGCGTCCCGGCCCCGGTGAGGACGACCGCCCGCACCGACTCGTCGTACCGCAACTCCCGCCACAGCGCTGCTAGTTCGTCTGCCGTCTCCAGGTCGATCGCGTTGAGTTTCGCCGGTCGGTCCAGGGTGACGAGCGCGACCCCCGCCTCCTCGTCCCGCTCGATGCGCAGGGCCATCCGCTCACCGCTCCAGGAGCCAGCGGACGAGCGTGACGCCGCCGCCCGGCCCCGCCGGGCAGAACACGGCCCGCACCGGTGCCCCGATCCGCAGCCGCGCCGGGTCCACCGAGTTCAGCGGGGCGTCCGGGGCGGCGACGACGTTTCCGGCCAGCCGGATGTGCGGGGCCTCCGTCAGCTCGACCAACACCGCGTTGTACGGAGCCTGTTCGGCGTAAGCGGGGAGCAGCGGTGGATGCGGGACGACGTACGACCAGAGCCGGCCGCGCCCGCTCATCTCCCGCCACACGCTCTCGAACGACCCGCAGTGCGGGCAGCAGGGCCGGGGCGGGAAGCGCAGTTCGCCGCAGGCGGGGGAGGCGCAGGCCTGTACGCGCAGTTCACCGCGCGCGGTGTACTCCCAGAAGGGTGCGCCGTCCTCGTCGGCGACGGGAAGCAGCAGGGAATCGTTCACGGCCATGTCCTCAACTCCTCAGCAGTACGGCCGACGTCGGAACGCCCTCACCTGCGGTGACCAGGCAGGTGGCGGCGTCGGGAACCTGGGCGGTGGAGGTGCCGCGCAGTTGTTTCACGCCCTCGGTGATGAGGTTGAAACCGTGGACGTACGCCTCGCTGAGTCCGCCGCCCCCGGTGTTGACGGGAAGCCGCCCGCCGCTCTCCAGCGCCCCGCCCTCGGTGAACGCGCCGCCCTCGCCGCGCCCGCAGAAGCCGTAGCCCTCCAGGGAGAGCGGGACGAGCGGGGTGAACGCGTCGTATATCTGGGCCACATCGACGTCGTCGGGCCCGAAGTCAGCCTGTTTCCAGAGCTGTCGGGCAGCGGTCCAGGCGGGCCCGGTCAGTGGGTCGTCGTTCCAGTAGTTGACCATCCCGTGGTGCTGGGCGGGCAGTCCCTGGGCGACGGAGTGGAGATAGACGGGCTTCTGCCGGCAGTCGCGGGCGCGTTCGGCGGAGACGATCACGCAGGCCAGTGCCCCGTCGGTCTCCAGGCAGTTGTCGAAGAGGCAGAGGGGTTCGCTGATCCAGCGGGAGGTCATGTACATCTCGCGGGTCAGCGGGCGGTCGTACATGATGGCGGCCGGGTTCTGGTTGGCCCGGTTGCGGCAGGCGAGCGCCACGTTGAAGAGATGGTCGCGGGTGGCCCCGTACTCGTGCATGTAGCGCCGGGCCAGCATGCCGATCTCGTCGGCGGGCCGCAGCAGCCCGTAGGGACGGGTCCACTGGGCGGGGGTGGGGAGCTGGACGGCGGTGTTCTTCCACGGCCGGGGCCCGGAGCCGCGTTTGCGCGACCGCCAGGCCACGCCGACGCTCGCCTGCCCGGTGGCCACGGCGGCGGCGAGGTGGGCGAGCGTGGCGCAGGAACCGCCGCCGCCGAAACCGACCTTGGAGAAGAACGTGACGTCGCCGGCGCCGATCGCCTTGGCGACCTCCACCTCATCGGTCTCCTCCATCGTGTACGAGGCGAAGCCGTCGACCTCGGCGGGGGCGATGCCCGCGTCGTCGAGGGCCGCCAGGATCGCCCGGCAGGCGAGGGTCTTCTCCGACTCGGGGAGTCGTTTCGCGAACGCCGTCTGCCCGATCCCGGCTATCGCCGTCGCGTCCTTGAGCGTTGCCATCCGCTGACCTCCCGCACCGTCGCCCCTGCTGACAGCGGCAGAGGCTACCGCTAATCTGACGGATAGTCAGCTAGTGCGGCGGCAGGAGGGCGCGTGATGCGAGGCGACGAGGAATGGGGCAGCATCCCGGAGCTGGTGCGGGCGGCGGCGCGGCGGTACGGCTCCGCCGAGGCAGTGGCCGACGGCCGTACCCGGCTCTCGTACGCCGAGCTCGGCGAGCGGGTGGAGCGGGCCGCGGCCGCCTGCCTCGCCTCCGGCGTGGAGCCGGGGGACCGGGTGGCGATCTGGGCCCCGAACACCCTGGACTGGATCGTCTCCGCGCTCGGGGCGGTGACGGCCGGCGCGGTGCTGGTCCCGCTGAACACCCGCTTCAAGGGCACGGAGGCGGCGTACATCCTGCGGCGCAGCAGGGCCAGGCTGCTGTTCGTCACCGGCACGTTCCTGGGCACCTCGTACGTGGCGTCGCTGCGGCGGGCGGAGGTGAGGCTGCCGGACCTGGAGCGGGTCGTGGTCCTCGCGGACACGGCCCCCGAGGACTACACGAGCTGGCCGGACTTCCTGGCGGCGGGGGAGGGCGTCCCGTCCTCCGCCGTACGGGAACGGGCTGCCCGCATCGACCCCTCGGACCCCTCCGACATCGTCTACACCTCCGGCACCACGGGCGCTCCCAAGGGGGCGGTCATCACGCACGCCCAGACGCTGCGCGCGTACGCGATCTGGAGCGACCTCGCGGGTCTGCGCGAAGGCGACCGCTACCTCATCGTCAACCCCTTCTTCCACACCTTCGGTTACAAGGCGGGGATCATCGCCTGTCTGATGCGGGGGGCCACGATGGTGCCGCAGTCGGTGTTCAACGTGGACACGGTGCTGGCGAACATCGCGGCGGAGCGGATCTCGGTCCTGCCCGGCCCGCCGACCCTCCACCAGTCGCTCCTGGACCACCCGGCACGCGACGCGCACGACCTCTCGGCCCTCCGCCTGGTCGTCACCGGCGCGGCGGTGGTCCCCCTCCAGCTGGTGGAGCGCCTGCGCGAGGAACTCCACATCGCGACGGTCCTCACGGCGTACGGCCTCTCCGAGGCGAGCGGCATCGTCACCATGTGCCGCCGGGGCGACGCTCCGGAGGTCGTGGCCACCACGTCCGGCCGCGCGATCCCCGGCACCGAGCTCCGCGTCCTGGCGGAACCGGGTGCTCCGGGCGAGGTCCAGGTCCGCGGCTTCCACGTGATGGGCGGCTACTTCGAGGACCCGGACACGACGGCCGCCACGATGACCGAGGACGGCTGGCTCCGCACGGGCGACGTGGGCGTCCTGGACGCGGCGGGGAACCTGCGGATCACGGACCGGATCAAGGACATGTTCATCGTGGGCGGCTTCAACGCCTACCCGGCCGAGATAGAACAGCTTCTCGGCCTCCATCCGGACGTGGCCGACGTCGCGGTCGTCGGCATCCCGGACCCGAGGCTCGGCGAGGTCGGCAAGGCCTACGCGGTCCGCCGCCGGGGCGCGACGCTCACCGCGGACGACCTGATCGCCTGGTCCCGCCGCGAGATGGCGAACTTCAAGGTGCCGAGGGCGGTGGAGTTCCTCCCGGAGCTGCCGCGCAACGCGAGCGGCAAGGTGGTGAAGGGGGAGCTGCGGGGGCGGTAGACCCCGGGTCGGGGACGTTCGTTCGGTTTCACCGGATGGGGTGAACGAGGGAGGGCATCGCGACCCTCGTGACGGTATGGTCGAGGGTATGGCAACCAAGAAGTACACGGTCACCCTGCCGGAGGAGCTGGCGGAGGAGATCCGCAGCGAGGTGGGCCCCGGCGCGTTCAGCGCGTATGTCACGCGGGCCATAGAGCGGCAGCGTGAGCATGACCGGCTGGGCGAGCTGGTGGAGCGCCTGGAGGGCGAATACGGCCCCGTCACCGACGCCGACCTGACGGCGGCCGAGGCCGAGCGCCGCGAGATCGAGCAGTGGTTCACCGACCAGGAAGCGGACGCCCCCGCACGCCGGGAAGCGGCGGCCGCCTGATGCCGGACATCACGTACGCACTGGACTGCGAGGCCGTCTCGCGGGCGGCCCTCGGCAACCCGGGGATGAAGAGCCGGCTCAAGGACGCCCACCGGGCGGGCATCCGCGTGGTGACCAGCTCGATGACCTTGGTCGAGGCATACCACAGCAAGATCCGGCGGCCGGTGTGGGACTGGGCGATGTCCGGGATCGTCGTCGAACCCGTCACCAAGGACATCGCCGACGAGGCGATCCGCCTCCTGCGCGAGGCCGGGCTGCACGGCCACAAGTACGCCATCGACGCCGCCCTCGCCGCGATCGCGAACCGGCAGCCGGGCCGGACGGCGCTCTTCACGTCCGACGTGGACGACCTGCGGAAGCTGTGCCGGCCGAGGGTCCAGCTGCGGGGCCTGTAGGCACGGTCCCGGACATGCGGGAGGGGCCCGAGCGTTTCCCCCGACTCGGGCCCCTCACACATTCCCCCGTACCGCGACCGCGGCGGCTCCCCCTCGGCGTCGCCGCGGTCGCTTCCCCCGTATCCCCGTCGGGAAGGTCTAGGCGGGCTCGCCCGTCGCGTGGTTGTCGAGCGGCTTGGCCGTGCCACCGGTGGCGTGGTTGTCCAGCGGCTTCAGCACGCCACCCGTCGCGTGGTTGTCCTGCGTCGTGGCTTCCCCGCCGGTGGCGTGGTTGTCGAGCGGCTTCACGACCGGCTTCTTCTGCGCTTCGCTCATGGTGTTCTCCAGCTCCCTGAATGGCTGTGCTCGGACTCGACGAGCCCGCCCGGCAACTCCCCCGTCGGGTTGCCGGGCGGGTGTCGTTCGGCCGTTCAACCTACCTCTGCGGCCGAGGCCGGCCCGTCTGCCCCCCGACGCGACGGAACGACTGGAACCACCATGTCGGGGCGCGATAAACGAATGATGAACGCTCCTCGCGGTCTCACGTCGACAGCGTCGGCGTCAGCAGCTTCCTCACTGCCGCGACCTCCGCCGAACCGAGCGTCTCGTATATGTCGAGCGCCTCGCGCCAGCACACCTGGGCCCGGCCGGGCTGGCCGATGTCGTTCAGCGCTTGGCCCAGGACGGTGAGCACGTTGCCACGCCGCCACTCCCCGCCGATACCGCGCAGCACGGCGAGGGCCTGTTCGGCCTTCGTGGCCGCCTGCGCCGGGAGCCCGGCCGCCAGGTCCACCTCGGCCAGACGGAACGTCGCCATGCCCTCCCAGAGGCGCTGCCGGCTGTCCCGGAACACGGCCAGTGCCTCGTGGAGCTGGTCCGTGGCCTCGGCGAGCCGCCCGCTCTGGGTGAGGGCGAGCCCCAGGGCGTACCGGCCGTTCGCTCCGCGCAGCGCGTGGCCCAGTTCGTCGTAGATGTCGATGCCCTGCTGGGCCAGGGCCACCGCGCTCGCCGTGTTTCCCATCGCGAGGTGGATGCGGGAGAGGTTGCACAGGGCGCTCGCCTCGCCCGGACGGTTGCCGTCGGCCCGGAAGTTCGCGATGGCCTGTTCGAGGTAGGCCTCACCCTCCGCATGGCGGTTCTGGTACAGCGCGATGATGCCGAGGTCGTTGGGGGCCCAGCAGCTCGGCAGGGGATCGTCCACCGCGTGGGCGAGCCGCATGGCACGCTGCGCGTCCCGCTCCGCCTGGTCGAACCGGCCCGCGACGAGCCGCGCGTTGGTGAGGGTGATCAGCGCCCGTCCTTCGGCCCGCGCATCGTTGCTGGACCGTGCCAGATCGCGCATCGTGATCGCCGCGGCTTCGTACTGCTTGGAGTTCGCGCCCGACTCCGCGAGATCCTTGGTGGCCCAGAGCAGATCGACCGCCCGGCGTACCGCTCCGGCCCCCGACGCCTGACGTACGCACGCGAGCAGGGAGTTGGCCTCGGTGTAGAGCCAGTCCTGCGCGTTGTGTCGGTCGGCGAAGGTCAGGCCGCTGTACTGGGTGGGCTCCCGGTGATCGGCCAGCCGGTCCCCCGGCCGCTCCAGCGCGTACACCCCCGCGGCCGTGGCCAGATAGAAGTCCAGCAGCCGCGACAGCGCCAGCTCCCTCCGCACCGGCGGCTGTTCGTCCCGCTCGGCGCACGCACGCGCGTAGAGGCGCACCAGGTCGTGGTACCGGTAGCGGCCCGGGGCGGCCGACTCCACCAGGCTCGTGTCGACCAGGGCCTCCAGGAGGTCCTCCGCCGCGTGCGGGTGCAGGTCCAGCAGGGCCGCCGCCGCGGCCAGGGAGATGTCCGGGCCGTCCGCGAGGCCCAGCAGGCGGAAGGCGCGGGCCTGGGCCGGTTCCAGCTGGCCGTAGCCGAGTTCGAACGTGGCCTTCACCGCGAGGTCGCCCGCCTGGAGCTCGTCCAGGCGGCGGCGCTCGTCCGCGAGTTTGGCGGCGAGGACCGAGACCGTCCAGGTGCGGCGCGCCGCCAGGCGCGAGGCGGCGATGCGGATGGCCAGCGGCAGGAAGCCGCACGCGGCCACCACGTCGAGGGCCGCCTCGCGCTCCGCGCCGACCCGCTCCGCGCCGACGATCCGGGTGAAGAGCTGCAACGCCTCCTCGGGCGACATCACGTCCAGGTCCACCAGATGCGCCCCGGCCAGGTCCACCATCCGCACCCGGCTCGTCACCAGCGCCGCGCACCCCGGCGTACCGGGCAGCAGCGGGCGGATCTGGGCGGCGTCGTGGGCGTTGTCGAGGAGGATCAGGACGCGGCGGCCGTCCAGCGTCGAGCGGTACAGCGCGGCCCGCTCGTCCAAGGTGTCCGGGATCGCCGAGTCCGCCGTGCCGAGCGCCCGCAGGAACGAGCCGAGCACCGTCTCCGGCTCGGCCGCCCGCGCCCCCGCGCCCTGGAGGTCGACGTAGAGCTGCCCGTCGGGGAAGTGCCGGCGGGCCTGGTGGGCGACGTGCACGGCCAGCGTCGTCTTGCCGACGCCGCCGATCCCGGCCACCGCGGAGACGGCCATCACCGAGCCCTCGGCGGTGGCGAGACGGCTGCCCAGCTCGGTCACGAACGCGGACCGGCCGGTGAAGTCGGGCACGGTGGCGGGAAGCTGCGCCGGCTTCAGCGGCGCGGGCGCGGGCGCCGGCTCGTCCGCCGGGCGCGCCAGCTCCTCGTCGGCGCGCAGGATGCGCTGCTGGAGCTGGGCCAGTTCGGGGCGCGGGTCGACGCCCAGCTCCTCCGCGAGGAGGCGGCGGGTGTCCGCGTACACCGCGAGGGCCTCGGCCTGCCGGCCGCTGCGGTACAGCGCCACCATCAGCAGCTCGCGCAGCCGCTCGCGCAGCGGGTGCGCGGCGGTGAGCGCGGTCAGCTCCGAGACGGCCTCCGCGTGGCAGCCGACCTCCAGGTCCAGATCGAGCCGCGCCTCGGTCAGCTGGAGCCGCCACTCCTCCAGCCGGGTCCGCTGGTTGTCGGCGTACGGGCCCGGCACCGAGGCCAGCGCCTCGCCGTCCCACAGGCCCAGCACCTTGTTGATCAGCGTGCGCGCCTGGCAGCGGTCCCCGGCCGCGCGGGCCTTCTCCGCCTCGGCCGCCAGGTCCTGCGCCAGCGTCAGGTCGAGCGCCGAGCGCTCGGTGCGGATCGCGTAGCCGCCGGACTCGCTCACCAGGGTGTCCTGGCCCAGGATCTTGCGCAGCCGCGAGGCGTACGTCCGGATCGTGGCCAGCGCCTGCGAGGGCGGGTCCTCGCCCCAGAACGCGTCGATCAGCTCGCCCGCGGTGGCCGTCCGGCCCTCGCGCAGCAGCAGCGCGGCCAGCAGGGCGCGCTGCTGGGGCGAGCCGGAGGAGAGCAGCTCCGAGCCCCGCCAGGCCCGTACGGGGCCGAGCACGGTGAACCTGAGGGCGTCCGCCGTAACCGGTTTCGAAGGAGCTCGCTGCTCCGGTACGCGCACGCGTGGCCCGTTGTCACGGTCCATTGATGCCCCCTGTCCTGCTCGCCTGCCGGTCCCGCTCGTCTGCGGATCCTGCCGGTGCTGCCCGCGTCCGTATGTCCGCCCGTGCGTCGAAGTGCGGTATGCATCCGGATGGCGCGGTACCGCTGGTATCGCGCTCAACAGTCTGCCTTGTCTCGGGCGGACTCGTCAGCAGTGGGTGACGCTCTGCACAAGCCCTCGACAACGATTCGGGAACCGTGCCGCGTGCCGTGCCCCTGCGCCGCGCCCCGTGCCGTACCCCGCTCCAGCCCCCTCCCAATGCGCGCACAGTAGCTGACGGTTCGTCAGATCAGCGCTACCGTGGAACGCATGGAGACCTTCCCGAAGATCATCTCGGTGGACGACCACACGGTGGAGCCCGCTCATGTCTGGCGGGACCGGCTCCCGTCCAGGTATGCGGACTCCGGGCCGCGCGTCGTCCGCGCACCGCTGAAGGAAATGACCTTCATGGGCGGCAAGTTCGCCCCCGTGATGGGGGCGAAGGGCGACGACGGGCCGGTCGGCGACTGGTGGGTGTACGAGGACCTGCACCGTCCGCTCACCCGCCTGGACACCGCCGTCGGCTACGACAGGGACGAGATCAAACTGGAGATCATCACCTACGAGCAGATGCGGCCGGGCTCGTTCTCGGTCCCGGAGCGGCTGGCCGACATGGACGTCAACCACGTCCAGTCCGCGCTCTGCTTCCCGACCTTCCCGCGGTTCTGCGGGCAGACGTTCACCGAGGCCAAGGACCGCGAGCTGGGGCTCCTCGGTGTGCGCGCGTACAACGACTGGATGGTGGAGGAGTGGTGCGGCCCCGAGGCGCACGGCCGCCTCATACCGCTCACCCTCGTCCCGCTGTGGGACGCGGAGCTCGCCGCCGCCGAGGTCCGGCGCAACGCGGCGCGGGGCGTGCGCGCGGTCGCATTCTCCGAGATACCTCCCCATCTCGGGCTTCCGTCCATACATGCGGACGACTGGGATCCGTTCCTGGCGGCCTGCGACGAGACGGGCACCGTCATCGCCATGCACATCGGTTCCTCGTCGAGGATGCCGTCCACCTCCGCCGACGCCCCGCCCGCCGTCGGCTCCACCATCACCTTCGCCAACTGCTGTTTCTCGATGGTCGACTGGCTGATGAGCGGCAAGTTCGAGCGCTTCCCCAACCTCCGGATCATGTACGCGGAGGGGCAGATCGGCTGGATCCCGTACATCCTGGAGCGCGCCGACGTGGTCTGGGAGGAGAACCGGGCCTGGGGCGGGGTCGCCGAGAAGGTCCACCGGCCGCCGTCCGAACTGTTCGCCGAGCATGTCTACGGCTGCTTCTTCGACGACGCCTTCGGGCTGAAGAACCTCGACGCGATCGGTGTCGGCAACGTGCTGTACGAGACGGACTACCCGCACTCCGACTCCACCTGGCCCCGCTCGCGCGAGGTCGGCGAGGAGCAGATGGGCCACCTGGCCCCGGACGTCGTCGACCGGATCGTGCGCGGCAACGCCATCGGCCTGCTGGGGCTCACCGAGGACGGGCTCTGGGCGGGGGCGTAGACCCCAGGGCCCGCGTGCGGGGAGGGGGGCGACGGGCCCCTCCCCGTACGCATCGGACCGGGATCAGCCCTTCGCCACCGGTTCCTGGAGCTCCGTCACCCAACTCCCGCGGTCCGGCGGGCACTCCAGGGTGACCTCGCGGCTGTAGCCGGTGGAGCGGTAGCCGTTGGCGTCCAGCCAGCGCGCCAGGGTGTGGGTCGTCGACAGGACGTCGTCCATCGCGCCCCGGTGCACGATCGTGGCCGCCTCGAACGGCGGCAGCTCCACCACCCGCACCTCCGTGTCCCCGACCGCCCCCACCGGGGCGGACACCGTCACCCCGGCGTGCACCGTGATCGCGCCGCCGCCCTCGGGGGCGTCCTCGTACCGCGCGATTCCGGGACCGGCGGGCCGGAGGCCGGCTCCCTCCAGGAGCGGGAAGAGCCGCTCGTACAGCGGGCCGATCACCGGCCCGATGTCCTGCGGCTGATAGCTCGCGGCCGTTCCGGTCAGCTCGGCCACCCGGACCGCCGGAACGGCCTTGATCACAACGTCGTCGGCAGGCATGTGCCCCTCGCTCTCGATCGACCGGAGCCTCGCCTCGACCCGGGTCAGCCGCGCCGACGCGGCCGCCACCGCCTCCGCCAGCTCGGCCCGGCGCAGCCGCAGCATGCCGCGCAGCTCCTCCGGGCCCACCCGCTCGTCCAGGACCGCCCCCACCTGCTGGAGCGTGAAGCCGAGGTCCTTGAGCGCGATGATCCGGTTGAGCCGGGCAGGGGCCTCTCTTTTGGATCATGCCGGGCTCGCGGGACGTGGCACGCACATCTGCGGCGTTGTCGTCGGTCGCCAACGCTCCGCGTTGACTCCCTCCTCCGCCTTGCAGCTGCACGCACCACGTCCCGCTCCCTGATCCGGCCTGATCCAAAAGAGAGACCCGAGCTGGGCCGCGCCGTAGAGGCGGTAGCCGGTGGCGGGGTCGGTGCGGTCGGGGGTCAGCAGTCCGATGGCGTCGTAGTGGCGCAGCATCCGGGGTGACACCCGTCCGTACCTGGCGAAGTCTCCGATGGTGAACATGTTGGCTCCCACTGGACCCCTTCACACGGGGTCAAGGTCAAGCGTCGCCGGGACGGGGCTCCTCGGCTGTTCCGTCAGCCGTGCCGTTTCGGGTCCAGCAGCTGTTCGCGCAGGGCGGTCAGCTGGTGCGAGGAGCCGACGGCCCGGTCCTCGTCCAGGGTGGCCAGGGCCAGCAGCAGCGCGTCGGCCACCAGCAGCCCGGTCAGGGACTCCGCCGTTATGCCGGTCGGCGTGTGCGGCGCGGTGAGCACCGCATCGACCCGGTCCGCGTACGCCTCACCCAGCTCGTCCGTCACCAGGACCACCTTCGCGCCGACCGAGCGGGCCCGTTCCATCAGGACCGACAGCTCCATCAGCCGCCGCCCCGGCTGGAAGATCACCACCGCGTCGCCCTGCCCGAGCGCCAGCAGCTGGTCCGCCAGTGCGAACCCGGTCTCCGAGACGGCCCGGGCCCGGCGGCCGATCCGGCCGAGCGCCAACGCCAGGTGCCGTGCGCCCGGTTCGGACGCGGCGACCCCGTAGGCGAAGACCTCACGGGCCTCGGCGAGGACGGCGACCGCCCGCTTCAGGGAGTCCGGCCCGGTCAGCCGGCGGGCCTGGTCGATGCGCTCCTGGGCCTCGTCGAAGACATCGGTCCAGATGGCGTCCAGGTCCTGGCCGACGTGCGCGATGCGCCGCTTGAGCCGCACCTCGGGGGCGACGGCCGAGGTGAAGTCGTTGGCCAGCTCCCGCTTGAGCGCCGGGAGGCCCGCGTAACCGAGGCGTTGCAGGGCCCGTACGACGGTGGCGTTGCTGGTGGAGCTGGCCGCGCCGAGCTGCTGCGCGCTGGCGAAGAGCAGCTGCTCGACCGGCGCGCTCACCAGGTACTGGGCCACAGCCCGTTCAGAAGTGGACAGATCGTTCCATTGGTCACGAATGGCAGCACGGAGGCGCGTCACTCCGGTCTCGTTCTCTGGAATTTCCATTACAAGCATTGACTTCCGTGTGACCGGCGTTACTGTCCTGGGCAGAACGTTCCAAAGGGAACGCATTTTGAAATCGACGTTACAGGACCGTGCCGGTCTCCGGCCCCCGGTCCCTGTTCGTCGGTCGCCGAAGCGTTCCGTCGCGAGGAGAAGAATGGCACCCCTTCCCACGGAGTCCACCCCCGTCCCCACGGATTCCTCAC
>NZ_JAAXYC010000252.1 GCF_018619185.1 Streptomyces sp. McG3 | reverse complement strand
CCTCACCGCGCCCCGGGCCCCCGGCCCCGAGGACCAACGGCCCCTCACCGTCCTGGTCTCCGGGGCCCCCGGCATCGGCAAGTCGGCGCTCGCCCAGCACGTCGCCCGGCTCGTCCGGGACGACTTCCCGGCCGGGCGGTTACTCGTCCGGATGACCCGCGCGGACGGCGAACCCCGCACGGTCGACGAGGTGGCCGCCGAAGTGGCCGCCGCGCTCGGGGAGTCGGGCGAGGGGCGGGCCCTGCTGATCCTCGACGACGTGGTCGAAGCCGATCAGGTGCGGCCCCTGCTCGCGCCGGGCGCGGGAGTCCTGGGGGCGCCTGCGGGAGGCGCGGGAGCGGGGGCCTCCGCCGTCGTGCCGGACCTCGCCGTCGTGGTCACCAGCCGGATGGGGCTCGGCGGGCTCATCGCGACGCACGGCGGCTGGGTGCAGCGCCTGTCCGCCTTCACCGAGGCCGAGTCGTACGCCCTGCTGCTGGCCGCCCTGGGAGCCGAGCGGGTCGAGGCCGAACCGGGCGCCGCCCGTCGACTGGCCGCCCTGTGCGGCCACTTCCCCGCCGCCCTGCGCATCCTCACCGCCCGGCTGCTGACCCGGCCGGGGCTGCGGCTCGCCGACGCCGTCGACTGGCTGGGTGAGGACCCGCTCGCCCGGCTCACCCTGACCGACTCCCCGGACCTCTCGGTCACCGGACTCTTCGACCGGGCGCTCGGCCGGCTCGACCCCCGGCTGTCGGAGGCCTTCGAGCGCCTCGCCCAGGGCCCGCCGGAGCTGCTCGCCGACCGGGACCGGGGTCCCGAGGACGAGGGAGGCGTTCCCGAAGCCGTACGGGAGCGGCTCGCCGACGCCGGACTGCTGGAGGACGGCCCGCCGGGCCCGTACCGCATCCACGACCTGCTCCGCGCCCACGTACGAAGAACCGCCCGGATCCGCGACCGCCGCACAGAGAAGGTGTGATCCCCATGGCCGAGAGCGCCGCACCCACCGCACCCGCCACGCCCCCCTCGACGACCGCACCCGCGTCGTCCCCCTCGACGACCGCGTTCGACGCGCTCGCCGGGACCCGGCCGCGCATCCGGCGCGACGTGCTGTTCACCGAGACCCCCGGCGGGGTGCTGTTCCACAACGCCGACGGCGGCTTCCATCTCACCGGCCGCACCGCCTACCGCTTCGCCTCCCTCGTCGTCCCGCACCTCACCGGGCAGCACCGGCTGGCCGAACTCTGCGCCGGGTTCGGCCCCGCGCAGCGGGCGATGGCCGCCGAGCTGGTCAAGACGCTGTACGCGCGCGGCTTCGCCCGCGACGTCCCCGAGCCCGCCACCGCCGGGGACACCCTCGACGAGGTGACCGCCGAACGGTTCGCCGCGCAGATCGCCTACGTCGACCACTACGCCGACGACGCCCCCGCCCGCTTCGCCCGCTACCGGGCCACCCGCGTCGCCGTCCTCGGCGACGACGAGACGGCCCGCTGGTGCGCGCTGAGCCTGGTGCGCAACGGCTGCGCGAGCATCGGGACCGTCACGGCAGCGGACGGCGCGGCGGCCTCACGGGACAACGCGGCTTCGCGGGACGGCGCACCCCCGCAGGATGGCATCGCTTCGCGGGACGTCGCGGCCGAGGCCGCCGCCAACGGGGCGCGCGTCGGGACCATCACCGCCGGGACGGACGCGGGGTGGGCCGACCTGGACGGCTACGACGTCGTCGTGGTCACCGGCGCGGACGCCGGGGCGCGCACCCACCGGCTCCTGGCCGCCGGGGTGCCCGAGGGCGTGACCCTGGTCCCCGCCTGGCTGTTCGGCCGCCGCCTGGTCGTCGGCCCGCTCTCCACGGCCCGCTCCACCGGCTGCTGGTCCTGCGCCCTCCTGCGGCTGAGCGGCAACGTCGACCCCGGCACCGCCGCCGAGCTGTGGAGCGAGGCTGCCGGAGCCGTACCGGCCGACGGGGCGGCCCTGTCCGGCCCGGTCGCCGCGATGGTCGGCAACCTCGTCGGCTACGAGATCTTCCGCCTGGCCACCGGCGCGCTGCCCGCCGAGACGGCCGGCCAGGTACTCGTCCAGGACCTGGAATCACTGGACGTGATGGCCGAACCGGTCCAGCCCCACCCCCGGTGCGCCCGCTGCACCGTGCTCGCCGCCGACGATCCCGCCGGCGCACCCGTCGGCGAACCCGCCGCGCTGCCCGGCACGCTCGCGGTGCCCGTCACCGCGACCGTGGAGACCGCCCGCGACGCGGAGGAACTGGTCGAGGAGCTGAACCGGATCAGCACCGTGCTGGTCCGCCCGTACACCGGGATCTTCCGCCGCTACGACGACGAGGAGCTGACCCAGACCCCGTTGAAGCTCAGCCGTGTCGAGGTGGCGCTCGGCGGCGGGACGAGCCGCCGGATCGCCGCGTTCGACGTGCACCACCTGGCCGGGGCGCGGACCCGGGCGCTGTACGCGGCGGCCGAGGCGTACGTCGAGCACGTCGTCCCCCTGGCGGGCGTCCGGAGCGATGAACCGGACGGCGGTGCGCGGGCGCTGCGGACCCTCGGACCCGACGCCCTGACGACCGGCGGCGGCACCGGGGCCGTGCCCGCCGCCTGGGCGGTCGCCACCTCGCTGATCGGCAAGGACCCGGTACGCGTCCCGGCCGCCGCCCTGCGCCCGTTCGGGCCGCACAACCACGACCGGGCGCACCTGGCGACCACCGCCGGCTCCGGGGCGGGCGGCAGCGCGGCGGAGGCGGCGGGCCGGGGGCTGCTGTCCGCGCTCGCCCACGACGCCCTGCGGCGCGCGGTGCGGGGCGCCACCCGGGTCGGCCCGACGGCGGTGGGCGGCGACGATCCGGAGCTGGTGTTCCTGCTGAAGTCCGCCGCCAACCTGGACATCGCCGTGGACCTCCTCGACCTGGGCGAGGCGGACCGCACCTCCGCCCACGTGGTGCTCGCCCGCGAGGCGAACGGGCGCTCCGCCCATCCCCGTTGGGCGGTCGGGGCCGGGTTGTCCCGGCGTTCGGCGGCCGCGTCCGCCCTGCGGGACCTGCTCGGTCAGGTGCAGCTCGCCGCCGAGGACCCGGGGGCGGCGGTCGACACCGGAGACCCGCTGGTGGCCGACCTGGCCCCGGGGGCGATCGCGGTGGGCGGGGAGTCCGTGGCGGCGGACGCGGCGGAGACCACGTTCGACGCGGTGCTGGAGGCACTGAGGTCCGCCGGCCGCGACGCCCTGTACGTGCCGACGACCCCGGCGGACCTGCGCTCCGCTTCCATCGCCACGGCCCGGGTGCTGCTCACGGTGGACGGCGAGGGCGGCACCGATGCCCGTTGAGACCGCGCCGGACACGGCCCGGGCGTCGGGCGCGGCGATGACCGCTGACACCGGGCCGGGCACACCGGTGCTGGGGGAGTCCACCCGGCTCCTCGCGGAGCTGCTGGGGGAGGCCCTCGCCCGCCACGGCGGGGCGGCGGCCACCACCCCGCTGGACGTCCGGCCCCTGGGCGTGCGCGACGCGTTCGCGGAGGACGGACCGGCGGGCCGGGCCGTCCCCGTGCGCTACTACGGGCGGCACGCCGTCGTCGGCCCCCTCCCGGCACCCGACGGCACCGCCCGACGCCCCTGCGCCCGCTGCCTGGAGCGCCGGTGGCAGGGCGTGCGGTCCGTCGCCCTGCGCGAGGCGCTGGAGCTCGGCTCCGGGACCCGGGCGGCGGGCCCGTCCCCGTACATCACCCCGTTCGCGGCCGAGGCTCTCGCCGGGGTCGTCGCCGCCCGCCTCAACGGCGGGGGACCGGCCACCGGCGCCTTCCCCGCCGTCCACCTCGTCGACCTCGACACCCTGGCCGTGCGCCACTACCCGCTCGTCCCCGACCCGGAGTGCCCCGCCTGCGGCCGGCCCGAGCCGGACAGCGACGAGGCGGCGGCCCTCACCCTGCGGCCCGCGCCCAAGCTGCGGCCCGGCGGCTTCCGGGTCCGGGACATCGAGGACTACGAACTGCCCGTCGAGCCGTACGCCAACCCCGTCTGCGGCTCGCTCGGCCCCTCCGTCGTCCAAGACGTCTCCTCCACATCCACCTCCGCCACCATCGGCTGCTTCTCCATGCGCTCGGGACCGTATCTGCGCGAGACGTTCTGGGGCGGGCACGCCGACACCTTCGCCGAGAGCGTGCGCATCGGGGTGCTGGAGGGCCTGGAGCGGTACGCGGGCATGCGGTCGCGCGCCAAACGCGCCCAGGTGCGTGCCAGCCTGCACGCGCTGCGCGCCGAGGGCCGGGCCGCCCTTGACCCACGCGTCAGCGGCCTCTACTCCGACGAATTCCACCGGGCCAACCCCCGCGTCCGGCCCTTCACCCCGGACCGGGAGATCCCCTGGGTGCGCGGCTGGTCGCTCCGCGACTCCCGTACCGTCCTGGTCCCCGAAGTGCTCACCTACTACCACGCGCCCGGCCTGGAGAACCGGTTCGTGCAGGAGAGCTCCAACGGCTGCGCGTCCGGCGGCGCCCTGGAGGAGGCCGCCTACTTCGGGCTGATGGAGGTCGTCGAACGGGACGCGTTCCTGCTCTCCTGGTACGGGCGGGCCGCGCTGCCCGAGATCGACCCGCGCACCAGCCGCCGCCGCGCCACCCGGGAGATGGTGGACCGGCTGGAGATGTACGGGTACGAGGCGCGGTTCTTCGACACCCGGATCTCCTTCCCGATCCCCGTCGTCACCGGCGTCGCCGTCCGCCCCGACGGCGGGCCCGGCCGGATGTGCTTCGGCGCGGGCGCCGGACTCGACCCGGAGGCGGCTCTCGCCGGGGCGCTCTGCGAGATCGCCACCGACGCCGTCAACCTCCAGAGCCGCACGGAGCGGGACGAGGACCGGCTGCGGGCCATGGCGACCGACTTCGCGAAGGTCGAGGCGCTGCACGACCACCCGCTGGCGTACGGGATCCCGGAGATGGGCGACCACGCGGACTTCCTGCTCGGCGCGCCGGGCAGCCCCCGCCCGCCGCTCCGCTCCCTCGACGACCTGTACGGGGACGGGCCCGGCGCGCGGCCGGTGCTCCCGGTCTCCGACGATCTGCGCGAGGACCTGCTGCGGTGCGTGGACACCGTCGCCGCCGCCGGGTTCGACGTGGTCGTCGTCGACCAGACCATGCCGGAACAGCGCGACCTGGGGCTGAGGACGGTGAGCGTGATCGTGCCCGGACTGCTGCCGATCGACTTCGGCTGGACCCGCCAGCGCGCCCTGCGCATGCCCCGGCTGCGCACCGCCCTGCGCGAGGCGGGGCTGCGGACGGCGGACCTCACCGACGCCGACCTCAACCCCGCCCCGCACCCGTTCCCATGACCGCCACTCCCCTTCACCCTCCTGCCGTGACCAAGGAGCTCGCCATGGGATACGCCCATGAATACGCCGCCGCGATCATGCACCGCGGCCGGGTCCCGATGGACCCCGCGGACTACGTACCGAACTGGCAGGACGGCCCCCGCAAGGCCAAGTTCCACCCGGGTGCGGACGGCTTCCCGCTGCCGGACGCCCCCTACCCGGCCGGGGCGACGCTCGATCGGGGCCTGTTCCCCGGAGGCGGGCCGGGGGAGGAGGAGTTCGACCTCGTCTCGCTCTCCGGCATGCTCCGCGACTCGTACGGCCTGACCGGCCGCCGCCTCGGCGTCCAGGCCAACACCGACCTGAACGCCCTGCCCTTCTACCCGCTGGCCAACTGGTCGCGCGGCTCCGCCTCCGGCGGCGGGCTGTACCCGGTCGGCATCCACTGGGTGTCCGGGCCGAGCGGCCCCGTACCGCCCGGCGTGCACTACTACTCCACCCGCCACCACTCCATGCAGCGACTGCTCACGGGCGATGTCTCCGGCCGGGTCCGCGAGGCCCTGGGGGAGGGCGCTCCGGGGCCGGAGACCGATCAGTACCTGGTGCTCTCCATCAAGTACTGGCAGAACTCCTTCAAGTACAACAGCTTCTCCTTCCACGCCGTCTCCATGGACCTCGGGGCCTGCGTCCAGACCTGGCGGATGTGGGCGGCCGCCCGGGGCCTGGCCGTCGAGCCGGCCCTCTGGTTCGACGAGGAACGCCTCGCGGAACTCCTCGGGGTCGACCCGCAGGCGGAGGGAATCTTCGCCGTCGTCCCGCTCAAGTGGGCCGGCGGGCAGCCGACTTCGGTGCGGCGGGCCGCCGAGGCGCCCGTCTCCGTGCGCCGCAGGGACGTCGAGCGCTCGCGTACCGTGCTCACCTTCGACGCGCTGCTCCGCATGCAGGCGGCCACCTCGGCCGACGCCGCCGCCCGGCCTGCCCCCGGGGCGCTGGCCCCGGCCGCCGCGCACCCCGTCGACCCGGCGCTCGTGGAGGTCGCGCTGCCGCCCGCCCGGCCGCTGGACGCCGACGTGCGCACCGCCCTGCGCGCACGCCGCAGCAGCTTCGGCCGGTTCGACGCCCAGCGGCCGGTCACCGCCGACCAGTTGGCCGTCTGCCTGGCCGCGGCCTCGGCCGGATCGCGGATCGGCGGCGACACGGGTGACGTCCGGCTGGCACGGCTGTACGCGTTCGTGAACCACGTCGAGGGCGTCGAGCCCGGCTCGTACGCCTACGACCCCGAGCGGCGGAGCCTGCGACGGGTGAAGGAGGGGCGGCCGGGAGAGTTCCTCCAGCGGAACTACTTCCTCTCCAACTACAACCTGGAGCAGGCCGGTGCCGTCCTGGTGCCGACCGTCCGCACCACCGCCGTCCTCGACGCGGTCGGGGACCGGGGATACCGGCTGGTCAACGCCACCATCGGGGCCGTCGCCCAGTCCGTCTACACCGCCGCCGCGGCCGTCGGTCTCGGCTGCGGCGTCGCCCTCGGCTTCGACAACATCTCCTACATCGAGGAGCTGGGTCTCGAAGGGACGGGCGAGGCGCCCCTGCTGATCATGATGGTCGGCAACGAACGCCCCGCCCCCGCCGACTTCCGCTACGAGATCGCCTGAACGGGGGCCGACGATGACCGACACCGCTGAGACCGCCGAGACCGCCGAGACCACCGGGACCGCCGGCACGGACGAAGCCGACGCTGCCAACTACCCGTCCCCGCGACCCGCGTTCATGCTGCGCGTCGCCGGGCTCCCCGTCGACGACGTCCGGACCCTGCGCTGCCCCGACAGCCGCCGCTGGGCCGACGACGTCCTCGACACCACCGAGCAACTGGCGCTGCTGGCCGGGAAGGCCGCCGATCAGCTGCACGGGCTGATCGGCGGCAGCGACGACGAACCGCTGCGCCGCGCCCTGCTGAAGCTGCGCCGGGACGTCTTCAACAACCGGCTGCCGGACCCCTCGGCCGCCGAGGACGCCCTCGCCCGGGTGGGCGCCCTCGACCCGGCCGCCGCCCGGGCCCTCGCCGACTGGCTGACCGGCCGCCGCGCCCTCGCCGGGAAGCGGGACGCGGGGGCCGGTCTGCTGGCCGCCGAGACCGGCCGCAGCCGCACCGAACTGGCCCGGCTCGCCGGTCACGAGCGCCTGCGCAAGGGGCTGCTGCTCGCCTCGCCGACCCTGGACGCCCAGCTCGACGCCTACCGGCACCAGGCGTCCCGGGCCGGGGCGCGGCCCGACCGCAAACAGCGCAAGATCGAACGCTCGCTGCTCTCCTACGTCTACCGCACCGCCTGCAAGACCAGCCCCTTCTCCACCTTCACCGCCGTCGCCCCCGGGGTGTTCGGCGGCTGTGACGGGCTGCGCGTCCGGGTCGACGAGGAATGGCGGACGCAGGTCCGGCTCAACGTCGTGGCGCTGGGCCGGCTCGCCGACGCGGTGATCGCCGACCCGGTCCGCCGCGCCGATCTGCCCCTCGCCCTCGCCTCCGGCTGGGGGCGCGACGACGACCGGGTCCGCTACGTCCGGCGGTGGGTCACCGCGGGGGACGACGACACCGCCGTCACCTTCGACGCGGTGAAGGACCGGCTGTTCTTCCTGCGCCGCAGCGGCACCCTGGAACGGCTGCTCGGTCTGTTCGAGGAGCGCGGAACCCTCCGCTACGGCGAGCTGGCGGCCTGGCTGGAGCAGGACCGGGGAGCGGCGCGCGAGGAGTGCGAGCAGTACCTCGGGGCGCTCCTGGACGTCGGCATGGTCCAGGTGCCGTGCCTGCGGACCGAGGTCCACGACACGGACCCGCTCCGCGCCTTCCAGGACGCCCTGCGCGGCCTGGACCGCGCCTGGGCCGACCGGCTCGCGGACCGGCTGGGCGGACCCGCCGCCGACGCCGCACGCTTCGCCGACGCCGCCCCGGACGAGCGGCGCGCCCTGCTGGAATCCGTACGGGCCGGGCTGCGTGCCGTCCAGGAGGAGGAGCTGGGGGCCGGGCGCGCCAGGGTCCCGCAGACCCTGCTGTACGAGGACGCGGCGGCGGGGCCCCGCCGTGCGGCCGGCACCGGTGTCGCGCTGGACCCCGACGCGTGGGAGGAGCTGGCCGCGGGTCCGCTGGCGGCGGTGGAGCGGGTCCTGCCCGCCTTCGACCTCACCCTCCCGCAGCGGATCACCTTCCAGGGCTTCTTCCTCGCCCGGTACGGACGCGGCGGGCGCTGCGACGACCTGCTGAAACTGGTCCACGACTTCCACGAGGACTTCTTCGACCAGTACATGACGTTCACCGCCTCCCGCGCCCCGTACGACGCCGACGGGACCTACGTCCCCGAGGTCAACTGGCTGGGCCTGGAGAGGCTGCGCTCCCTCGACACCGCCCGGCGCACCTTCACCGCCCGGATGACCGCGCTGTGGGAGGCGGCGGGACCGGGGGCGGCCGAAGTGCGCCTCGACGACGCGTTCCTGAACGCCGTGGCCAGTGAACTGGAGGGCCTGGAAGCAGACTTCACGCCGATGAGCCACCACGTCCAGATCGCCGACCGGCCCGGTGACCCACTCGTCGTCCTCAACCGCTCCTACGGCGGGGTGTCGTTCTCGTTCACCCGGTTCACCCAGCTCTTCGACGGCCTCGGCGAACGGCTCCTCGCGGACACCGACGCCCTCGTCCCCGACGGGGCCGTCCTGGCCGAGGTCACCGGCGGCCCGGTCACCAGCAACCTCAACCTGCACGCCAGACTGACCCCGTACGAGATCGTCTGCCCCGGCGAACGCGGCACGCTGGAGGCGGAGTTCAGGATCGCGCTCGACGACCTGTACCTCGTTCACGACCCCGTCGCCGACCGGCTGGCCCTGCGCTCGGTCCGTCTGGACCGCGAGGTGATCCCCGTCTACCTCGGCTACCTCGTCCCCCTTGCCCTGCCCGAGCTGCCCCGTACCCTGCTCCTCCTCTCCCCGACCTCGATGGCCCCCCTCAACGTGTGGGCGGGCGTCCCCGAGGGCGAGCCGCGCGGCGGGGTCACCGGGCGGCCCCGGGTGCGGCACGGCTCCCTCGTCCTGAGCCGGCGCAGCTGGAGCGCCCCGGCGACCGTCCTGCCGCCGCACCGGCCGGGCACACCGGAGGACGGCTGGTTCCTGGACTGGCACGCCTTCCGGCGCACCCACGGTCTGCCCGACCGGGTCTTCGCCACCGTGTCGGACACCGGGGCCCGCGGCGCGACCGGGGCCAAACCGCAGTACCTCGACTTCGACAGCCCGCTGTCCCTGTCCGCCTTCGAAGCCCTGGTCAAGTCCCCCGACGCCCGGGTGGTGTTCCGGGAGATGCTGCCCGACGAGGACACGCTGCCCACCGTCAGCGGCCACGGCCGCCATGTCGCCGAACTGGCCGTGGAGACGGCCGTACCCGTCCGCAGGAGGAGCACCTCATGACACCCCCCACCGCACCGGCCGCGACCACCACCGGGGCGTGGCAGGCCACCCACGTCTTCTACGCGGCCAACCCCCGCCCCTTCCTCCTGAACTGCGTCCGCCCGCTGGTCGCGGAGCTGGAGGCCGACGGGCTGCTCGCCGGGTACTTCTTCATCAACTACTGGCTGGAGGGCCCCCACGTACGGCTGCGCCTCAAGCCGTCCTCGCCCGCCGCCGAGCCGGAGGTGGCCCGCCGCACCGAAGAGGCCGTCGACGCGTTCCTGGCCGAGCGGCCCGCCCTGTACGAGGTCGACTCCGGGTTCCTCAACGACTTCTACAACACCCTCTTCGAGATCGAGTTCCCCGGCGGCGAGCGCGGCCACTACACCGACGAGCAGGGCCGGATGAACCTCCGCCCCAACAACTCCCGCCATCGCGAGCCGTACGAGCCGGAGTTCGGGAAGTACGGCGGGCCCGCCGGGATCGAGCTGGCCGAGTGGCACTTCCGGCACTCCAGCGACCTGGTGGTCGACGCCCTCGCCACCAAGAACCTCCACCTGCGCACCGTGCTGCTGGGCACGGCCGCCCAGTTCATGATGGTGATGTCCGCCACCTTCCTGCCGGACCGCGCGGAGCTGACCACGTACCTGGACGACTACTACGAGTTCTGGCACCGGGCGTTCCCCGGCACCGGGTTCATCGGCACCGACGAGTACGACACCAACTACGCCCGTACGGCGGACGGACTGCGGGACCGGTTCGCCCGGGTCAGGGCCGCCACCGCCCCGCCCGGGGGCGCCCGCTCGCTCCCCGGGTCGCTGGCCGGCTGGGCCGAGCACTGCGCCGAACTGCGCGACCGGGCCCGGAAGCTGGCCGAGGACGGGGACCTGGTCTTCCGGTCCTGGGACGGCGAGCGGGACGAGCGGGTCACCGACCCCGCCGTGGCGCTGCCGCTGCTGCTCTCCCCGTACCTGCACATGACGAACAACCGGCTGCACGTCACCATCCGCGACGAGGCCTACCTCAGCCACGTCCTGGGCCGGGTCCTCAAGGAGTCCGCGTGAGCGCGGTCCCCGGGGCGCTCACCTCCTACCGGCCCGTGCTGCGGCCCCGCGTCCTGCTCAGCGACCCGCTGCTGGACGGGGCCGCCACCGTCCACCTGATCAAGGACGCCGAGAGCGGCAACTCCTTCAAGGTCGGGCCGAAGGAGCACTTCCTCATCGCGCGCATGGACGGGGAGCGGAGCCTGGGGGAGATCGGCGAGGAGTACGCCGGCGCGTACGGGCGGCGGCTGGGGGACGCCCACTGGCAGCGGCTCCTGGCCCTGCTGGGAGCGAAGGGGCTGCTGGCGGGCGCTCCCGCGCGTACGGCCGCTCCGGGCGCTCCCGCGCGTACGGCCGCTCCGGGCGCTCCCGCGCGTACGGCCGCTCCGGGGCCCCGAGCCCCTGGAGGTCCCGCGAGGACGACCGCCCCGGGGGTTCCCGCGATGACGGACGCCACGGGGGTTCCCGCCGCCGTGCCCGTCCCCGTACCGGAGAAGCGCACCCTCCTGCGCGGCTCCCTCCCCCTCGTCGCCGACGCCGACGCCACCACCGCCCGCCTCCACCGGGCGTTCGGCTTCCTCCTCGCGCCCCGGCTGCTGGTGCCCCTGCTGGTGCTGGTCCTCGCGATGGAGGCGGTCGTGGTCGCCCGCTCCGGCGAACTGCTGCTCGCCGTGCGGGAATTGCTCACCAACCCCGTCCTGCTGACCGGCACGGCGATCCTGCTCTGGGTGAGCACCGCCCTCCACGAGCTGGCGCACGGCGTGGTGGCCCGGCACTACGGCGGGCGGGTCGCAGAGATCGGGCTGCGGTGGCGGCTGCCCGCCGTGATCATGTACTGCACGGTCGACGACTACCTCTACCTCGGCACCCGTCGGCACCGCATCGCCACCGCCCTCGCCGGAGCGGTGATGAACCTGGTCTTCCTGCTCCCGTTCTGCGCGCTCTGGCTGTTCGCCCCGCTCGACGACGCGACGCACGACGCGTTCGCCGCCCTGCTGCTCCTCGGCAGCGTCCAGGCGTTCGCGATGCTCGTGCCGCTGCCGCCCCTGGACGGCTACCGGATCGCGGGCCAGCTCGCCGGAGCCACCGGCCTCGCCGCCTCGGCCGGCGTCTACCTCCGGCTCGCCCTGCGCCGCTCCCCGGAAGCCGCCGCCTACCCGCGCCGGGCCCGTATCGCCTACCCCGCCTACGCGGCGGTCACGGTGCTCGTTCTCGCCGGGACCGTGGCGGCGGTCGTCGCGGCCACCCACCATCTGCTGACGGCCTGATGTTCCCCCTCAAGGAGAGTTCCATGACGTCCACCGCCCCCCGCACCC
>NZ_JAAXYC010000251.1 GCF_018619185.1 Streptomyces sp. McG3 | reverse complement strand
CAGTTGGGGTGGGTGGGGGCCCGGGTCAGGTCGGTCGCGGGCAGCGAGGGCAGGTGCCGGATGACCGCGGTCTCCTTGCGCAGCAGCGTCAGCTCCTCGCGCAGCCGGGTCGCCGTGTCGGGGGCCTGGAGCAGGCGCTGTTTGGTGGGGACGTCCAGGACCGTCGCCGCCGCGACCAGGTAGGAGATCACGGACGGGTCGTCGGGGAGGTCGGCGCCGGTCGCCAGCGACCGTTCGCTCGCCCCGGCCAACCGCTTCTGGTAGGCGCGGAAGGCCCGCAGGACGCCCTCGGCGAGCGCTCCCGCCTCGTCCCCCTCGTCCTCGCCCGGCGGTTCCTCGGTCAGCTCCTCGACCTCGGCGGTCAGATACGGGCCGCTCGCCTCGACGGACAGCAGCCTGACCCGGGTGGTGCCGGTGGCCAGGACCTCGAAGCTGCCGTCGGCGCGCTCGCGGATCGTCGCCGCGTCGGCGACGCAGCCCACCCGGTGGAAGGTCTGGATCGGGTCGGGGCCGAAGCCCTCCGCCGGGGCGCGCTCGGGGGGAGGGGCGGCCGCGACGGTGTCCGGCATGCCGGTGGCCGTCGGGGCGATCTCGCGGCCGTCGCGGATCGCGACCACGACGAAGCGGCGAGGTTCGTCCTCGTCGTTCTTCAGCAGCTCCCGCATCATGGCGCGATATCGCTCTTCGAAGACGTTGAGCGGCAGCACCAGGCCGGGGAACAGCACCGCGTTGAGCGGGAAAAGGGGAAGGCGGGCGGTGGTCACAACGCTCAAGCGTAATGGCCCCGGGGGCGGCCGTGGTCGGCCCGGTTGCGCAACGGGGTCAGGGAGGCCGCCTGGAGCCGTGCGCCGTCCCGCGCGTCCAGGAACCGGCCGAGCGCGTCCTCGGACACCGACGACCACGGGAACGACGTCGCTTGCAGGCCGATCAGGTTGAACTGGTGCAGCGCCTCCGCCCAGCGCCCCCGGGCGAGCAGGACGTACGCGAGGAGGTTGCGGACCTCGGCCGGCCAGGGATCGCCGGGCCGGTAGGCGGCGGAGAGCCTGATCGCCAGGTCGGCCGCCGCGTCGATCCGCTCCTCCAGTACGGAGGTGGTGCGGCCCGCCGCCTGGGTGTCCAGGAGCAGCGCGAACGCGGCCCGGACGGGGAGGGCCTGCACCAGGGAGTCGGGCAGCGCGTCCTCGGCGGCCCGCTCGGCGAAGTCGAAGCACTCGCGGTGCGAGCCGTACCAGGCGGCGGAGAGGTAGCGCAGGGCCGCCACATGGCAGCCGTAGTGGTGCGCGGAGCGCCGTACGGCCTGCTCCCACAGCGCTTCGAAGGCGGTGTGCGTGGCGTGGGTGCCGCGTGCGTGGTCCAGGGCGAGCCGCCACGGCACGGGGTCGCGCGGGTCCGCGTCGGCGGCGGCGGTGATCAGCGGGCCCACCTCGCGGAGCCGCTCCGCGCGGGCGGGCGACTCCCAGGCCCGGTGGACCGACAGCTCCGCCTTGACCAGCAGCGCGTCCGGGTCGCGCGGGGCGGCGGCCAGCCAGTCGACGAGCCAGCCGTCCCGGCCGCGGGCGAAGGTGACGAGCCGGCCGAGGTAGCGGTCCCGGTTCTCCCAGTCGGCGGCGTCCCGGGTGGTGGCGAGCAGCTTGGCGGCGGGTGCGTGGTCGCCCAGGGCAGCGGCGACCAGCGCGGGAGAGAGCCGCTCGTCCGGGGCGTCGAGCAGCACCGCGTCATCCGCGGACAGTCCGGTGGACAGCGGAGGGCTGTGCCGGATCATGCGCGCGGTACTGAGCAGAGCGCGAAGGAATGCCATGGTGCAGACCATTGAAAAGCGCTGGTGAGGGCCGCGCCAGAGGTGTGCTGTGAAGCTTCTGTGCCGAGTGAATGGGTTGTATCGGACCGGGTCAAGAAAGGGCAAAGGAAATGCCCTTCGCTGGCTTGATCACACCCTCCCGTGATGCTCGCCCGTCCCTCCGGTCACGCGGTGCGGGCGGCCGGGTCCCTGGCCCTGACCGCCCACGGCCGCGTGCGGAGCGCCTCGGGGTCAGCCCCTGCGCAGCATCCGGGACGCCCCCGCCGCCACGGTGGTGGCCAGAACCCACCCCACCAGCACCAGACCGGCCGCGGCCCACTGCCAGGCGTCCTCCATCCGCCAGTAGCCGTCCTGACCGAGATTGATCACCGGGACCAGCAGATCCAGCGCGTACAGGGCGGGGTTCCACTGCGGATGCTCCTCGCCCTTGATGGAGGGCGGGGCGTGCTGAGCGAACGCCGCCGTGCCCGCCGCCCACAGCACCGCCATCCACACCGCGGCCCGCCCCGGCCGGTAGCCGTACGCCACCGTCCAGTCCTGGAGGTAGCCCCACGCCTTCGCGGCGGGCGGCAGCGTCTCGCGGCGGCGGCGCTGCTTGGCCAGCAACACCTCGCGCGCGTCCGCGTCCTCGCCGCAACTGCGCATCACCGTGGCCAGCCGCTCGTACGGCTCGGGGACGTACTCCGGGGTCGCGGCCTGCACCCACTCCAGCCGCCGGGAGAGCGGGAAGTGGCCGTACGGGACGAGGTTCTCGTAGACGAAGCCGCCCATCGCCAGACCGCCCGGGCCCGGCCAGCTCGTCGACAGGTCGATCAGGGTCACCACCTTCGCGCCGTTCAGGACGACGCGGCCCTCCTCGGGGCGCTCCGCGTTGAACCGGAGCTCCGGTGTCACGATCCGGCGCAGCGACAGCTCCTCCTGCCGGGTCATGGTGAACCGGGCCTTGTGCAGGTCCACCGCGTCCCCGAACCGCCCGTCGTCCAGCCGCACCCCGCCCCGGCACTCGAAGATCTGCGAGCGGGTGCCGCGCGCCGGCGTCGGGGCGTAGACGACGCCGTACGGGGGAGTGGTGCCCTGGTTCCCCGTGTCGACGCTCACCCACGCCTCGGTCATGTAGAGCGTGCGCTCCACCGTCAGCTGCGGGGCGTTCAGCGCGCGACGGTCCTCCGCGGCGCGCAGCCGGCTGCCGCGCAGGCTCAGCGAACCGCCCACCTTCGCCCCGCGCAGGCTCAGCTCGCCGAGCGTCTCGATCATCTCGGCCTGGAGGTCCTGGGCGACCGCCATGCCGTCCCCGACGATGGCCCGGCCGTGCCGGTCCGGGCCGACGCTGAGCTGGTTGATCAGCAGATCCGTGCCGATCTGGGCGTCGGTCAGCCGGATGCCCCGGTCGATCCGGCAGCGCGGCAGATGCAGGTCACCCTCCGTGTGCAGCCGTGCGGCCTCCAGCCGGGGCAGCGCGCACCCCACCAGCCGCAGCGTCGTGAAGTGGCACTCGGGGAGCACCACCTCCTGCTCGAAGCGGCAGCCGGTCAGCTCCACGTACGGAGCCACCCGGCCGCCCGCCAGGTCCAGCTTTCCGGTGATCCGCACGCCCCGGAGCTTCAGCGCCGCCACCCGGCCGGGCCGGGCCGGCGGGCCGCTCAGCAGCAGCCGCGCCACGGTGCGCGCGCCGACGCTCCGCTCGGGCCCCCACACCTGCGGGGCGAACGGGTCGTTGTGGGTCGGGTCGTAGCTGCGTAAGTCGTAGGTGGTCCCGTTGCGGAAGGACTGCCACATGCCCAGCTCCGCTGCGCTGAGGCCGTCCGGGATATCGCCTTCGTGCGGCTCGGTCACGGCCGCTCCCTCCGTGCACACATGCTGTAGTGCTGTTCTTCCCTCCGTGTGACGCCGTGAAAGCTAGCGGTCAGCAGTGACAGCCGGACATGGCCGAGACGCGTATCGGCCAGTGGTACGGACGACCGGTATCAGCCAGTGATACGGGCGACCGGCCGTTCCGGGCGGTCTGAGAGAATTGCCGTGTGATCTCTCGAATCGATCTGCGCGGTGACGTCCTCCCCGAGGGCGCCGCCCTGCGCGACCTGCTGCCCCGTGCCGAGTTCGACGTGGAAGCCGCCCTGGAGACGGTGCGGCCCATCTGCGAGGACGTGCGCCATCGTGGCTCCGCGGCAGTCATCGAGTGGGGGGAGAAGTTCGACGGTGTCCGGATCGAGTCGGTCCGGGTGCCCGCCGACGCCATCTCCCGCGCGCTCCAGGAGCTGGACCCGGCCGTCCGGGCAGCCCTGGAGGAGTCGATCCGCCGCGCCCGCCTCGTCCACCGCGAGCAGCGCCGCACCACGCACACCACCCAGGTCGTCCCCGGCGGCACCGTCACCGAGAAGTGGGTGCCCGTCGAGCGCGTCGGGCTCTACGTCCCCGGCGGCCGCTCGGTCTACCCCTCCTCCGTCGTGATGAACGTCGTCCCGGCCCAGGAGGCGGGCGTCGAGGGCGTCGCCGTCGCCTCCCCGCCGCAGAAGGACTTCGGCGGGCTGCCGCACCCCACCATCCTCGCCGCCTGTGCCCTGCTCGGCGTCGACGAGGTGTACGCCGCCGGCGGCTCCCAGGCCATCGCGATGTTCGCGTACGGCACCGAGGACTGCCTGCCGGTCAACCTGGTCACCGGCCCCGGCAACATCTACGTCGCCGCCGCCAAGCGCCTCCTCAAGGGCCGCATCGGCATCGACGCCGAGGCCGGGCCCACCGAGATCGCGATCCTCGCCGACGCCACCGCCGACCCGGCGCACGTGGCCGCCGACCTGATCAGCCAGGCCGAGCACGACCCGATGGCCGCCGCCGTCCTGGTCACCGACTCCGAGGAGCTGGCCGCCGCCACCGAGGCCGAACTGGCCCCCCAGGTCGCCGCCACCAAGCACATCAAGGACCGCGTCGAGCCCGCCCTCGCCGGCCGCCAGTCCGCGATCGTCCTGGTCTCCTCGATCGAGGACGGCCTCAAGGTCGTCGACGCGTACGGCGCCGAGCACCTGGAGATCCAGACCGCCGACGCGGCCGCCGTCGCCGACCGGGTCCGCAACGCCGGAGCGATCTTCGTCGGCCCCTGGTCGCCGGTCTCGCTCGGCGACTACTGCGCCGGCTCCAACCACGTCCTGCCCACCGGCGGCTGCGCCTGCCACTCCTCGGGCCTGTCCGTGCAGTCGTTCCTGCGCGGCGTCCACATCGTCGACTACAGCCGCGACGCGCTCGCCGAGGTCACCCACCACGTCGTGACCCTCGCCGAGGCGGAGGACCTCCCCGCCCACGGCGCCGCGCTCAAGGCAAGGTTCGGCTGGAAGGTTCCGCAGCAGTGACGTACGACAGCACCACCCCCCTCAACCCCTGGGACGAGCTCCCCATCCGCGACGAACTGCGCGGCCAGTCCCCGTACGGAGCACCCCAGCTCGACGTCCCCGTACGCCTCAACACCAACGAGAATCCGTACCCGCTCCCCGAGGCGCTGGTCGACCGGATCGCCGAGCGGGTCCGCGAGGCCGCGCGCGGCCTCAACCGCTACCCCGACCGGGACGCCGTCGAGCTCCGCACGGAGCTGGCCCGCTACCTGTCCCGCACGGCGGGGCACCCGGTGAGCAGGGCCAACGTATGGGCCGCCAACGGCTCCAACGAGGTCCTCCAGCAGCTGCTCCAGACCTTCGGCGGGCCCGGCCGCACCGCGATCGGCTTCGAACCCTCGTACTCCATGCACGCCCTGATCTCCCGGGGCACCGGCACCGGCTGGATCTCCGGCCCGCGCGAGGACGACTTCACCATCGACGTGGACGCCGCCCGCGCCGCCATCGCCGAGCACCGGCCCGAGGTCGTCTTCATCACCTCGCCCAACAACCCCACCGGCACCGCCGTCGACGCGGATACCGTCCTCGCCCTGTACGACGCCGCCCAGGCCGCCGGGCCCTCGATGGTCGTCGTCGACGAGGCCTACGGCGAGTTCAGCCACCACCCCTCGCTGCTCCCGCTGATCGAGGGCCGCCGCCACCTGGTCCTCTCGCGGACCATGTCCAAGGCGTTCGGCGCGGCCGGGCTCCGCCTGGGCTACCTCGCCGCCGACCCGGCCGTGGTCGACGCGGTCCAGCTGGTGCGGCTGCCGTACCACCTCTCCTCCGTCACCCAGGCCACCGCGCTCGCCGCCCTGGAGCACACCGATACGCTGCTCGGGTACGTCGCGCAGCTCAAGAGCGAGCGCGACCGGCTGGTGGCCGAGCTGCGCGCCACCGGCTACGAGGTCACCGACTCGGACGCCAACTTCGTCCAGTTCGGCCGCTTCGACGACAGCCACGCCGTCTGGCAGCAGATCCTCGACCGGGGCGTCCTGGTCCGGGACAACGGCGTACCGGGATGGCTGCGGGTCTCCGCGGGAACCCCGGCAGAGAACGACGCGTTCCTCGATGCGGTACGCGAACTGAAGAAGGAGCACGACGCATGAGCCCCCGCGTAGGCCGCGTGGAACGCACCACGAAGGAAACGTCCGTGCTCGTCGAGATCAACCTCGACGGCACCGGCAAGGTCGATGTCGCCACCGGGGTCGGCTTCTACGACCACATGCTCGACCAGCTCGGCCGCCACGGCCTCTTCGACCTCACGGTCAAGACCGAGGGCGACCTGCACATCGACAGCCACCACACCATCGAGGACACCGCCCTCGCGCTCGGCGCCGCCTTCAAGCAGGCCCTCGGCGACAAGGTCGGCATCTACCGCTTCGGCAACTGCACCGTCCCGCTGGACGAGTCGCTCGCCCAGGTCACCGTCGACCTCTCCGGCCGCCCCTACCTCGTGCACACCGAGCCCGAGAAGATGGCGCCGATGATCGGCGAGTACGACACGACGATGACCCGGCACATCCTGGAGTCCTTCGTCGCCCAGGCGCAGATCGCCCTGCACGTCCACGTGCCGTACGGGCGCAACGCCCACCACATCGTCGAGTGCCAGTTCAAGGCACTCGCCCGCGCCCTGCGGTACGCCTGCGAGCACGACCCCCGCGCCGCCGGCATCCTGCCTTCCACGAAGGGCGCCCTGTGACCGGCCTCAACACCATCCTGATCGTCGTCGGCCTCTTCCTGGCCGGCGGCGTCTACTCCTTCGCGAAGCAGGGGATGCCCAAGGGCGTCATCGTGCTGCTGTCGATCGGCTCCGTGATGTGCCTGGTGGCGGGCATCCTGCGGATCCAGGGACTGTGGGACTGAGAGGCACGCTGTGACTGACACCAAGAAGGTCGTCGTCTTCGACTACGGCTTCGGCAACGTCCGTTCCGCCGAGCGGGCCCTCGCCCATGTCGGCGCGGACGTCGAGATCACCCGGGACTACGACCGCGCGATGAACGCCGACGGGCTCCTCGTTCCCGGCGTCGGCGCGTTCTCCGCCTGCATGGACGGGCTCAAGCGGGCCCGCGGCGACTGGATCGTCGGCCGCCGGCTCTCCGGCGGCCGTCCCGTCATGGGCATCTGCGTCGGGATGCAGATCCTCTTCGAGCGCGGCATCGAGCACGGCGTGGAGACCGAGGGCCTGGACGAATGGCCCGGCACGGTCGGCCCCCTGAAGGCCGACGTCGTCCCGCACATGGGGTGGAACACCGTCGAGGCCCCCGAGGACTCCCGGCTCTTCGCGGGCCTGGACGCCGACGCGCGGTACTACTTCGTGCACTCCTACGCGGCGCACGACTGGTCCCTCGAAGTGACCAACGCCAAGATCCGTGTCCCCAAGGTCACCTGGGCCACGCACGGCGAACGGTTCGTGGCCGCCGTGGAGAACGGCGCGCTGTGGGCCACCCAGTTCCACCCCGAGAAGTCCGGCGATGCCGGCGCCCAGCTGCTGACCAACTGGATCGAGACGCTGTAATGCCGAAGCTTGAACTGCTCCCCGCCGTCGACGTCCGTGACGGCCAGGCCGTCCGCCTCGTGCACGGCGAGTCCGGCTCCGAGACCTCCTACGGCTCCCCGCTGGAGGCCGCCCTCGCCTGGCAGCGCGCCGGCGCCGAGTGGCTGCACCTCGTCGACCTGGACGCCGCCTTCGGCACCGGCGACAACCGCGCCCTGATCGCCGAGGTCGCCGGGGCCATGGACATCAAGGTCGAGCTGTCCGGCGGCATCCGCGACGACGCCTCGCTCGCCGCGGCCCTCGCCACCGGCTGCCGCCGGGTCAACCTCGGCACCGCCGCCCTGGAGACCCCGGAGTGGGTCGCCAAGGTCATCGCCGAGCACGGCGACAAGATCGCCGTCGGCCTCGACGTCCGCGGCACCACCCTGCGCGGCCGGGGCTGGACCCGCGACGGCGGCGACCTCTACGAGACCCTCGCCCGCCTCGACGCCGAGGGCTGCGCTCGCTACGTCGTCACCGACATCGCCAAGGACGGCACCCTGGAAGGCCCCAACCTGGGCCTGCTGCGGGACGTCTGCGCGGCCACCGACCGCCCGGTCGTCGCCTCCGGCGGGGTCTCCTCGCTCGACGACCTCCGCGCGATCTCCCTCCTCGTCCCCGAGGGCGTCGAGGGCGCGATCGTCGGCAAGGCGCTGTACGCGAAGGCGTTCACGCTGGAAGAGGCCCTCAAGGCGGTCGCCGCATGACCGATTCCGCTTCCCCCGTACGCCGGATCTCCACCGGCGCGCCCTGGGAGGAGAAGTTCGGCTACTCGCGCGCTGTCGAGCTCCCGGGCGGGCTCGTCCTGGTCGCCGGCTGCACCTCCGTGATCAACGGCCAGATCTCCGCGGGCTCCCCGTACGAGCAGGCCATCACCTCCTTCGACGTCGCCTTCGCGGCGCTGGAGCAGGTGGGCCTCACCCGCGAGGACGTCGTCCGCACCCGGATGTACCTCACGCACGCCCGGGACGTGGAGGACGTGGGCCGCGCCCACAAGGAGCTGTTCGACGCCGTGCGCCCCGTCGCCTCCATGATCATCGTGTCCGGTTTCGTGGACCCGAGCCTGGTCGTCGAGGTCGAGGTCGAGGCCTACCGGGGAGGCGCGAAGTGAGCCTCGCCGTACGGGTCATCCCCTGCCTGGACGTCGACAACGGCCGGGTCGTCAAGGGCGTCAACTTCCAGAACCTGCGCGACGCGGGCGACCCCGTGGAGATGGCCAAGCTGTACGACGCCGAGGGCGCCGACGAGCTGACCTTCCTCGACATCACCGCGTCCAGCGGCGACCGCGAGACGACGTACGACGTGGTCCGCCGCACCGCCGAGCAGGTCTTCATCCCGCTCACCGTCGGCGGCGGCGTCCGCACCCCGGACGACGTCGACAAGCTGCTGCGCGCCGGGGCCGACAAGGTCGGCGTCAACACCGCAGCCATCGCCCGCCCCGACCTCATCCGCGAGATCGCCGAACGCTTCGGACGCCAGGTCCTGGTGCTCTCGGTGGACGCCCGCCGCACCCCGGAGGGCACCTTCGAGGTCACCACGCACGGCGGCCGCAAGGGCACCGGCATCGACGCCGTCGAATGGGCCCACCGGGCCGCCGAGCTGGGCGCGGGCGAGATCCTGCTCAACTCGATGGACGCCGACGGCACGAAGGACGGCTACGACACGGCGATGATCGAGGCGGTACGCGAGCACGTCACCGTGCCCGTCATCGCCTCCGGCGGCGCGGGCCGGCTCGCCGACTTCGCCCCGGCGATCGAGGCGGGGGCCGACGCGGTGCTCGCCGCGTCCGTCTTCCACTTCGGTGACCTGCGGATCTCCGAGGTCAAGGGCGCCCTGCGGGAAGCGGGCCACCCGGTCCGCTGAGTCCGCACGGAGTCCGAGGCGGTATCACCGGTCTGCCGGGACCGGTGATACCGCCGATGCGTGTCCAGGGGGCGCACCGTGAGAGTGGCGAACGCCGACGGACGACGTCGGCGGCCACGCGGCGCACCCCCGAGCCCCCGGGACGACGGGCTCGGTGGGCCTCGCGTGGTGTGGTTCCGCCACCACCGAGAGGATCCCCCTCGTGCAGCAGCACCTCCTCCCCTCGCACCAACACCCCCCGCGCCCGAGCCGCCCCCGTACGCTCGCGGGTCTGCTGACCGCCGCCGCGGCCACCGCCGGTCTCCTGATGACCGCCCTGGTCCCGGGCGCCCAGGCCGCCGACAACCCCTACGAGCGCGGTCCCGCCCCCACCAACGCCTCCATCGAGGCGAGCCGCGGCTCCTACGCCACCTCGCAGACCTCCGTCTCCTCGCTCGCCGTGAGCGGGTTCGGCGGCGGCACCATCCACTACCCGACGTCCACCGCCGACGGCACCTTCGGCGCGGTCGTCATCTCGCCCGGCTTCACCGCCTACGAGTCCTCCATCGCCTGGCTCGGCCCGCGCCTGGCGTCCCAGGGCTTCGTGGTCTTCACCATCGACACCAACACCACGCTCGACCAGCCCGACAGCCGGGGCCGCCAACTCCTCGCCGCTCTGGACTACCTGACCCAGCGCAGCTCGGTGCGGACCCGGGTCGACGCCTCCCGGCTCGGGGTGATGGGCCACTCGATGGGCGGCGGCGGCAGTCTGGAGGCCGCCAAGAGCCGCACCTCGCTGAAGGCCGCGATCCCGCTGACCGGCTGGAACACCGACAGGACCTGGCCCGAACTGCGCACGCCCACGCTCGTGGTGGGTGCGGACGGTGACACGGTCGCCCCCGTCGCCACGCACTCCGAGCCGTTCTACGAGTCGCTGCCCGGCTCCCTGGACAAGGCGTATCTGGAGCTGCGCGGGGCCTCGCACTTCACGCCGAACACCTCCAACACCACGATCGCGAAGTACAGCATTTCCTGGCTGAAGCGCTTCATCGACAACGACACCCGCTACGAGCAGTTCCTCTGCCCGCTCCCGCAGCCGAGCCTGACCATCGCGGAGTACCGGGGCAACTGCCCGCACACCGCGTAATCCCGGCGCCCCCCGGCCCTGCCGCGCTGTGCTCCGGCACAGCGCGGCAGGGCTCCGGCTGGGAGCGCGCACCGCACCGGGCCGTCCCCGCCGGGTACCTGGACGCGGCGCTTCCACCCTCGCCGACGCGACCGTACGGTGCCGGTGTGACCCCATCGACGACCGTGCGCAGTCCGCTCCGGCTGTACGGCCGGGACGATGAACTCGCCACCCTGGAAAGCCTGTTGGAACAGTTGTGGCGGGGCGGGGGAGGTGCGCTCGTGCTGGCCGCGCCGCCCGGTCTCGGCCGTACGGCGCTGCTGCGCGCCGCCGCCGACGCACACCGCGACCGGGGCCCCGTGCTGTACGCCACGGCCGCCTCCACCGGACGGTCCGTGCCGGGTGGCGGGCCGGTCGAGCTGCTCGGCCCGTCCCCCACCGCCGGCCTCTCGCCCGCCGCTCCGTACCCGGTCATCACCCCCGAGGCGCTGGCCCGCCGACTGCGGGAACCGGGCACCGGGCACCCCCTGTTGGTCTGCGCCGACGACGCGCACACCTGGGACCCGGCGTCCCGGTCCGCCCTCGCCTGCGCGGCCCGGGGGCTGGGCCCGGGCAGCCGGACCGCCGTCCTGCTCTCGGTCGCCGACGGCACGGCCTTCGCCGGGCTGCCCACGCTCCACCTCGCACCCCTGGACGAGGGCGCGGCCTCGGCACTCCTGGACCGGCTGACCGGTGGGACGGCCCTCGGAACGGCCCCCGGTACGCCTCCTGGCGCGGCCCCCGGTACTGCTCTGGGCACGGCCCTCGGAGCGACCCCTGGTGCGGCTCCCGGTGCGACCCTCGGAACGGCCGTCGGTATGGCTTCCGGTGCGGCTCACGGGTCGGCTCACGGCGCGGCCCCCGGTACGGAGGGGATCGACCCGGTCGTGCGGGCCGAGCTGCTCCGTGAGGCGGCCGGAAACCCGCGCCTGCTCGCCGGGCTCACCGGGCGCCTCACTCCGGACCAGCTCGCCGGCCGCACCCCGCTGCCCTGCCCCCTGCCCGGCGGCGAAGCGGTGCTCGCCGCCCACGCCGAACGGCTCGACGGCCTCCCGGACCGGACCCGCACCCTGCTCCTGCTCGCCGCCGCGGCCCAGGAGCACGAGCCGGACGGCGCGGGGGCGGATGCCCTGCTCCTGCTGCGCGCGGGCACCCGCTGCGGACTGCCCCGGGAGTTCCTGGACCGGGCCCTGCTCGGCGCCACCGCCACCGACGGCCTCCTCCAACGGGCGGGCAGCCGCGTCCACTTCGCCCACCGCCTCGTCTCCCGCGCCGTACTCCACCACGCCCCCTGGCCCCATCGCCGCGCCGCCCACGAACTGCTCGCCACCCTGCTGGCGGAGACCGGCGACCGGGCCTCCCCGGGCGCTTCCTCCCCGCCCCCTCCGGACGCCCCGGCCAC
>NZ_JAAXYC010000250.1 GCF_018619185.1 Streptomyces sp. McG3 | reverse complement strand
GGGTCGGGTACGAGTGGACGTCGATGATCACCGCGCGGCCCGCAGCGGCGAGGCGCGACTCGACCGCCGCCGTCATCGCGGCGGCGTACGGGTGGAAGTACGCGTCCAGCAAGGGGCCCGGGTCCGTCCCGGGCGGGCGGAGCGGTTCGCGGTGGGTGGTGCGGGTGTAGACGGCGCCCATGCCGACGGCGAGCATCTCCTCCCGCCCGTCCGGGAAGCGTTCCGGGTCGACGACCAGCCGGGAGAGGTTGTTGACGAAGCGCCACGGGGCAGCCGGGGCGACAGTCGTTGCCGCGGCTGCCAGTTCGGCGGTGTGGGAGTCGGTGATGTGGTCGAGCTCGCGTTCCAGGGCGGCACCGTCCAACGTGATCCCCTCGCGCACCTCTCGCGGGATGCGGCGGGACCCGTGCGGGATGTGCAGGAGGACCGGTGAGTCGGCGGCTCCCGGGATGAGCGTGAACGGCTGCGGATCACTCACGAGTGACTCCTTCGGTGTGTTTCGTTCGTTTCCGCACAGCATCCCGGACCGCCCCCGGAAGGCCCCGGAGGGCCTCTCCGGTCTCCTGGCAGCCCGTCAGCGGGCCGTGCCAGCGGCTAGCGTTGATCCGTCGCGGGTCCGGACGAGGCAGGTCGAGGGCCCGGTGACGTAGGCGGCGAGTGCGCAGTGCGGGTGTCTGTCCAGTACCTCGGCGGCCCATCGGCCGGGCGGCCCGAACCACGGGTCGTCCGGAGCGCCGTCCCGGAAGACGACGTCGGCCAGGTCGAGTTGGACCGGATCGCGGGTGTCCTCATGGACGGCCGGATGGGCGTCCCCAGCCCCGCCGGGCTCCCGGGCGGGATCGGCATACCGGGTCACCACGACCTCCGGCCCCGCGAGGCAGCGCGTCAGTACGTACAGGGGAGCCGTACGCAGGGCGGGTTCCGGGTCCGGCAGCGGCAGCGGCAGGAGCAGGGCGGGGCCCGGTGGCTCGGGGGCGGCCATCAGCTAGTAGAAGGCCCGCCTCAGCCGTACCGCCGCCTCGCCGGGCACGGAAGAGGTGAAGCGTATCGGCCCCGGCTGCGGGATGTGCCTGTCGATCAGCGTGTCCAGTTGGCCGCGCAGGGGTGCCCGCGCGTCGAGTCGGGCGTGGTCCTGCGAAAGTATGAGCAACGGCCCCTGGATCGCGCTGAGTTCCCCGCCGAAGCTGGCCGGGATCGCAAGGTCCACCGGTGTCGCGAGGGCCTGTTCCCACGGCAGTACGGGCACCCCCGTGTCCGCGAGCAGTTCCGCGACGCCCGATCGGAAGGCCGAGGACCCCGTACAGGTGGCGAGGGGCTGCACCCCGAGGTCGAACAGCGGCAGGACGTCGAGCAGCCGGGTCGCGGAGGTGACGTTGTGGACGACGAGCAGGACGCGACGGCATCGCACCCGTGTGGCCCAGCGCGCCGCGTCGTCCCCGACCGGCACCCGTACCCACCGGTCCTGCTCCTCGTCCGTATCGGCCCTCTCGCGCTCCCCGACACAAGCGCTGGCCACGATGTATCGGCAGGAGCCGGGCGACGCGCCGTCCCCTCCGGCGACGAGCGGAGGGGACGGCGGCGTCACGGTGCGGCTACCGGCCGGAGCCGATCACCGGGTAGTGGTCCGAGAGGTTCGTGTAGGTGTAGTCCTTGCCCCAGCTGGACACGGTCCAGGGGGCGCTCTCCTCCTTGATCACGTCGTTCTTCCAGCCCGCCGGCTTGGCGTGGCCCGTGCGGTGCAGGACGTGGTCCAGGTCCTCGCGCGGGTCGTCCGGGTAGCGCTCGGAGGCTATGGAGTTGTCGCGGGTGTCGAAGGAGTACGGGTGGCCCGTCCGGGTCTCCGGTGCGCTCAGGCCCGCGTCGGAGAGGAACGAGGCGTACTCCGCCGAGTGCCCGTCGACGTTGAAGTCGCCCGCCACGACGACCTGTTCCGAGGCCGGGATGGTCTTCGCGTCGAGGAACGCGTCCATCTGCCGGAACTGCCGGCTGCGCACCTGTGCCGCCTGGCCCGCCGAGCAGCCGGGGTCGGTCGACTGGGCGTGGGTGCCGACGACGTGGACCCGGGCGCCGTTGACGTTCAGCACCGTGTAGGCGAAGCCCTTGTTCGAGAACCAGTCGCCGCCGCAGGCGTCCTTGAAGACGAACTGCTCCTTGCGCACGATCGGCCACTTGCTCAGGATCGTGACGCCGCCGTCCTCCGGCGTCGCCGCCGCGTACGAGCCGCCCGTCGCGTCCCAGCCGCTCTTGCTCCGGCCGACCACCGGGGTCTGGTACGGGTACCGGGACGCGGAGTTCCGCAGCAGCGCGTCGGAGGCCCCGTTGTCGAAGGCCTCCTGGATCACCACGACGTCATTGCCCTGGAAGAACGACGTCTTCGGGATCTCGGCCGCCCGGTGGTCCTGGCCCCAGTTGGGGTACAGGGTCTTGCTGAAGATGAACGCGTTGTACGAGAGCACCCGCAGCGACGGGGTCTCGGCAGCCGTCGCCTGCGGTGCGTTCACGGCGAGGGTGACGGTGGCGAGGGTGGCGGACAAGGCCACGCCGGTCAGGCGGCGGAACGCGGTGTTCGGCACGGGGTCTCCTGTGGTCGAGTGGGGGGCGTACCGGTCGACCCCATCCAAGCAGCGGGAGTTACCGACGGGTAGACATCGGGTGGCACGAGTCTGTCCGGCCGGCTGCCATCCGTCGCCGACCGGTCGCCACCCGACCGGTGGCCCCGCGGGCAGCGGGCCGTGCTGCCGGCCGCGACGGCGTCGAGCCGTAGCCTCGACCGTGATCCGTGCGTGCCGTGTCCGGCTGAACAAGGGAATCCCATGTCCGCTTACGTCATCGTCAACGTCGATGTGCTGGACGAGGAGGCGGGCCTGGCCTACGCGTCGGTGGCCCAGGAGTCCGTCCTCGACCACGGCGGCCGTTACCTGATCGCGGGCTCCACGCCCGAGCCCGTCGAGGGCGTCTGGAATTCCTCCCGTGTCGTGGTCATCGAGTTTCCCGACATGGACCGGATCCAAGAGTGGTACGGCTCGCCCGCGTACCGAAGGGCCCGGAAGATCCGTGAAGGCAAGGTCGGGGTGGGGATGCTGTTCGTCGAGGGCGTGCCGCCCGAGGGCTTCTCCGTCCCGGACCAGGTGTCCTGACCCGCTGGGCTGCCACCGCCACGTGCTGGCCGTCGCTCGCGGGATCCCCATGGCGGCAGACACGTTCAGGCGAGGGCGCCGTACACGATGAGGTTGTCGACGGGATGGCCCTCCGCGTCGAACTCCCCGTCGCAGGTGATGAGCCGCAGTGTGCTGTCCTTCGTCGGGCCGTAGACCTTCTCGGTGGGGAACGCCTTCTTGCTGACCGTCTCCTTGCCCGTGACCGTGAAGCGCAGGGTCGTGCCCGCTCCGTCGCGGACCAGCACCTCGGCGCCCTCGCGGATGTCTTTGAGGTCGTGGAAGACGGCCCGGCCGAAGCGGGTGTCGTTGTGGCCGATCAAGACGGCCGGCCCAGGTTCCCCGGGCACGGACCCGCCGGTGTACCAGCCGGCCGTCATGCCCTGGTCCGCGGGCGGGACCTCGACCGTTCCGTCCGCGTTGAGCCCCAGCTCCATGAGCGTGCTCTGTATACCGATCGAGGGGATGGAGACGTGGGCGGGGCCGGGCTGACGTGGTTCGTCGGTGCTGGACGGCTCGGTCGATCCGGTCGGTCCGCTCGATCCGGACGCCGCCTCGCCCTGTGCGGCAGAGGCCGGGGCGGAGGGCGCGCCCGACGCGGCGGAGGAGGACGAGGCGGCGGGCTCGGCGGACGAGCACCCCGCCAGGGCGACGCAGGCCGCGACGGCGGTCAACAGGGCGGTGGTCCGCCGGAAGCGGTGGGGCGTACGGGACGGCACAGAGAACTCCGGGATCGGGGCGGGACGGGGCGGTGCGGGCCGGTGCGCGGGCGTGGCGCCGCCCCGGTTCGGGGCGGCGCCACGGTCAGCGGTGGTGAGCGGTGCGGGTCAGCCGTCGAGGCCGGCCGACGAGCGGCGGCGCAGCACGATCGTGCCCACACCCGCGAGCAGCGCGGTCCCGGCCACCGAACCGGCCAGCACCGCAGTGCTGTTGTCGCCGCCGCCGGCGGGGCGCTCACCCGCGGCGACACCGCCGCGCGGGGTCACCGCCGGGCCCGCGTCCTTCGGCGCGGGCGCCGGGCGGTCGCCCGCTGCCACGCCGCCGCGCGGGGTCACCGCGGGTGCGGCCTCCGCGGGTCCGGCCTCCTTGGGTGCGGGCGCCGGGCGGTCGCCCGCTGCCACGCCGCCGCGCGGGGCGACCGCCGGGCCCGCGTCCTCCGGGGTCTTGGTGGGGGCCTCGGAGGGCTTCGAGGACAGGTCGACCACGGCGGGCTCCGACGACTTCGGGGAGGCGTCGGCGAACGCGGCGGCGGACGGGACCAGCACCGCGCCGGCCGCGACGGCGGCCAGGACGGCGGCACGCAGGGTGCGGCGAGAGGGGAAAGCGGTCATACGGATGGCTCCATTCCATACTCGGCCCCGTGACGGTCCCGGATGCGGGTTCGCACCGGGGACGGGGCATGCCGCCAGGCTGGCGTGGAGATATGAAGAAGCTGTCAGAGCGCTGTGGTCATCCCATCAGGGGCCGGACGGCCCGGTTCCGGGCAGCCGGAGGACGAACGTCGACCCCTCGCCCTCGACGCTCGCCGCGTCCACCGTGCCGCCGTGGGCCTCGACCAGTTTGCGGACGATGGCGAGGCCCAGGCCGCTGCCGCCCGTACGGCGGCTGCGGGACTTCTCCGCGCGCCAGAACCGGTCGAAGACATGCGGAAGGTCCTCGGACGGGATGCCGGAACCGGTGTCCGCCACCTCGACCAGCACCGCCCCGTCGCCCTCCTCGGCGGCGTACGCGCGCAGCGTCACCCGCCCGCCCGCGGGCGTGTGCCGTACGGCGTTGGACACCAGGTTGCCCACCGCCTGCCGGAGCCTGACCGGGTCGGCGCGCAGGGCCGGCCCCGGGGCGGAGCCCGCGACGGCGAGGGTGACGCCCGCGTTCTCCGCCCGCGCCTGGTGGGCGGCGGCGACCTGGCTCAGCAGCTCCCGGGCCTCGACGGGTCCGGGGTGCAGCCGCAGCACCCCGGCGTCGGCGGCGGCCAGGTCCTGGAGGTCGTCGATGATGTGCTGGAGCAGCACGGCCTCCTCCAGCAGCGAGGAGACGAACGCCGGGTCGGGGTCGGCGAGTCCGTCCTGGGCGGCCTCCAGCCAGCCGCGGATGTTGCTCAGCGGGGTGCGCAGTTCATGGGCGACATCGCTCACCATGGCCTTGCGCTGCTCCTCCAGCCGCGCCCGGTGCGCGGACATGTCGTTGAACGCCGCGGCGAGCCGGCCGACCTCGTCGTCCCCGGAGACGGGCACCGACTCCGGCTGCTCCCCGTCGCGCATACGCTGCGCGGCGCCGGTCAGCGCGTGCAGCGGGCGCACCAGCCGGGCCCCCGCGAACACCGACGCGCCCACGGTGAGGGCCAGCACGAGCGCCGCGGCCCCGGCGATCCTGGCGGTGTTCGCGGGGGACAGGTCGAACCCGGGCAGCGTCGCGCCGCCCTCGTCGCCGATGAAGAGGAGGGCGGGGGAGGACACGTACGAGCTGAGCTGTTCGCCGCGGGCCGCGCTCACACAGGACGCGATGGCCCGGTCGTTCTCGCCCGTGCGCTCCGGCGTGACGACGGACGGCGCGGCGTCCTCCACGGGGGCGTCGCTCGGCGCCGGCGCCGGCAACGGCACCCGTGGCACCAGCGGTCCGGCCTCCTCGCCCGGCACGACCGAGGAGGCCGGATCCCCCCAGGACAGATCGCCGTTCAGCTGGACGCCCTCGCGGCCCTGGCGCTTCAGGCAGGCGTCGGCCAGCCCGGTAAGCGCGTCGAGCGCCTTCTGTTCCGAACGGGTCGGCGTGTCCAGTGCGGCGAGATCGCAGCGGGTGCCGAGGGCGCGCTCGGGGTCGTTGCCCACGATCTGCACCCGGGAACGGCCGCTCGGGCCGACCACCACGTCCGAGGCGATGCCCGCCCGGTTCAGGCACTCCACCTTGCTGTCGGCGGTCCGCCGCAGCGCCTTGCTGTCGGCCGTCGACAGCCGGAACGGCCCCACCGCCCGGGGGTCGATGCGGTCGGCCGCCGTGCCCTGCCCGTCGGTCCCGCGCGCCGCCAGGACGGTGTCCACGGACAACGGGTCGACCACGGCGGACGCCTGCGGCGGAAGTGCCGGGGCGGTCTCCGCGGTGGCCGAGTCGGCGAGCGGTTGCCTGCCCTGCGTGGTCAGGGCGACACGGCGGCCCGACTCCCGGGCCAGCTCGCGCACCGTCGCACCGACCCCGTCCCAGGTCGGATTGCGGGCGGCGTAGTCCAGCAGGGTGTCGTAGATCCGGGCGTCCGCGGTGAGGTTCTGCCCCTGCTCCTGCTTGATCGCACCCGAGGTGGTCTGCACGGCGATCCAGGCGGTGGCCGCCACCGAACACGCGGCCACCAGCGCCGAAACGGCGAGCAGCCGCCCCAGCAGGCTCCGGCGCAGCGGCAACCGTGCCCGGCCCGGTGTCTCCCGCCGGCCGTCGCGTCGGCCGGGGGCCTCGCCGTCCCGGTCCGTCCCGTGCCCGGCCGCCCCGTGGTTCCCGCCGCGCACCCTACGCACGCCGGACCGCCTTCGCCGGATCGGTGAGCTTGTAGCCGACGCCGAACACGGTGAGCAGGCGCTCCGGCCGCCGCGGGGCCCGTTCGATCTTCTTGCGCAGGTTCATGACGTGCACGTCGACGGTCCGGGCGCTGATGTAGCGGTCGAACCCGTGGAGCTCCTCCAGCAGCCGCTGACGGCTGAACACGCGGTCCGGTCCCGCCGCCAGGGCTGCCAGGATCCGGAACTCGCCCGGGGTGCACTCCACCGCCCCGCCGCCCACGGACACCTCGTGCCGCGCCGGGTCGACCACGAGGGCGCCGACACGCAGGACCGGGTCCTCGGCCACCGGCTCCGGGGCGGCGGTGCGCCGGGTACGCCGCAGCAGGGTACGGACGCGGGCCATCAGCTCGCGCGGACTGTAGGGCTTGGTCATGTAGTCGTCGGCACCGAGGTCGAGACCGAGCAGGAGGTCGTCCTCGGTCGAGCGGGCGGTCAGCATCAGGACCGGCAGCTCGCGGCTCTCGGACCGCAGCACCCGCACCACGTCCAGGCCGTCGGCCCGGGGCATCATCACATCGAGGACGAGCAGGTCGGGTTCCTGGTGCCGGACGGCTTCGAGCGCGGCGAGGCCGTCGCCCACGATCCGTACGGCGTGTCCTTCCCGTTCCAGATAGCGGCGTACGAGCTCGGCCTGCTTCTCGTCGTCCTCGGCAACCATGACGTCAGCGCACACGCCCCGATCGTAGAGCGGTGGGATCACGGTGCGAGCCCGGGGCGGCCCCCCGCGCCGTTCACGTCCCGGACGCGGCCCCGACCGGGACCGACGGCCGCCGGTGCTCGGCCGAGCCCCACGACGATGCCGACCTTGTGATCAAAGGTGCGCAGATGTCACGGGAGAACGGGCGGAACGTGAGGTCGAATCGTTCGGAGTTCTGGCGAAAATGAGCGCGAACAGCTCCGGTGATTCACGCAACCTCCTTATAGTGGTGCCGCGTTGATCGTATGGTCGCAACGCGCGAAGCCGCCGCCCCTGGAGTCCGTACGATGACGAACCCCTCGTCCGCCACGCCCGCGTCCACGGCCGGCACCGGAGGAGGCTGCCCCGTGGGCGCCGGTACGGGCGCCGTCGCGCTCGGCGGGCCCGGCTTCCCCACCGAGCCGCAGGAGCTCTACCGGTCCATGCGGCGCGACCACGGGCCCGTCGTCCCCGTCGAACTGCCCGGCGGCTTTCCGGCCTGGCTGGTGGTCGGCTACCGGGAACTCCACCAGGTCACCAGCGACGGGGAACTGTTCCCCCGGGACGTCTCCCTGTGGAACCAGTGGGGACACGTCCCCGCCGACTGGCCGCTGCTGCCCATGGTGGGCACCCCCATGCCGTCCATCTACTTCACCGCCGGGGCCGAGCACCGGCGCCACGTCGGCATGGTCGTACCGGCTCTCGAAGGGGCGGACCCCTTCGAGATCCGGCAGCACTGCGAGCAGTTGGCCGACCGCCTCATCGACGCCGTCTGCACCCGGGGCACCGCCGACCTCGTCGCCGAGTTCGCCGAGCCGCTGCCCGTCCTCGTGCTCGCCCGGCTCGTCGGCTTCCCCGACGACGAGGGCGCCGACATCGCGCGGGTGCTCAAGGACCTCGCCGACGGCGGCCCCGGCGCGCAGAAGGCGCACCTGAGCTTCGGTGAGCACATGCACCGCCTCGTGGCTGCGAAGCGGGCGCGGCCCGGCGACGACGTGACCTCCCGGATGCTCGCCCACCCCGAACCGTTCACGGACGAGGAGTACGCGCTCGACCTGATGGCCATCACGGCCGCCGGGCACCTGACCACCGCCGACTGGATCAGCAACTCCACCCGGCTGATGCTCACCGAGGACCAGTTCGCCGACGCCCTGTCCGGCGGCCGGCACAGTGTCGCCGAGGCCATGAACGAGGTGCTCTGGGAGGACGGCCCCACCCAGATCCTGGCCGGTCGCTGGGCCGCGCGCGACGCCCGGCTCGGCGGCCGGGACATCGCGCGCGGCGACATGCTGCTCCTCGGTCTCGGCGCGGCCAACGCCGACCCGCACATCCGGCAGCAGGTCACCGCCTCCGCCGTCCGCTCCGGGCAGGGCGGCAACAGCGCGCACCTGGCCTTCAGCCACGGCGAGTACCGCTGCCCCTTCCCCGCCCAGGAGATCGCCGAGATCATCGCCCGTACCGGCATCGAGGTGCTGCTCGACCGGCTGCCCGACCTCGAACTGGCCGTCCCCGCCTCCGAACTGGTCCGCCGGCCGTCCGCGTTCCTGCGCGGGTCGATCGCCCTGCCCGTCCGCTTCACTCCCGTACGCACGACAGGAGACGCGTTGTGAACTGCCCGCACACTGCCGCCGCGCCGGCCGACCGGGGCGCCGGGACCGTCGTCATCGACCCCATGGTCCAGGACCTGGACGGCGAGACCGCGCGGCTGCGCGACGCCGGGGTCCTCGCCCGGATCGACCTGCTCGGCGTACCGGCCTGGACGGTCACCCGGCACGCCGAGGCACGCCAACTCCTCCTCGACCCGCGACTGGTGAAGGACATCGACGCCTGGGGCCTCTGGCAGAGCGGCGCGGTGACCCACGCGTGGCCGCTGATCGGCATGATCGACGCCGGGCGCTCCATGTTCACCGTCGACGGGGCCGAACACCGGCGGCTGCGCACCAAGACCTCGCAGGCGCTCACCCCCCGCCGCCTGGAGGCGATCCGGCCGGAGATCGAGAAGTTCACCCAGGAACTGCTGGACGCCCTCGACGCCGCGCAGGGGGACGACGGGGTCGTCGACCTGAAGGCGGTCTTCGCCCAGCCGCTGCCGATGCGGGTGGTGGGCATGCTCATGGGTGTGGACGAGTCCCAGCACGCCATGCTGACCAGGCAGTACAAGGCGTTCTTCTCCATGCTCACCCCGCAGGACGAACGCCTCGCGCTGCTCGCCGAGTTGGACGTCTTCTACACCGACCTCGTACGGGAGAAGACCGCCCGGCCCACGGACGACCTCACCAGTGCGCTGATCCTGGCCGAGGAGGGCGGCGAGCCGCTCACCGAGGAGGAGGTGGTGGGCAACCTCAAGGCCATGGTCGCCGCCGGGCACGAGACCACCATCGGCCTCGTCCTCAACGCCGTGCGCGCCCTCCTCTCCCACCCGGACCAGCTGCGCATGGTGCTCTCCGGGGAGGCCGGCTGGGACGCGGTGATCGAGGAGACGCTGCGCTGGGACACCCCCACCACCCACCTGCTGATGCGGTTCGCCACCGAGGACATCACCGTCGGCGACGACGTGATCCGCAAGGGCGAGGGAGTCGTCGTCTCCTACCGGGCCATCGGACGCGACATCGGGCAGCACGGCCCCGACGCCGACGCCTTCGACATCACCCGGCCCACCCGGAACCGCCACATGACCTTCGGCCACGGCCCGCACATCTGCCCCGGGGCGGCCCTGTCCCGCGTCGAGGCGGGCATCGCGCTGCCCGCCCTGTTCGCGCGTTTCCCCGGACTCCGCCTCGCCGTCCCGGACGAGGAGATCAGCAAGCTTCCGGTGATGACGCAGAACGACATGGCCGCCTTCCCGGTCCTCCTGGGCTGACGGCGAGGCCGGCGGAGAGGAAGGAGGGGGGGAAGGCGTATGCCGTCCGGACCCGGCTTCCTGGCGCTCCCACCGCATCGCTCCGGCACGGCTTCCCTGCTGTCCGACGCGGCACGCCGGCGTGGCATGGAGGTGACCGTGCTGCCCGCCGACGGAGTTCCCGAGCGGTACCGGGGGAGGGGAGACGGGCACTACTACGGAGGGCCGTGCTTCGGTGCCCGGGTCGCGGGTCCGCTCGGGGTGGCGCTCCTGGAGCCGCACGACGGGTGGCTGGACGCCCTTCCGGGCGCCTTCACCGGCCGGAGCGTCAGCCGGGTGCCCCTCTCCGAAGCCCGCCGCCGTACCGGCCCGCTCTTCGTCAAGCCACCCACCGACAAGAGCTTCCCCGCCGCCGTCCACCCGGACGGCGCCTCTCTCCCGCAGCCTCCGCCGGGCTCCGGCGACCCGCTCATCCAGATCAGCGAAGTCGTCGGCTGGGAGGATGAGTTCAGACTCTTCCTGCTCGACGGCGAGGTCCGCACCGGATCGCGCTACGCCGTGCACGGCCGGCTCGACGCTGCCCCACTGGCCGGTCACCCCCAGGAGACCGCCGTACGCGCTTTCGCCGGCCGGCTCACCGAGGAGTGCGGGGACACCCTGCCCGGAGCCGTCGTCGTGGACGTCGGACGGATGCGCCGCCCCGGCCGGGAAGCCGGCTGGGCGGTCGTCGAGGCCAACATGGCCTGGTTCAGCACCGTGTACGCCGCCGACCCCGACCGCGCCCTGGACGTGGTGCTCCGGTCGGCGGGCCCCGGCGGCCTGGTCCGTGAGCGGGACCTGGCGTTCCGGCGGGACCGCCCCGCCGAGCCCGCGTCCAGGGCCTGAGCAGCGCTCCGCACAGGGCCGCGAGGGCGCGTGAGGATCCTGGTTGCCGAAGATTCAATCGTGGTAACTTCGCGTTCAGTCATGTGAGTTGGACCGACTCGGCGGGGGATGGTCGGCGATGAATGCTGTCCCGCACAGGCACCCGGGACCGGACCTGATGCAGATCCTGGTCGACGCGCTGACCCTGCTCGACTGCGTCAAGGACCGAAGCCAGCGCGGCGAGTTCGTGAGCACGGTGGAGTACCGGCTCGGCGTCGAACTGACCTACCCGGACAGCACGCCCCGGATCGACATGACCCATCTGGTCCGCAAGGTGATCCACCGGCCCGGCGGCCCCGAGGCGCTCGTCTACGCGGTCCGCACCGTCTCCGGCGAGGACGACGCCGAACGGATCGCCGCCGAGGCCGGCATCCGGACCGACGGCGGCCGGCCGGGGCCCTGGCCCGCGCCCGTCTTCGCCGAGGACATCGCCCGGCAGGCGCGCCGGCTGCTGGGCGAGGCGAAGGACATCGACGGCGGGCGCCTCGCCGCCCTCCTCGGCGACGAACTGCCCGGGGACCTGCCGGACCACGGAGCACCGGCCGAACTCTTCGACCACGCACTGGACATGACCGCACGCGCCGACGGCCTCCCCGCAGCCGTCGTCCTCGTCGAGGCGGCCGCCGCCCTCTCCGCCGAGCAGGGCGCGGCGCTGCGCCGGTGGGCGGACCGCTGGGCGCAGGCGAGGGATCTTGCCGCCCCGGCCGACGACGCCCGGGCGGCGGTCCCGGGGGCGCGGGAGGCGCTCGCCGACTGCCGGCGGCGCCTGGAGCGGCCCGCCGCCCCCGACCCGACGGTGCCCAGGTGTCTGGTCGTCATGGTCGAACCGGCCCGGGACGGTTCACCGGACGTCTTCGTCCGGCACTGGCTCAACAAGGTCCCCGGCTACTGGCGGCCGGAGCAGGGCGCCATGGAGACCGTCACCCTGAACACCCTGGCCGGAGCGGTCGAGCGCGCCGTCGAGCGGGGCGAGGCCCTGTGGGCCGATCCCTCGAAGGGGCTGGTGGGGCAGGCGGAGACAGCCGGGCGTGCGGGGAG
>NZ_JAAXYC010000024.1 GCF_018619185.1 Streptomyces sp. McG3 | reverse complement strand
AGGCTCAGAGGCGTTCGTAGACGGAGACGTGATAGCTGCTTGCGCGGGTGAACGGCTCGCCCGTCCAGGAGCCCAGGCGCCTCCGGAGCCGCAATCCCGCCCGCTCCGCCATCAGGTCCAGTTCTCCCGGTGAGGCGTAGTGGAAGCGGACCCGGAGGTGACGGGTGCGGTCTCCCTCGTGAACGAGGTAGTGGGACTGGTACGTCGCGGTGGACGGGTCGATCCTGCGGTGGCAGAGGATCAGGTGGTCATCGGTCTCGGAGACGACCTCGGGCACCCCCGACGCGGCCGCGACGGCCAGGGCTTCGGGCACGTGCGCGTCGAGAACGAGGGCGCCCGTCGGCGTGAGCCGGTCCGCCGAGGCGATGAGGCAGCGCTGAAGGCTTTCGTGGGAGGTGAGTTCGAAGAGGGTGCCCCCCACGACGAGGATGAGGGAGAACGGTCCCTCGACGGGCACATCGGCGAAGTCGCCGAGGGTGACGTGGACGTTGTCCCCGCCGGGTTTCGCGCGGAGCCGCGCCGCCATCGCCGCCGACGCCTCGATTCCGTGAACGTCGAAGCCTCGTCGGGCGAGTGGCAGCGCGACCCTGCCGGTACCCACCCCCAGTTCGAGAATCCGGCCCTCACCGGCGAGCTCGGTGAGCATGTCCACGGTCGCCGTGGTGACGCCGGGCTTGGCGAACCACCGGTCGTAGTCGGCTGCGTGGTCGTCCGCGTACTGTCCCGCCGGGACGGTCCTGGGGGCGTGGCGGTCATCGACGGGGCCCGGTGTCACGGAGGGCCGGTGGGGCGAGGGGGCTGGTCTGTCGGGTTGGACGGTCATGCCGGGCCTCCTCGGCCTGCGGTCGTTCCGGTCCCCGTGACGAGCGGTGGTCTGCGCGGTCACGGCCGGCCGGCGGGCGGTGTGCGGATCGCGGGATCATCCGAGCGGGTGCGGGCCGGGCCCGGCCGCCGGGCCGGGTTCACCGTTCGGGCCGGTCGGCAGGGCACGTGCCCCCGGAGCCACGACCCGTACTACGGTCCAGCCCAAGGAGGCCGGCTGTCCGCTCGTGGTGTCCACGACGACGAGGTCTCCGCCGGTGTGCTCGGCGAGGGCGTCCGTTCCCGACCGGTGGGGCGCCCCGGCGGCCGGTTCGCGGCGGACCCCGCTCCGCGGGGCGCGGGACGTCCACAGGCGGAGGCTGTCCTGCCGGTGATACGTCCACAGCGCGTGCTTGACCGCGGAGTCCGGCGGATCTTCGCCCCGCCAACGCGCCCATGTGTCCTTCACTACCGCTGTGTTCATGCTCCAGCGCACCATGAGCGCCTCATAGGCCGCCTTCTCGGCCAGCGTGTCGACATCGCCCGTATCCGGACCGCAGCGCGCCCCGAAGGTCTGCCGGGTCCCGTCCGCGGCGTGCAGAGCCACGGCCACGCACCGTGCTCCGGCGGGGGCCGGCAGATCGAGCCCGGTGGCCTCCGTCCCCGTGCCGTCGAGCAGTTGGGACAGGGGCTCCGGCAGCCCGGTCGAGGCCATCACGTCCGGGCCCGGAAGGAGGCCGTACCAACTCCCGCGGATGAGGTCGCGTTCCAGTACCTCCCAGGCGGCGTGTTGCGTTGCCGCCTCCGGATCCGGGTGGGCGGCGATGCCGGTGGAGCCGGCGCCCGGCCCTGGATCGCACCCGGTCGGCGCCCGGTGGTGGAGGAAGACCGCTCCGGCCGGTACGTGCACCTCGGCACCGGTGCGCAGGGAGCGCCCGAGCACCCAGAGCCGACGGGCCTCGCGCACGTCGTCCAGCGCAGCCGCGCCGCCGTCTGCCGTGAGCCCGGCGGGATCGACGGCGGGGATCCCCTTGCGGCGGAGCTCCTTGTGGGTCGCGACCACCGCCGCGTCCGCCTCGGCCGCACGTCCCGCCAGGACGTTGCCCATACGTTCGAGGAGTTCGCCGCGCGCGCTTGCCGCGACCCTCTCCGGGTCGTGTCCGGCCGAACTCCCCACGAGGATCGGACGGTCACCGGCGGCGCAGACGGCGTCGAACTGCGGTGAGCGCGCCGCCACCCGGGCGAAGACGACCTGCGGACAGGAGGCGTACGGGGCGAAGACCTGAGGCGTCCAGGAAGCCACGGCCATCAGGCGCGCACCTGTGCCACCAGTGCGGCGTCCTCCAGGATCGCCGCACCGTGTTCGGTGAGCGCGTCACGGTGCCCGGCCATGGTGCCGACCGCCTCGGCGGCGGAGCGGGCAAGGAGGTCGTGGCGCGATCGCACGGCAGCGTGCGTGCCGGCCTCGTCCGGGGCGTCGGCGATCAGGTGCCGGTACAGCAGGACACTGCGCGCCAGGACCACCATCTGCTGGAACAGGCCGGTGAGCGGCCTCGGGTCGATCCTGAGAGGGGTGGTGACCATCGGTCCGTCGTCCTCCAGGGGCCGCAGGAACGGCCGGGTCGCCACGGACGCGGCGTTGCAGCGCGTGTGGGCGCCTTCGTGGACGAGGGCTTCGGCCAGCCGGACGGGGCCCGGCAACCCGTCGGGGTCCGGCGTGAGACGGTCGCGTCGGATGAAGACGGCGCCGTGGACCGTGAAGTCGGTGAACCCGTCGATGGCGGGTCCGTCCAACAGGGCGATCTGTACGAGGACGGTGCTCAACTCGGCCGCCGCGCCGGGCCAGGCCGACGTCAGCAGGGCGATCGCGTGGTGCGCGGTGTCCCTCTCATGGGTGCGCCACCCGGTCACCTCGGAGCCGTGGAAGGTGTCCGGTTCGGTGGCTCTCTTCGGTACGGACCTCAGCGCGCGGACAACACTGCGTTCCAGGTGTGGCCCCGGCTCCGTGAGTTCGACCGGCCAGGGAAGCCCGGAGGAAGGCGAGGCGGGGCCGGCCGACCGGGCTCGGTCGAGCATGCCGGTCACGCGGGTGAGGCGCTCGGGCGTGGGATGACCGGTCCGCATCATGTGCTGGGCGACGTGCGCCGCCTCGACCACCGCTGGATGCGTGGCTTCCCGCGACAGGACCTCCAGGCCCACCCGTTCCAGGGCCGTGCGGGTCATGAGCGCCAGGGCGGAGCGCTCCTCGGTACTCTCGCGGGCGTCGGGTTCCACTCGCACCGTGGATGACCTCCGTGCTGCCGTAGGAGCGGGGATCGGGTGAGCGGTGGGGGACGGGCGGCGAACCGGATCGGCTCGCCGCCCGGGTGGCGCCGCGTCAGCTGGGCACGTCGACCATCAGTGCCAGTTCGGGAAGTTCGTCTTCGGGAATCTGCTCGATCTCCTCGGTCGTGTCGATCATGTCGATCTCCCTTCGATTACCGTCTCCGCCGACGTTGACGGGGAGTCACGGCGCGACCACGGTAGGCGCGGTCCGGAAGGGAGCACAAGGTGCCGCTGGTTCGCCGCGACGCCCGCACCACGGCCCGTTCGGCTCCTGAATACCCGGGTGGAAGTCCCTTGACGGCAGGGTGTTCCCAGTGGTCGGCACCGACGCCCGTGCGCCGCCCGCCTGCGTCTCCCGGTCGGCCCGGCGTGCTGATCGCAGCCCGGGCCTACCACGCGCGGCAGCCGTCGGAAACGCCCCCGCTCACAGCACGTCCGCTCTGTCACCTGTTCCCTCTCGGACACATTTCTGTCCGGAAGTTGCCGACAGAAGGGATGGGTCCGACGCCGGACCGGCGTTCCAGGCTTCGCCATCGGCTTGTCCGCTCCCGCGATGCGGGCAAAACTGGCGGAAACAGGACAGCTGAACAGGCTGAAAGGTCACTCTTGGAAAGCCCCGCGGCACACAGGATGATGCTTCGTCAGCTGCCCCGTCCCGAGGAGACGCCCGTGGATTCGATGGACACCCGGTCCCAGCGACCTCCAGCCGCCCCGCGGCCCGGATCCGCCACCACGGCCCCGCGGAGCTAGGCCGGCATGCGCATCGCGTACCTGCACGGGGGCAGCATTCCCTCCCCCTTCGCCAACGGAGTACACGTCATGCGTATGTGTGACGCGTTCGCGGAGGCCGGGCACGAGGTCACCCTCTACTCCGTACCCGGCTCGGGCGAGGACCCCTACGCCTACTACGGTGTGCGCAACCGCTTCCCGATCCGTCTCGTGGCCTGCCCCGACTACACGCCCTCCGGCTACTGGAAGCGGGCCGAGGACATCCGGACACTGGTGGAGGACGGCCCCGCCCCCGACCTCGTCTACGGGCGGGATCCCTACGCCCTGGCCGCCCTCGGCGACCTGGCGCCCCTGGTGTACGAGATCCACCAACTGCGCGAGGACCTCTCGCCCGTCGGCACCGAGGAAGAGCTCCTCCGCACCCCCCGACTGGAACGCGTCGTCGCGATCACTCACGCCCTGGCCCACGACCTGCGGGAGAAGTACGCGGCCCTGGGCACGCTGCCCATCGTGGTCGCGCCGGACTGCGCGGACCCGCCGGGCCCTGCCCCGGCCGGCCGTTCGCCGCTGCCGGGCCGCCCGGACGCCCCGCGCGTCGGCTACGTCGGCCACCTCTACGACGGACGGGGCATCGGCCTCGTCCTGCAGCTCGCCGAACGCTTTCCCTCGATCGATTTCCACCTGGTCGGCGGCACGGACGAGGACCGCGTCCGCTGGCAGAAGGTCTGCCGTTCTCCACACGTGTACTTCCACGGCCACCGGCCGCCCGCCGAACTCGGGTCGTACTACCCCGGCTTCGACGTCGTTCTGGCCCCCTACGAGCGCAAGGTGTACACGTGGGGAAGACTGGGGGAGACCGGGCGCTGGGCCTCGCCCATGAAGGTGTTCGAGTACATGTCCCACGGCCGCCCCATGATCGCCTCCGACCTGCCGGTCCTGCGGGAAGTCCTCCAGGACCGCGTCAACTGCCTCCTCCGCCCGCCCGAGGATCCGGACGCCTGGGCGGGAGCCCTGCACGAACTGATCACCGACTCCTCCCTCCGCCACAGACTCGGCGCCGAGGGACGGCGGCAGGTACGGGAGCGCTATACCTGGCGCCGACGGGCCGATGTCGTCCTCGCCGGGCTCGGCGGCCCGGGTAACCGCCCGACCGGGCCCACCCCATGACGGATGAAGCGCCCATCGACGGGGTAGTGGTGAACGGCTATCCGGGCCGGCCCAGCGTGCGGGCCGGCGAGATCCTGCGGCTGCACATCTCGACGCGAGCCCGGCGGTTCCGGGCCGACTTCTACCGCTGCGGCCCGCGTCCACGCCTGATGGGCCATCTGGAGGGACCCGGCGCATACGCGGAGCCGGGCGGCCACGACGAGGACTGGACCTGGCCCGGGCACGACATGGCGATCCCTGGGCACTGGCCCTCGGGGGTGTACGTCGCGGTACTCGGCCCCGGCACCGGACACCCCGCCGCGCGGACGCCGGCCGATGCGGCCGCCCTGGACGCCCGGCACTCGCGACTGCTGTTCGTGGTGACGGCCCGCGACCCCGGGCGCACCGCTCGCATCCTTTACAAGGTGCCGCTCTTCACCTACCACGCGTACAACCGGAGCGGCGGAGCCAGCCTGTATGGTGCCCTCTCCCGCACGGAGACCCGTCGCACCGTCACCCTCGCGCGCCCCGGCGGCGGAACCGGCGGCCCGGTCAAGGGCAGGCCCGACGCCCACGACCCCCGCACTCCCCGCCAGACCTTCGCGCACTGGGACGCGCCCTTCATCGCGTGGCTGGAGACATCCGGGTTCACCGCCGACTACTGCACCGACCTCGACCTTGACGAGGACCCGGAACTCGCACACCGCTACCGGCTGCTGCTGTCCGCGGGACATGACGAGTACTGGAGCGAGGGCGTCCGTCGACACGTCACCGACTTCCGCGACCAGGGCGGCAACCTGGCGATCTTCGGGGCCAACACCTGCTGGTGGCGGGTGACACCGAACTCGGCCGGCACGGCCATCAGCTGCGCCAAGTACCCGCCCGGAGCACCCCAGGGCGCCGACACCGACCGGATGCGCGGCGCCCCCGACCACTGGTGGGAGATCGAACCGGAGAACCGGCTCATCGGCGTCAGCTACCGCAACGGCGGCGGGCACTGGGAGGGGGCACGCGAGTCACTGGGCTTCACCGTTCAGCACCCCGAGCACCCGGTCTTCGCCGGCACGGGCCTGAGAGAGGGCGACGTGCTGGGAGGTGAGCATCACCTCGTGGGGTACGAATGCGACGGAGCCGCCTATCGGCGCGACCAGCAGGGCCGGGCGGTCGCCACCGGAGAGGACGGAACACCCGACGGATTCACCATCCTGGGCGTCGCGGACCTCCCCACGGCCCCCGCGTCGGGCTGGCACACGGCCGTACGCGAAAGTGACGGCCCGGGTCGAGCCGCCACCCTCGGGATCTACACGCGGGGCGGAACCGTCTTCAACGCGGCCACCACCGACTGGCCGCGGCTCCTGCCCCTGGAACCCCGGATACGAACCATCACCCGCAATGTGATCACTCTGCTCACATGAGGTCTGCCCCGGTCCTGCCGGCACCCGGGCGCCACACCCGACCGCACGTTCCCGCTGACCACCGTCAGGCCCATCGCCCGCATCCCAGGGACCGCGCCACCGCAACGGACTCGCGCACCGAGAGCGTCCTGCGCCCTTCACACGGGGGCGAACCGCCCAGAGGGGAACTGCTCATGCCCGTACGGCCCAGCACGCCCGACCGTTGCGCTCCCGCCGCGACCCCACGCGCCGGAACCCGGACCCGACGCCCGCGGGTTCCGGGCCGACCACGCCCGTGGGCGGGGGGCGCGCGACCCCATGTGTCCGGCGAGAACAGGTGAACGGGTCCGCCCCGGACGGGGCGTCACCGCGCGAGGCGGCGCGTCCCCCCACACGGCCCGGCCCGTCCCGTGGCCGCGCGGTGATCGTCGGGCAGGGCTACGTCGGACTGTCACTGGCCGTACGGGCGGCCGAGAGTGGATACCAGGTCGTCGGCTATGACGTGGACAAGGAACGAGTGAGCCGTCTGGTGGACGGCGACTCCTATGTCGAGGACGTCTCCCGCGCGCAGCTCCTCCCCCTGCTCGCCTCCGGCGCCTACCGGCCCAGCCGTGACCCGGCCGACTGCGAAGGCTTCGACATCGCGGTCATCACCGTTCCCACACCACTCAGAGACGGACTGCCCGACCTGTCCCACATCGTTGACTCGGCCCGGACCCTGGGCGGTTACCTCCGGCCGGGAACCACCGTCGTTCTGGAATCAACCACCTACCCGGGAACGACCGAGGACCTCGTGGCCCCTCTCCTGCAACAGACATCCGGACTCCTCGCCGGCCGCGACTTCCAGCTCGGCTACAGCCCCGAGCGCATAGACCCCGGCAACACCCGCTGGCGGCTGGACAACACCCCCAAACTCGTCTCCGGCGTGGACGCGACCTCCCTGCGGCGGGTCACGGAGTTCTACGGCTCCATCGTGGACACTACGGTGCAGGTCAGCAGTTGCCGGACCGCCGAGATGGCCAAGCTGCTGGAGAACACCTTCCGCCACGTCAACATCGCCTTGGTCAACGAGCTCGCCACGTTCTCCCACGACCTCGACGTCGACGTGTGGGAGGCGATCGACGCGGCGGCGACGAAACCCCACGGATTCCTGAGCTTCCACCCGGGACCGGGAGTCGGCGGACACTGCCTGCCGGTCGACCCCTCCTATCTGTCCTGGTGGGCCGAGCGCACGGCCGGCCGCACCTTTCGTTTCGTGGAGCTCGCCAACGACGTCAACGGCCACATGCCGGACTACGTGGTACGCCGGCTGACCGACGGGCTCCGGCGACGCGGCAAGAAGGTGGACGGATCACGCGTCCTGCTGCTGGGCCTCGCGTACAAGGCCAACACGAGCGACGTCCGGGAGACTCCGGCCGTCCGCATCACGGAACTGCTTCTCGCCCTGGGCGCGAACGTCAGCGCCGCGGACCCGCACGTCGCGCGGTCGGTGCCGCCGGCCTCCGGGCCACTCGACGCGGTCCCACGGGTGACGGCCGGGGAACAGGAGCTGTCGGCGGCCGATGCGGTCGTCCTGCTCGCGGACCACGACGCGTTCGACTACGGCCTCATCGCTCGATGTTCCACCTACGTCCTGGACTGCCGCCGACGGCTCGGCGGCGACAACATCGACGTTCTCTGACCACGGACTGGGAGTGACGAGCGTGAAGATCGTGATCACCGGAGGCGCCGGCTTCATCGGCAGCAACCTCGCCCATGCCCTCACCCGCTGCGGCGAGGCGTCCGAGGTCCGTGTCCTGGACGACCTCTCCACCGGTTCCCGGGACAATCTCACCGGAGCCGACGTGCGGTTCGTCGAGGGCAGCGTCCTGGACGCCGCGCTCCTCGACCGGGTGTTCCGGGGAGCGGAGACGATCGTCCACCTCGCCGCCCTGCCCTCGGTCGCCCGCTCGGTGGCCGACCCCCTGGCCAGCCATCATGCCAACTCCACCGGAACACTGATGGTTCTGGAAGCGGCCCGGCGCGCGGGCGGCGCCCATGTGATCGCCGCTTCCTCCTCCTCCGTGTACGGGGCCAACCCCCACCTTCCCAAGCACGAGGACCTGCGCCCGGCCCCCCTCAGCCCTTACGCGGTAGGCAAGTTGGCGGCCGAGTCCTACCTGGCCTCCTACCACCACTGCTACGACTTGCCGGTTCTGCCGTTCCGCTTCTTCAACGTGTACGGTCCCCGGCAACCCGCGGGACACGACTACGCGGCAGTGGTGCCCGCCTGGATCAACGCCGCCATGACCGGTCAGCCGGTCCTCGTCAACGGAGACGGCCTCCAGAGTCGCGATTTCACCTATGTGGAGACCGTCTGCCGGGTTCTCACCCGGGCGGTGCTGCGCAAGGTCGTCTCCGCCGATCCGGTGAACCTCGCCTACGGGACGCGTACGTCCCTCGCCGAACTGATCACGGAGCTGGAGGCGGTTCTGGGGACCCCGCTCGACCCGCGGCACCTGCCGCCCCGGCCGGGAGACGTTCGCCATTCCCATGCCGAGAACTCGCGGCTTCTGAACCTTGTCCCCGGCGTGCGGCCGGTCCCGTTGCGCGAGGGACTCGAACGGACTGTCGAGTGGTTCCGGGAGCAGGCCCGCTAGGACACCACCCGGCGCGGAGGCCGGTCCACCGGATGTCTCCGCCGCAGCACCCGGTACACACCTGATGGGAGCCGGACATGACCGAGCCTCGCACCACACGGCAGGACCGGCGGCAGGCAGAGGAACAGCGGCGCTCACCTGCCGTCCGGGCAGGCCTGCGCATCGCGTATCTGCACCCCGGGAGCGTCCCCTCTCTCTATGCCAACAGCGTCCACGCCATGCGGATGTGTGACGCGTTCACCGAAGCAGGGCACGACGTCACGCTGTACACGGCGCCGGGCACGTACACCGTCCCGGACCCGCACGCGTACTACGGGGTGCGCCACCGCTTCACCGTGACGACGGTCCGGAGCCCCGACTACTCACCGGCCGGCTACCGGGACCGGGCGGACCGGGTGCGCCTCCTGCTGACCCGCGACCCGCCGGACCTCATCTACGGCCATGACCTGTACGCCCTCACGGCAGCGGCCGAGGTGGCGCCACTCGTCTACGAGACCCACCGTCTGAGGGACGACCCCAACACCCTGCGCATCGAGGAGGACCTGCTCCGTAACACTCCGCCGACGCGCATCGTCGTGATCACCCGTGCCCTCGGGCAGGACTACCGGCTCGCCTACGGCCACCTGGGCAGCCTTCCGATCGTGGTCGCTCCGGAGGCCGCCGAAGAGCCCCGGACTCCCGCCCACCGGCAGGATCCACCGCCGCTGCCGGGGAGGCCGGGCGCACCGAGCATCGGATACGTGGGACATCTCTACGAAGGGCGCGGAATCCATCTCGTCCTGGCGCTGGCCAACCGCTTTCCCGACTGCGACTTCCACCTGGTCGGCGGCGCTCCCGAGGATCTCGACCGGTGGCGGAGGAGGGGCGGGCCGCCGAACGCGTACTTCCACGGTCACCGGCCGCCGGGTGCCGTCGAGGCGTACTACCCGCTGTTCGACGTCGTTCTCGCTCCCTACCAGGCGAAGGTCTACACCGCCGGCAGCCACTGCGAAACGAGCCGCTGGGCCTCCCCGATGAAGATCTTCGAGTACATGGCGCACGGGCGAGCCATCATCGCCTCCGATCTGCCCGTGCTGCGCGAAGTCCTCCAGGACGGCGTCAACTGCCTCCTGCGCCCGCCCGACGATCAGGAGGCCTGGGCCGAAGCCATCGGCCGCCTCGTCACCGACACGACCCTCGGACGTTCACTCGGCGAAAAGGCCCGCCGGCAGTTCCTGCACAGCCATACCTGGAGCCAGAGGGCCCGCTTGGTCCTCGCGGACCTCGACACGTTCGGTGTCGGCGCCGAACAGTGAGGCTGCATGGCACATCGAACCGGCCGGAGAGCCCCCGCCGTACCCCCGCTTCGTCAGGGGTGACGCACCCCGCCCGACCAGCTCTCCGCCCACCGATCACGGGTGAGCTATTCTGCGCGCATGCGCGGACAGTTCACCGGCTGGCCGGAGCAGGCCATGGACGTGTTGTGGCAGCTTCAGGGCGAACCGGACCACGCGACCCGCGAACGCTTCCGCGCGGACCGCGAACGCCTGGTCCGGCTCCCGATGATCGCCCTCCTCAACGACGTCGCGGACACCGACCCCCGGTACGAGGACTTCTCCGTGTGGCACTACCGCACCGACTCCTGGTGGTGGCAGCACCAGGCCGCGGTGATCCGGCTCGGCCGCAAGATCGAGATCGGTCTCCGGTTCTCCCTGGACGGCCTGCGGATCCAGGGCGCCTGGTGGTACCCCGACCCCGGCCAGGTGGACGTGTTCCGCAGAGCCGTGGCCTCCGAGAGGAGCGGCCCCGAACTGTCCGCCATCGTCGAGGAGGTGCGGAGGAAGGGCTACGACGTCTCCGGGGACGTGATGAAACGCCCCCCGCGCGGCTATCCGGCAGACCACCCCCGTACGGATCTGCTGCGCCACCGTTCGCTGATCGCCGCCCGTCCCCTCGGCTACGAGGAGTGGCTGCACACCCCGGAGGCGGTCGACCGGGTCCTCTCGGCCGCCGCCGACCTGGACGCCCTGCTGATGTGGCTGGTCCGCCACGTGAAGCGCGCGCCCTGACCCGACGAGGCCCGCGCGGCACGTCGGAGCGTGACCGGGAAGGGGCGTGCTTCAGTGCGGGGTCGACCACCATGTCTCCTGCCACAGGTACGCGGTCGACTCCATCGCGCGCCACTTCCCCGACACGGCTCAGCCGCCGTAGTCGTCGTGGTGGCGGACCCAGTCCATGATCCCGGCCTCCTCCTGGCGCCCGAGGGGGGTCAGGTCCAGGTAGTTGAAGGTGCCGTTGAGGAGATCGGTGCCACGCGAGTACGTCGAGTAGGTGTGGAACACACGATCGCCCTCGCGGAGGAAGACGCTCAGGCCGTGCTGCTCGCCGCTCTCGGCCCAGGACCCGATTCCGGCCTCCCGCAGCTCGTCCTTCGTGCGGAAGTTGAAGAGAACGGGCGTCACGGATTCATCCATGGTGACGTGGAAGTCGTAGTTGAACGATGTCCCGTGGGAGGAGAACCAGGGGAAGGTCCACTCCATGCGTTCGCGGAACTCCGTGATCCTCGCCAGAGGCGCGCGCGAGACCCCGGCGAATGATGTCCGGGCCGCGTGCAGATGCGCCAAGTGGCCGATGTTGTCGGCGAGGAGCGAACACCCGGTGCAGCCGGCCTCCCAGTCGGGTGCCAGCATGAAGTGGTAGACGATGAGCTGGCTGCGACCGTCGAACAGGTCGACGAGGCTCACCGTGCCGTCCGGACCGTCGAAGACGTACGGTTCGGTGACCTCGACCATCGGCAGGGCCCGGCGCTGTGCGCTGAGCGCGTCCCGCTCCCGGTCGAACTGCTTCTCCCGCGCCAGCAGTTCCTTCCGGGCCGCCAACCATTCTTCTCGCGACACAATCGCCGGACTGTTCATCTTCGGTCCTCGCTGTCGTCGTACCTTTTCAGCTGTCGGAACGTTACGTGAGGAGGCGGGCGCTCTGTCTGCCGTACTGCTCGTTCATGGCCTGTACCACCGTCCCGAGCACTTCGGCAGGGTGGCGGAACGCTTGCGGACCGCGGGCATCGAGGTCGTCGTGCCCGAGCTCCACCGGGGCTCGCTGTCCGCCGACACCGCGGCGGTCCAGTCCGCCGTCGACGCGTTGGCGGAGCCTCCGCTCGTGCTCGGCCACTCCTACGGCGGGTCGGTGATCACCGGAGTGCGCGGGGCGGGGCAGCTGGTCTATCTGACGGCCTTCGTGCCGGACACCGGCGAGAGCGCCGCCACCCTGGGCGGGGCATCGCCGCGACTCCAGGAGGCGATCATCCCCGAGCCCGACGGATCGACCCGTCTGTGTCCCGACCTCGCGGCCGAAGTGCTCTACAACGGCTGCCCCGCACCCCCCGCTGCCTGGGCGGTCGGCCTGCTCCGTCCGCAAGCCCCCGGCTGTGGACGGGGAGTCCCCCTCCATCACAGCTGGAAGGACACGCCCTCCACCTACGTCGTCTGCGGCCAGGACCGGGTCATCGACCCCGCTCTGCAACGGAAGATGGCCGCGCGGTGCACCGAGGTACGTGAGTGGCGGACGGGCCACTCCCCGTTCGTGGGGCACCCCGGTCTCCTCGCCGAACTCCTGGAGGAACTCATGCGGCGTTAACCGATCCGTCACGGCCTCTTCCGTTCTGTTCGATTCTCTTGGAACATCCTGTTCGCTTCTGTTCCCCACACTCCAAGAGGCCCCTCACTCATGGCTGATATGAATCGGCGCCGCTTCTTCCAGATAGCCGGTGCGACGGCGGGATTCGCCGCACTGTCGGGCAGCATCGACCGCGCCGCCGCCATCCCCGCCCACCGGGCTTCCGGGACGCTCCAGGATGTCGAACACATCGTCGTCCTGATGCAGGAGAACCGTTCCTTCGACCACTACTTCGGGGCGCTGAAAGGCGTCAGGGGGTTCGGGGACCCGCGGCCCGTGACGCTGCCGAGCGGAAAGCCCGTCTGGCATCAGGCCGACGCGACGGGCAAGGAGACCCTGCCGTTCCACCCGACCGCCGACGACCTGGGGATGCAGTTCCTCCAGGGCCTCAACCACGACTGGGCGGGCGGCCACCGGGCGTACAACGACGGTCGGTACGACCGCTGGATCCCGGCCAAGACGCCGACGACGATGGCCCATCTGACCCGGGACGACATTCCCTTCCACTACGCGCTCGCCGACCGGTTCACCGTGTGCGACGCCTACCACTGCTCGTTCATCGGGGCCACCGACCCCAACCGCTACTACCTCTGGTCGGGGTACACCGGCAACGACGGCACCGGCGGCGGACCCGTCCTCGGCAACGAGGAGCGCGGCTACGGCTGGACGACGTACCCCGAACGACTGGAAGAGGCCGGGGTCTCCTGGAAGATCTACCAGGACATCGGCGACGGCCTGGACGGCCCCGGCGGCTGGGGCTGGATCGACGACGCCTACCGGGGCAACTACGGCGACAACTCGCTGCTCTACTTCGACAAGTACCGCGACGCCCAGCCCGGGAACCCGCTGTACGACAAGGCGCGCACCGGCACGAACGTGGCCGGAGGCGACGGCTACTTCGACGGCATCGCCGCCGACGTCCGGGCCGGAACCCTGCCGCAGATCTCCTGGGTCGCCGCCCCGGAGGCCTTCACCGAGCACTCCAACTTCCCGTCCAACTACGGCGCCTGGTACATCGCCCGGCTGCTGGACGCGCTGACGTCCGATCCCGAGGTGTGGAGCCGGACCGCCCTGTTCATCACCTACGACGAGAACGACGGCTTCTTCGACCACGTCGTGCCGCCCTATCCGCCGACCTCCGCCGACCGGGGCCTGTCCACGGCCGACACCTCGACCGAGGTGTACGCGGGCGGCGCCGCGTACGGCCCCGGTGTCTACGGACTCGGGCCGCGCGTCCCGATGCTGGTCGTCTCGCCCTGGAGCACCGGCGGCTACGTCTGCTCCGAGACCTTCGACCACACCTCGGTGCTGCGGTTCATGGAGCAGCGCTTCGGCGTGCGCGAGCCGAACATCTCACCGTGGCGGCGTGCCGTCTGCGGCGACCTGACCTCCGCCTTCGACTTCGCCCGCACCGAGCCCGCCCCCGGCGACCTGCCGGACACCTCCGCCTACGAGCCCCCGGACCGCGAACGTCACCCCGACTACCGGCCGACCCCGCCCGCCGTCGGATCACTGCCGAAGCAGGAACCGGGCAGCCGACCCGCCCGGCCGCTCCCGTACGCCCCGTACGTCGACGGTGCCGTCGACGCGGGCACCGGGAAGATCGCGCTCACCTTCAGCCCGGGCACGGTGGCCGGCGCGCAGTTCTACGTCACCTCCGGGAACCGGACCGACGCCCCGTGGACGTACACCGCCGAGGCCGGCCGGACGGTGTCGGACGCCTGGAACTCCGCCTACTCCGGCGGCACCCACGACCTCACGGTCCACGGCCCCAACGGTTTCCTCCGTACGTTCAGGAGCCCGGGTTCCACCGTCGGCCCCGAGGCCACCGCCCGCCACAACGACGGCAGCGGCAACCTCGACCTGACCCTCACCAACCCCGGCGACAGCGAGGTCCGCCTCACGCTCTCCAACGCCGACGCCTACGGGGGAGCGGAGCAGTCGGTCACCGTCCGGCCCGGCGCCACCGTGTCGCGCACCATGGACCTGAGGGCGGGAAGGCGCTGGTACGACGTGTCCGTCACGGCCGAGGGAGACCCGGCCTTCCTGCGCCGCTTCGCCGGGCATGTCGAGACGGGGGCCGCCGGGGTCAGCGACCCGGCAACGGCCACGGGCTGACGCGACGGATTACCCGACAGCGAACGGTGGGGCCCGGACCGTCTCCGGTCCGGGCCCCACCGCTCACGCGACGCCGGGCGGGGCCGTTCAGACGGCTCCGCCGCCGCCTCCGGCACCGGACGCGGCCTTGATCCCGCGGGTGATGTCGTCCAGGACGGACAGCTTCGGCGCGTCCTTGTTGACGTCGAACCCGGACCGGACCACGACGAGCATGTCCTTGGAGGCGGGGGAGGGGAACACCAGCGACTCGACGTAGCCGTCGTCGCCCTTCTCCGTCACCACCTTCCAGCGCACGACATAGCCTTTGCCGCCCGCCACCGTGACGGCCTCGGACCTCAGCTCCTCGTGCGAGGAGATCTTCCCGTAGCTCTTACCGCCGTAGGACTCCTGGGCGTTGGGGGCGATGTCCTTCTTCGCCGCCTCCTCGGGCGTCCCCGCGGTGAGCTTCATGGCGGCCGCCGGGGCGGAGAACACCCCGCCGCGCACGCAGGTCTCGGCGGTGTCGCCGGGGCACGCGTGCTCACCCGTCGTCAGACCGGCGCCGACCGCCCCGGAGGTTCCCTTCCAGCCCTTGGGCACCGGAAGGCTGATCCCCGCGGCCAGGTCCGTGGCGAAGCCCGGCTCGGTCGGCGGGAGCCGGTCACCGGGTCCCTGGCCTTCTCCGTTCTCCCCGCCGTTCCCCCCGTCGCCCTCCTGACCGTCCTTCTCGCCGCCGTCCGGTGCGCCCGGCGGATCGGGGACGGCGGACGGCGAGGAGGCCGCCGTGTCCGGCCGGCCGCCGCCGTCCTCGCCGAGCAGATACACACCGCCCCCGATGGCGGCGAGCACCACCGCGCCCACCGTCACACCGACACCGATGCGGATCCCGCGACGGCGCGCCGCGCCGGGCGACGCGCGGACATGGCCGGTCCACTGCGCTCCGTCCCACCAGCGTTCCTGAGCGGGGCCATTGCCTGAGTGCCCGGGGTCTGGATGCCAGCCGGGCGGGGTCATCTGGGTCACGGGGGCACCCTATGCGGACCGGGTGAGAATCACATGAACTGCCCGGACCCTTGATCCCGTGGGTCAGGGCTCGATCAGCCCGGCGCGGATCGCGTAGCGGGTGAGCTCCAGGCGGTCGCGCAGACCGAGCTTCTGGAGCAGGTTGGCGCGGTGCCGTTCCACGGTCTTGACGCTGATGACGAGCAGCTCGGCGATCTCCCTGGAGGAGTGGCCCTCGGCGACCAGCTTGAGGATCTCCTCCTCGCGCTCCGTAATGGTCCGCGCGGGCAGGTCCTCGCCGTCCCTGGCCCGGTCGAGGAAGTTCCGGATGAGCGCGGTCACCGCGCCCGGGTAGAGGAACGGCTCGTCGCGCATCGCCGCCCGGCAGGCCTCCACCAGGTCCCGGTCCGCGACCGACTTGAGGACGTACCCGGCCGCCCCCGCCTTCAACGCCTCGAAGAAGTACTGCTCGTTGTCGTACATCGTGAGCATCAGGATCCGCAGACCGGGCATCACCCGGGACAGCTCGCGCGCCGCCTGGAGGCCGGTCAGACGGGGCATCGCGATATCCAGAATGACCAGGTCGGGCTGTTCGGCGCGGGCCATCTCGATGGCCTCGGCGCCGTCGCCCGCCTCGGCGACGACCGTCAGGTCCGGTTCGCCGTCGAGGATCAGCCGGACGCCGCGTCGCACGAGGGCGTGGTCGTCCGCCAGCAGGATGCGGGTCGGAGCGGTCGCGCCCCTGGAAGGCGTGGCGATGGACGGTGAGGTGGGCATGGTCACTTGCTTCCGTTCGGGACGGGCACATCGAGACGTACTTCGGTGCCACCCTGCGGGCCGGGACCGAGGAAGACCTCGGCGCCGATCAGCAGGGCGCGTTCGCGCATACCGCGCAGGCCCGCCCCCTCCGGGGCGCCCCCGAGGCCGCGGCCGTCGTCGCGGACGCGCAGTTCCACTCCGCCGGGGCTGCGCCACAGCGACAGTTCGAGCCGGGTGGCGCGGGCGTGCCGGACGGTGTTGGTGAGGGCTTCCTGCGCGATCCGGTAGACGACCAGCTCGGCCTCGGTGCCCAACTCGGGCAGGTCCTTTCCCATCCGGCGGCGGATCGTCAGCCCGTCCGGCTTCGGGGTCTCGGTGATCAGCGCCGTCAGCGCGCTCACCAGGCCCAGCTCCTCCAGCACCCCGGGCCGCAGCCGGCGCGCGATCCGGCGGATCTCGTCGAGCGACCCCCGGGTGATCTCCTGGACCTGGCGCAACTCCCCGCGCAACGGCTCCGGGGCGTGGTCGGCGACCCGCTTCAGCTCCAGCAGAACCGCGGTCAGCGTCTGCCCGACCTCGTCGTGCAGCTCCTGCGCCACACGGCGGCGCTCGGCCTCCTGCGCGGAGAGCGCGCGGGCGCTGCTGGTGGCCCGCTCGGCCTCCAGCCGGTCCAGCATCGTGTTGAACGTCTCGATCAGCGCGGCGATCTCACCGTGCCCCGCGACCTCGGGGCGTGGGCTCGGACGCAGCAGATCGGTGGTCGTCATCGCGCGGGTGACGCGCTGGAGCGGGAAGAGGCCGAGCCGGAGCAGGGCCGCGTTGGCCGCCAGCATGAAGGCGATGCCGCCGGTCAGGATCATGGCCTCGGTCAGCAGGACCGGGGTGGAGATGGTGATCGGCCCGAGCAGCAGCAGGGCGCCGGCCGCCACCAGCACGGCCGCGTTGAGCAGGAAGATCCGCCAGAACAGGGACAAGGTCGAACGGCTCCTTCGGAGGTCGGGTCGTAACGGGCGCACGGACGGCCGCGCTGACAGCCTCCACTATCGTCGCTGCGCGGGTGGACGGCCGTCGCCGCCCGGACCCGCCGCTCCGGCACCCCGCGCGCGCCCGGTCTGCATGGTGCGCACCCCCGGATATGGGTGCTGTCCCCGATGGTCCCCGGAGGCCTCCTCCGACGACCATGAGGCCAGGGCCCCGGGGGCCCTGCCCCGTGCCGCACCGCGGGGGCCGGGGCATCAGGAGCCGAGAGGGTTTCCGTACCGGGAGGGAGACACCATGCCCACGTACGACGAGCGGCTGCGTGACCTGGAGGAGCAGCTGCGTCACGACGATCCCGGGTTCGCCGAGGCGATGTCCGGCGGGACCCCGCGCACCCCGCGCGAGTACCGCCGCCGCAACGCCTGGGTGTGGCTGGCCGTCGGGCTCGCCGCACTGGGCACCGGTATCGCCGTGGGCCACGGTCTCCTGATCGCCGCCGGCCTGGTCGTGTCCGGAGCGGCGGCCCAGCTCTTCGACCCGCAGTGCGGACGCCTGCACGGGCGGGACATCCCGAGCGCCCGCTGACCCGCGTCCCTCCTCCCGGCGGTGCCTGCACGCACTGCCCCACCGGCCTCCTTCCGGCCGGCGTCGAGGCCTCGTCCGGACCTCCGGGCGGGGCCTTCGCCCGTACGGGAGGGAGGAGCGAGCTCCGTGAGGACGGACCACACGCCCCGAGGTCCGGTCGACGCGCTGAGGTCCGACCACTCGTTCAGGTCCGACCACTCGTTGAGGTCCGACCACACGTTCGGTGTGACATAGGCTGCATGTCCGGATCCGGCCGAGGCAGGGAGTGACGGATGCCCGTCGAATGGCAGCCCGTGCGGCAGTCCCGCACCCATGAACTCGTGCTCCGCAGCATCGAGGAGCGGGTCTTCGCCGGAGAGCTCCGCGCCGGTGACCGGCTGCCGCCCGAACGGGAACTGGCTCCGGTGCTCGGCGTCAGCCGCTCCGCCCTGCGCGAGGCGCTCCGGGTGCTGGAGACCATCGGCGTCCTGGTGGCCCAGCCAGGCCGGGGACCCGACGCCGGGGCCCGCATCGTGCGCAACCCGGACGACGCGCTGGGCCGGCTGCTCCGACTTCACTTCGCCCTCGGCAGTTACAGCCTCCAGGACGTTCTGGAGGCCCGTGTGGTCCTGGAGCGCTCCAGTTTCGAGGCCGCCGCCCGCCACGCACCGCCCGAGGACCTCGACGAGGCGGAGGAGCTGGTGGCGGGCATGGCCGAGCCGGGCATCGGGGTGAGCGGCTTCAATGATCTGGACACCCGCTTCCATGTGCTCATCGCCCGCAGCTCCGGCAACGCCCTGACGTCGACGCTCACCTCCGCCGTACGCGAGTCCGTACGGCCGCTGATCCTGCGCGCGCTGGAAGCCGCCGAGGACTGGCCGGCCACCGCTCGCGCCCTCAACGCCGAGCACGGTGCCCTCCTCGCGCTGGTGGGGGAAGGGCGGGGCGGAGAAGCCGCGGACCTGGTGGAGCGGCATATCCGGGGCCTGCACGGGACGCTGGTGGAAGGCCCCATCGCACCGTAGGAACCCGAGCGGGCCCTCTGCTCCCGCATACGCCCTCCGGGATCGCGTGCCGCACGAAACGCCGTCCGGGACGGTGTGCCGCACGACGCGCAGTGCGGACGTTCCCTTCGACGGCCTGTCTTCAACGGCCTGCGCCTAGTATGGTCCGACCATAGAAACCTCATAGTGAAACGCGACGGCCACTCGACCGCCGCGGAGAACCCGACCGGGGAGGCTCCATGCGCATCGGACTCTTCGCCACCTGTCTGGGAGACACGCTCTTCCCCGACGCGGTGAAGGCCACCGCGATCCTGCTCGCGCGCCTGGGCCACGAAGTGGTGTTCCCGCCGGGCCAGACCTGCTGCGGGCAGATGCACATCAACACCGGCTACCAGCGCGAACCCGTGCCCCTGGTACGCAACTTCGCGGACGGGTTCGGCGACGCCTCGATCGAGGCGGTCGTGATGCCGTCGGGCTCGTGCGCCGGTTCCGTGCGACATCAGCACCGGATCGTCGCCGACCGCTACGGGGACGCCGCGCTCCGCGCCGGAGTGGACGCCGTCGCCGCGAAGACGTACGAGCTCTCCGAACTCCTCGTGGACGTCCTCGGCGTCACCCGGGTCGGCGCGTACTTCCCGCACCGGGTGACGTACCACCCCACCTGCCACTCGCTGCGGATGCTCCGGGTCGGCGACAAACCGCTCCGGCTCCTGCGCGCGGTCGAGGGGATCGACCTCGTCGAGCTGGAGGGGGCCGACTCCTGCTGCGGATTCGGCGGCACCTTCGCGCTCAAGAACGCCGAGACGTCCACCGCGATGCTCCACGACAAGACGGACAGCATCACCGCCACCGGGGCGGAGGTGTGCACCGCCGGGGACTCCTCCTGCCTGATGCACATCGGCGGCGGGCTCTCCCGGATCCGGTCCGGGACCCGCACCCTGCACCTCGCCCGGATCCTCGCCGCGACCCGCACCACGCCCGACGTCCTGACGGAGGCCACCGCATGAGCACGTTCCTCGGCATGCCGGCCCCGCCGCCCCGCTCCCCGTACGGCACCGGAAACCTCCGCGGCGACCGGGCCTTCCCCCGCGCGGCCCACGACGAGCTGGGCAACGACCAGCTCCGCCGCAACCTCGGCCGCGCCACCGGCACCATCCGGGCCAAACGCCTCGGCGTCACCGGCGAACTGCCCGACTGGGAGGCCCTGCGGGACGCGGGCTCCGCCATCAAGACCGACGCCATGAACCGGCTGCCGGAACTGCTCGAACAACTGGAGCGCAAGGTCACCGAGCGCGGCGGCACCGTGCACTGGGCGCGCGACGCGACCGAGGCCAACGAGATCGTCGCCCGGCTCGTGAAGGCCGCGGGCAGCGACGAGGTCATCAAGGTCAAGTCGATGGCGACCCAGGAGACCGGACTCAACGAGCACCTGGAGTCCGTCGGCATCACCCCCTACGAGACCGATCTCGCCGAGCTCATCGTGCAGCTCGCCCACGACAAGCCCTCACACATCCTGGTGCCCGCGATCCACCGCAACCGGGACGAGATCCGCCAGATCTTCCTCGACCGGATCCCCGGCGTCGACCCGGATCTGGACAACGTCCCCGCCCACCTCGCCGCCGCCGCCCGCCGCTACCTCCGCGAGAAGTTCCTCTCGACGAAGGTCGCCGTCTCCGGCGCCAACTTCGGTGTCGCCGAGACCGGCACGCTCGCCGTCGTCGAGTCCGAGGGCAACGGACGCATGTGCCTGACCCTGCCCGAGACGCTCATCACCGTGATGGGCATCGAGAAGGTGATTCCCCGCTACCAGGACCTGGAGGTCTTCCTCCAGCTCCTGCCCCGCTCCTCGACGGGGGAGCGGATGAACCCCTACACCTCGCTGTGGACCGGGGCTACGCCCGGCGACGGTCCGCGCGACTTCCACCTGGTCCTCCTCGACAACGGCCGCACCGCCGCCCTCGCCGACGCCATCGGACGCGCGGCCCTCAACTGCATCCGCTGTTCCGCCTGCCTCAACGTCTGCCCGGTGTACGAGCGGACCGGCGGCCACGCCTACGGTTCGACCTACCCCGGCCCCATCGGCGCCGTCCTCACTCCGCAACTGGCCGGAATGCACGCGGCGAAGGACGACCCGAACAGTTCCCTGCCGTACGCCTCCAGCCTCTGCGGGGCCTGCTTCGACGCCTGCCCGGTCAAGATCGACATCCCCGCGCTGCTGGTGGAGTTGCGCCATCAGCACACCGAACAGAGCGGTGTCACGCCGGAGAGGCTGGTGATGAAGGCGGCCGCGGCCGTGATGAGCCGACCGGCCGTGTACACCGCCGCGCAGAAGGCGTCCGGGCTCGGCCGCGTCATCGCGGGGCGCGACGGGACGATCTCGCGGCTGCCCCCGCCGCTCAGCGGCTGGAGCGACAGCCGTGACACCCCGGCCCCGCCCCGGCAGACCTTCCGCTCCTGGTTCGCCTCCGACGAGGGCGCGGCCGCCCTGCGGGCCGCGGCCGGCGAACACGACGCCGCGGCCCCGGACGGACCCGGCACCACGGCCCCCGGCGGCGGGCACGACGAGGAGGACGCGACATGAGCAGTGCCCGCGACACCGTGCTGGGCCGGATCCGTGACGCCCTGGCGCTGGCCCCGGCACCCGCCGTCGTCGTCCCGCGCGCCTACCGCACCGGACGGGTCTTGCCCGACGACGAACGCCTCGCCCTGTTCACGGACCGGCTCCTCGACTACAGGGCGCGGGTGCACCCCTGCACCGCGGGCCACACCGCCGAGGTCGTCGGCGACGTCCTGCGGGAGCACGACGTCCGCCGCATCGGCGTGCCGGCCGGGCTGGACGCGCGCTGGCTCGCCCGGTACGACGGCGAGGTGCGGCAGGACGACGCCGATGTCCCGCCCTCACAGCTCGACACCCTGGACGCGGTGGTGACGGCGTCGGCCGCCGGCTGCGCCGAGACCGGCACGATCTTCCTGGACGGTTCGCCCGGCCAGGGCCGCCGGGCGCTGTCCCTCGTCCCCGATCTGCACCTCTGCGTCGTCGACCTCTCCACCGTCGAGGCGGGCGTGCCCGAGGCGGTGGCGCGCCTGGTGCCCGAACGGCCGACGACGCTGATCAGCGGCCCGTCCGCCACCTCCGACATCGAGCTGGAACGGGTGGAGGGCGTGCACGGCCCCCGGACGCTGGTGGTGGTGATCCGGACGGACGCGTAGCACCGTGGGCCTCGCGTTCGGATCGGGCCGGGCTCCCCGGTCCGGCCCGATCCGAACGCGAGGTCTCAGGCGGTGCCGGCCGGCCCGTGCTCCACCGTCACCGCCGCACCGCCGAACGTGATCCGCGTCCGCGCCCCGTCCTGCGCCCAGCGCACCTCGACCGTGTCACCGGCCACCCCCACCCGGCCCACCACCTCGGCGGGCTCCGGGTCGGCTTCCGGGTCGGCGGTGAGGGAGGCCAGGGCGGCCAGGACCACCGTGCCGGTCACATCGGCGGCGAGCCGGGGCACGGTCGCCCAGCGGGCGAACGCCGTCCCCTGCGGGGCCCGTACGTCCTCGGGAGCCTCCCAGCCGTGCAGCCCCCACAACCGTGAGCGCACCGTGCCGCCGGGGTCGGTGGCCCAGCCCGTCAGCTCGGCCCGCGCCCCGTCCGGCGCGCCCAGTACCCGGTGCACCCGCAGTTCATGGCGGCCCCGCGCCACGATCGCGCTCTCCACCCGCAGCCCGGGGACGGTGGACGGGCCCGCCGGAAACACCGGCAGGTGCCAGGAGGCCGCCCAGCCCCAGCCGTCGCCGTGCCCGGACCCGAGCGGATGGATGCGCCGCCGTGCGCTGCGTGCCCCGCCCACCGTCACCGACATATGGTTGTCCGCGGTGTTCGCCGCCGAGGTGGGTCCGGTCACGGTGGAGTACGCGAGCCGCGCGTAGTGCGGGTCCTCGTCGGCCGCGGACTCGCCCTCGTCCGCGCGGACATGGTCGCTGCCGTGGTTGTGCAGCCGCACCACGCCGTCCGCCCGCGTCGACTGCACCAGAAAGCCCGCCGCGGGCACGGACAGCACCCGGTCGCGCCCCTCGCTCGGGGCCGCCTCCTCCGGCGACGACCAGAATGGATGCTCGGCGGGAGCCAACAGGGACACGAACGCCTTCGACGCCCAATAAGGCGACGCGGGACCGGAGTAGGTCTGCAGCGTCGCCGCGTGCGGGCCGTGCCAGCCGAGGCTCAACAGCCCGCTCCCGTCGACCGCGCCGCGCTCCAGGAAGTATCGCAGCGCCCCGCTGGCCACCCGCCGGGACGCCCCCGGGGCGAGGGGCGTGTGCCCGGTCACCGCGCCCAGACCCACACCCGCGCTCGCGGCGAAGCGATAGGTCAGCGAGCGCCCGAAATGCAGCGGGGCCCCGTCGCCGCCGAACATCAGCGAGAAGCTCTCCAGATGCTCGCGCAACCGCGCCCCGTGCCGCGCCGACTCCCGCGCGTCGCCCGACAGATGGGCGTCGAGCAGCGGATACAGGTGCAGTGCCCAGCCGTTGTAGTGGTCAAAGGCGCGCCCGTCCCCGTCGGCGTACCAGCCGTCGCCCCGGTACCAGCTCTCCAGCAGCTCCAGAGCCCGCTCCCGGGCCCGTGCCGTCTCCGCGTCGCCCCGGCCCACCGACTCCAGGAAACCGGCCACGGTGTACGGGAACAGGTACCAGTTGTTGCCCGCCGGAACGTGCCGCAGCGCGCCCCGCAGCCACTGCTCCGCCCGGTCCCGCACGTCGGGCGTCAGCCGGTCCCAGAGCCAGGGCCGGGTGAGCCGCAGCCCGAGGGCCACCGAGGCGGACTCCACCATGGGCTGCCCCCGCACATCGTGGTCCAGGATCAGCGGCCAGGACTCCGCGTCGTCCCGGCCCGGTGTCCGCGTACCGGCGTCGAGCCCGTCCGCGTACCGCTCCAGCAGCCCGTTCGGGTCCTTGCCGCCCGCCCCCGCGACCCGGAAGCCGGCCGCCAGGAACGTGCGCGCGTACCCCTCCAGCCCGTCGGAGCGGACACCCGAGTGCGACGGGGGGCCGGGCAGGTCGAGCCGGGCGCCACCCGGCGTGGCCCACTTCCACGCGGCGTCCAGCATCCTGTCGGCGGCCGCCTCCCAGTGGGCGCGGGTGTATCCGGTGTACGGGCTCGACGCGCGGTCTTCCGGAGGGAGTTCGAAGAGGGCACCAAGGGAGACGGTCATGCGGAAATCCTGAGCGACTGATCGAAGAGGGTCAATAGATCGATCAAAAGCGGGCTGAATCGATCAAACGCTCATGGAGGGGTGGGTGTAGGCGCGTCGGCCGGAAAACCGGTGCGCTTACCATCTTTCCCGACATGGACACCATCAGCCTCTGGCAACTGGCCGCACTCGCGGCGGCATCCACCCTCGTCGGCTTCTCCAAGACAGCTGTCAGCGGTGCCAATACGATCAGCCTCGCGGTCTTCGCGGCCGTTCTCCCGGCCCGCGAATCGACCGGGGTACTGCTCCCGATCCTCATCGTCGGCGATCTCCTCGCCGTACACGTCTACCGCCGTCACGCCCACTGGCCCACCCTGCTGCGGCTGTTCCCCGCCGTCGCCGTGGGCGTCGTGATGGGCACCCTTTTCCTGCTGTGGGCCGACGACGCGGCGGTCCGTACCTCCATCGGCGCGATCCTGCTGTTCATGACGGGCGTGACGCTGTGGCGCCGCCGGATCGCGGAGAAGGAGACCGGGGCCGAGGCGGGCACCGGGGCCGAGGCGGACACCGGGCCCGCCGCGGGCGACGAAGCCGCTACCGGCACCGGCCGGACCGCCGCGCGCGGCTACGGGGTTCTCGGGGGGTTCACCACGATGGTCGCCAACGCCGGCGGGCCGGTGATGTCGCTCTATCTGCTCTCGGCCGGCTTCCGCAAGCTCGGCTTCCTCGGTACCTCGGCCTGGTTCTTCCTGATCCTGAACGTGTCCAAGGTGCCGTTCAGCGTGGGCCTCGGCCTGATCGACGCCCGCTCCCTGCTGCTCGACGCCTGCCTGCTGCTGTTCGTCCTGCCCGGCGCCTACCTGGGCCGGGTGTGCGTCGACCGGATCAACCAGAAGGTCTTCGACCGGATCGTCATCGGTGCGACGGTGGTCGGCGGACTTCAACTGCTGCTGGTCTGAGGCAGCTGGACCGCCTTCTCAGGGAAGCAGCAGCCAGTCCGCTCCCACGGCGGCCAGCAGCCCGGTCCCCAGCAGCCAGCTGGCCAGTCGGGTGCGTCCGTTCCTGCTCAGCTCGATCACCACGCCGCACAGGATGAGCGCGAGCCCGTAGACGCCGACGACGAGCACCGATGAGCGGCTCGCGATGCGCAGCCCGAGCACGAGGGCCATCGCCGCCATGCCCACCGAGGAGAGCACGATCCGCAGCCGCCGGGCCTGGCGCGGGGTGAGTCTCTTCCCGCCCTCACCATCAGCGCCGCCTCCGACCGCAGCCGCAGCCGTCGCCGTGTCCGCTTCCGTCTCCGCGACGGCGTCGGCTATCGGGGAGTCGGCGGCCCCGTCCTCCTCGCGCTGGTCCCGGTGCTGGTCCTGATCCTGGTCAGAAGTGCTCATGGAGCCGGATCGTAGTAGCTGCACGGAGCCGGGGCCCGCGGAGCCGGTTCTTCCGCTCCTGGCCCCGCCTCGGGACCGGCCCCGGCTACGGCCTTCGGGCTACCTCCGCAGGCGCGGCGCCTCGGCCGCCGCGTCAATCGTCGGGCCTGCCTCCACCCGGTCCGCCAACTGCCGCGCCCAGTCGGACAGCCCCGCGGCCGCGATGCCGTGCGGCCCGGACGCGGTGAACGGGGCGAGCGCCCCCGCGCCCCGGCGCAACAGCCGCGCGCCGCCCGCGGTGTTGCCCCGCGCGGAATGGGTCAGCCCCACCGCGAGCTGGGCCAGCCCCCGCCAGAGTTCGCGCTCGTCCTCCGGGCCCGACTTCCAGGCGTCCTCGAAGACCTCGTGCGCGTGGAACGGCATTCCCGCGTCCAGCAGTCGCTGCGCCTCCCGGAGCGTCTCCGAGGGCGTGCGGACGACCCCCTCCGGCTGTCGTTCGACGCCGGGTGTGCCGTACGGCAGGGGGCGTCCCAGTCCGTCACGGGGGCGCGCGTTGCGCGCCCGGCCCTCGGCATCACGGTCTCTGCGCGTCTCGTTCACCACTCGATTGTGCCCCGCACCTGCGGAGAATCGCGCGAACCCTGTCGACGAGCACCCGCGCACGACTAGGCTCGACCGTCGAGAAGACTGCCTCTGTGGGAAGGGTGGGCATGAAGCCGTCCCAGCCGTTGTACGAGCGTGAACCGGAACTCGCCGCCGCCGCGGAGGCGGTTGACGCCCTCTGCGGTGCGCAGGCCGTCGGCGGACTCCTGGTATTCAGCGGAGAGGCGGGGATCGGCAAGACCGCACTGCTCGCGGAGATCCGGCGGATGGCCGCCGACCGCTGCACCGTCTGGTCCGCCCGGGGAGGCGAGACCGTCACCTCCGTACCGTTCCACGTCGTACGGCAGTTGCTGCAGCCCGCACTGGATCAGTTCCCGCCCGACGAGACCCGTGCCCTGTTCGGCGACTGGTACGAGACGACCGCCCCGGCCCTGGGACTCGCCGAGCCGAGCGGGCCGCAGCCCGATCCGCAGGGTGTGCGCGACGGCCTGGACTTCGTCGTCGGCCGGCTCGCGTCCCGGCTCAGCCACCGGCCGTTACTGCTCATCGTGGACGACGCGCACTGGGCGGACGGTGAATCCCTGGCCTGGCTGGCCTCGTTCACCGCCCGCCTCGGTGAACTGCCGCTCCTGGTGGTGCAGGCCCACCGCCCGCAGGAGCTGGCCGAGCGCGACGCCAACTACATCGCCGACCGCGCGGCCGAGCGCGGCTTCGGCAGTGAGGGGACGGTGACCCGGGTCGCCCTGCGGGCCCTGACTCCGGACGCCACCGCCGTACTGGTCCGCGCGGGCCTCGGTGATCACGCCGACGACCCGTTCTGCCGTGAGGTGTGGGCCGTCACCGGAGGCAATCCGTACGAGGCGGTCGAACTGGTCGCCAAGGTCCAGGACCGCGAACTGCCGCCGGTGGAGGAATCCGCGGGCGAACTGCGCGAGCTCGGCGCGTCCGCCAGGGGCAGCGGCCTCGTCGCCCGCTTGGAGCGGCTCGGCACGAACGCCAACCGCTTCGCCTGGGCCGCCGCGGTGCTGGGTACCGACATCTCGCAGGAACTGGCCGCCACCCTCGCCGGAATGAGCTCGGCGGAGGCCGCCGACTGCACGGCCCGGCTGCGTGACGCCCGTATCGTCAGCGGTTTCGACCCGTTGGAGTTCGTCCACCCGCTGATCGCGACGGCGGTCTACCGCTCGATCCCGCCGGCCACCCGCACCGCCATGCACGGGCGCGCCGCCTGGGCGATCACCCGGGCCGGCCTGGGCGCCGCAGCGGCCTCCCGGCACCTGCTGGAGGTCCACCCGGACGACGACCAGGAACTGGTCGCGCAACTGCGGGAAGCCGCCGGCCAGCACCTCGCCGTCGGTGCGCCCGAAGCGGCCCGGCGCTGCCTGGAACGGGCGCTGGAAGAGCCGCCGCGCCCCAAGGACCGGGCGGTCCTCCTGTACGAGCTGGGCTGTGCGACGCTGCTGAGCTCGCCGCCCACCACGGTCCAGCACCTGCGCGCCGCCCTGGACATGCCGGGGCTCGACGACGGGCTGCGGGTCGACGCCACCTTCCGGCTCGCCGCCGCGCTCGCCCACAACAACCAGCTCAAGGACGCGGCGCTCTCGCTGGCCGCCGAGGCCGCGCGCACCGCACCCGGCTCCGGGCTGATGCGGCTGCAGGCCGCGCACTTCATGTGGGAGGGCATGCAGGCCACCGAGGACGATGGACCGGCCCGCTCCCGGCGGCTCGCCCGTAACGCCGACCACCTCAAGGGCCGCGACAACGCGGAGCGGGCGCTGCTCACGCTGCGGGCCTTCGACGCCATGGTGCGCGGTGAGAACGCCCAGCTCATCGTGGACCTGTGCGAACGCGCGCTGATCGACGGCAGTCCCGCCCGGGGGCTCGGCTGGACCGACTCCGAGTGGGGTTTCGAACTCCCCACCATGGTCGGTATCGCCTACACCTTCGTCGACCAGTTGGACCGTGCCGAGAGCCTCTTCGGCGAAGCGGTCCGGGCCTTCGAGATCTCCGGCTGGAGCGGAGCCCACCTGGCGTTCGCGCACACCCTGCTCGGCATGGTCCACCGCCGTCGCGGCCGTCTCGCGGAGGCCGAGGGCTTCCTGCGCGAGGGGCTCCGCCTCGCCGACCGCGTCGGTTCCGGACTCCCCGTCCACTGGGACGCGGCCTGCCTGCTCATCGACACCCTGCTGGCCCGCGGGCGCACCGAGGAGGCCCGCCGTATCGCCGACCGCTACGACTTCGGCCCGCCCTACCCCAGCGCCATGGTGCTGCCCGACGGTCCGTCCATGCGGGGCCGCCTGCTGCTGGCGGAGGGCCGCAGGGAGGACGCGATCGCGGAGCTCGAAGCGGCGGGCGCCGCTCTGGAGTCGCGCGAACGCTTCAACGGCGTCTGGGCTCCCTGGGCCGGCGACCTGGCGCGGGCCCTGGCCGATGACGACCCGGCCCGCGCGGCCCACCTCGCCGCCCGGAACCGCGTGCACGCCGAAAGATTCGGCACGCCCACCGCCATGGGGGAGGCGCTGCGCTGCGTCGCCCTCTTCGCGCCCCCGGAACGGTCCGCGCAACTGCTGGCCGAGGCGGTGGGACACCTGGAGAAGTCCCCCTCCGCCTACGAGCACGCTCTCGCCCGGGTCGACTACGGCATCGCGATCGGTTCGCACCGGGAGCTCGCCCGCGCCCAGAAGCAGGCGATGGCCTGCGGCGCCGAGGGGCTGGCCGCCCGCGCCCAACAGGCACGGGCGTCGATACGGTCCTCGGAGTGAGGTAATGTTTGTCCTGCGCGGTCAACCGGGGAAAACCGGCGGAAACGCGACGGGACGTGGCGCAGCTTGGTAGCGCACTTGACTGGGGGTCAAGGGGTCGCAGGTTCAAATCCTGTCGTCCCGACTGGAGACAGTCGTAGATCCAGGGCCGGTTTCGGAGTAATCCGAAACCGGCCCTGGATCATTTCTGGGGACCAGTTGGGGACCAGCTGGAGGTCCGGCGTCCTTGACCGGGTCTCCGGGTCAGCGGGTCATGACGATGGGGCTCGGCAGCGAGCGTGGTGCGCGCAGCGCGCTGAAGTGGGCCGAGAGCGCCGCTCCGGCGGCCGTGATCTTGTGGACGTCCGGGTGCAGGTAGCGCTGGGTGGTGGTCAGTGAACCGTGGCCGGCGATCCTGCGGAGGACGTGTACTCGGACCCCCGCGTCGGCGAACGGCGTGGTGGGCGGCTCCGGAACCGATGTCCAGGACGCGGCGGCCTTTGACGTCGCCAAGGGCTTCTGCACCCGAACCGGTCCCTTCCTCGGGCATCCAGCCGAGCCGGTAGGGGTCGGGAGGGGTGTAGCCACGGGCCAATTGGCGCCGGCCGTTGATCTGCCAGGCCCGAGTGTTGATGTCCTCTGCGAGCACGGTGCCTCCTGGGTGAGCGGTGAGAAACGTCAGGTGTGCGTGAACAGATAGGAGGGGCCCTCGCCATGGCGGGCTCGCTCGACGGCGTCGAGGCGGTCGAAGGCACGCGGAGCCATCAGCTCCTGCCAGGTCAGTAGGTCGTGGACAGCCCACATGTCGTGCTCGGCGGGATCGAGTCGGATCCGGCCGAGCTGGTCGGCGGTCAGCTGCCCTCCGTCGAAGATGAGCCCCACCTTGTTCAGCGGCAGTCGCGGCCCGGCGTGCAGGAAGTGCGTCAGGAGGAGCGTCGGAGTGTCCGGACCGAGTTCGATGCCCGTTTCCTCGACCGTCTCGCGCAGGGCGGTCTGTAGAGGATCCTCGCCGGGAGCGTCGAGGTCGCCGCCCGGGAACTGCCAGAGCCGCGAGCCGTAGACCGAGCGGAGCTGAATCGGCCGGTCGTGTTCGTCGCGGATGTACAGGCAGCCGTACACCGTGTGGTGGGGGACGGTCTGCGCGTACGCCTGGGGCGTCATCGGCATGGGGCGGCCGGGCCGGGCCGGGCGGTGATTGAAGGCGAGGGCGAGAACGCCGAGGGCTTCCCTGTCTGGCGGGTAGACGCTGCGGAGGACGGCGGGCAGCTCTCCGGGCGGCCCGTCCGGGTCGATGCGCGCAGGGTTCTCCGAGCTGAGCAGGTCCTCGAAGGAGCGGTAGGGGGTGATCCGCTGCACGACGACATCGAGTTCCCGCCCGGTGTCCCGATCCCGGAAGACAACCGTGTCACCGACCGCGACGACGCGCTTCCTCGGAGCGGCCACCATCACCTCGACCGTCTTGCGGCCTGCTTCCACTTGGCGGGGTGCTCGTGGGATTCGTCTCCGGCCGCCGGGCTCGGGACAGCTGGATTCGCTTGCTGGGTGTCGTCAGGCACGCATTCCTCCGTTCGATGTGGTTTGTCCGTTGCAGTCCTGGGATCACTACCGGGTCGGGGCGTGGTGGGCATGCTCCTGTGTTGCCGGATCCGTGCGGGCGGCGAGGAAGCGGACGAGGGTGTCGGCACGCTAACGAAGTTCGATTGCTCCGTAGAGCGCATGTGGCTCCCGCCGCATCAGCGCGTCGTACCGGTCCGCTGCCGGGAAGTGCCAGAACTCGGTCGCATGGTTGGTGAAACCTGCGTCCTCCATGGCGTTGAGCAGCAGCGTGCGGTGGTAGTACGCACGATCGCCGAGGTTCGGGGCGTGAGGGCTGGTCGTGACCGACTCCCCGCGCTGAGTACGCACCACAGTGAAGCGGTGCCGGTCTACTTGGCACCGGCCCGTTGAATTGGCCACGCGGCCTTGTTCGCCATGATTAGGCTGCTCATACTTGAACATCCGGACAAACACCGGGATGGGGATCACCATGGTGGCACCCAGAGGTAGTTGCGGTAGCCGGAGCCGGCGGCAGCGTGATGCACAGAATCGTGAACCGGGGGGCGGGCGCACCCGCAGGCCGCCGACGGCGGGGGCGGTACATGTCGGGCCCGAGAAGATCTGCTCAACTGCCGCAATTCGTAAGTGACCTGATGGTCCAGAGAGGTTGCCGCGTGTACCTGAGTGTGCCCTTCGAGGACGGCGAGGTCTTCGTCGTCGAGCTGCCCGATGACCAGGGGGCCGGGGTGATCCGGGCGAGCCGCGGCGACGGGCTCTTCGAGGCGTCCGCCGACACGTTCGAGTCGGGCATGGCGCGGGTCCAGCGGGTGGCCGCGACCATGCTGGAGCGGCTGGCGGATCTGCCACGCAGCCCTGATCACGTCCGTGCGGAGTTCGGGCTTCGGGTGACAGCCGAGGCGGGCCTGGTGGTGGCGAAGGGATCCGGAGACGCGCACATCAAGCTGGAACTGGAGTGGAGCCGGACCGAGGGCGGTACGTGACACCGGCAGCGGAGCCGGACCACGCGTGGGAGCGCGGAACGGCCCGGGTGCTGCACGGGGGCCGTCCGGTCGGGGTGGCGTTCCTGATCCCCGACCGGTTGCTGCTCACGTGCGCCCATGTCGTCGCCTCCACCGCCGACCTTCCGGAGGACGAGCCACTGCCCGAACTCTTCCCGGTCACCCTGGACTTCCCACTGCTGCCCGGGCACCCCGAGGTCTCGGCGACTGTGCACTTCAGCGTGCCGGTGGCCGACGACAGCAGCGGTGACGTCGCCGTCCTGCAGCTGACCGGCGAGCCCCCGCCGGGGGCCGTCCCTCTGCGGATCGTGGAGGCGGACGATCTGGCCGGGCACCGCTGGCGGGCCTTCGGGTTCCCGAAGTACTCGGGACGAGGTGGCACCAAGGACGCCGGAATCTGGACCCGCGGCACCATCGAGGGCCGCGAGGGTACTGGCTGGTGGCAGCTGACCTGCGACGAAAACGTACCGTTCTCGCTGGCCGGCGGCTTCAGCGGAGCGCCGGTGTGGGACGAGGAGTACGGCGGTGTCATCGGCGTCGTCGTCGCCGTCGAGGGGGACCAGCGGCGCCGGACGGGATACGCGCTCACCGTGGAGTCTCTCACCCGGGAATGGCCCCAGCTGCGCAGGAGGCTGCTGGCGGACAGCCCGTACCGGGAGCTGCTGCCGTTCACCGAGCACGACCGCGCCGTCTTCCACGGCCGTGGGAACGAGACGCAGCGGCTGCTCGAACTCCTCGACCAACAGCAGGTTCCCCTCCTGCCTGTGCTCGGGCCCTCCGGGGTCGGCAAGTCCTCGCTGGTCGGCGCCGGCCTGCTCGGGAGCCTCGACCACGACCGTTACGTGATCGCCCGCATCCCGCTGGGACTGCGCCTCACCGCCGAGGAACTGCTCGCCTGGGCCCTGGCCTCGGCAGGAGACGCGGACACCATGAGGGCCGACTGGTACGACCACTGGTCGGCGCTGGCCCGGCAACTCACCGACGAGCAGGGCATCCGTACCGCTGTGGAGCAGACGCTGGCCCGGCACAGAGGGCGGTCCCGGTTGTTGCTGGTGGCCGACCAGTTCGAGACGCTTCTCACCGATGCGCCGAGAACCGCCCGTCGGCTGGACGCCATGCTCGGGGTCTTGACGGACCGCCGCACCGACGGAAGCCGCCCCGCCCAGGCCGTGGTCGTCGTCCGGATCGACTTCCTTCGGCACATCGAGCAGCTGCCCCACCTTCGTACGGCATGGGACGCCACGTCGATGGTGGTGCAGCCGATGATGCGGAACCAGCTGACCCAGGTGATCACCGGACCGCTGGCGGGCCGCGCGGGGATCCGGTTCGCCGACGGCCTGGTCGAGCGGATACTGCGGGACGCTCCACCCGGTCCCGCGGCGCTGCCGATGCTGGAGTACGCCCTGAGCCGGCTGTGGGAGCGGCAGGAACGCGGCTGGCTGACCACCACCGCCTACCAGGAGCTCGGCGGTGTGCAGGGCGCCCTGGCGGGCGACGCGGATCAGAGGCTCTGGGCCTGGGCGGACAGGACCGAGCGACAAGCGCTGGAGCGGATCTTCATCCAGCTCGTACGTCCCGGAGAGGAACTCGACGCCGGAGAACGCGGCCCGGACACCCGCCGGGTCGCCGCCCGCACCGAGTTCTCCGAGGGCGACTGGGCGCTGATCCACCGGCTGGCCAGCACGCGGCTGGTCGTGGTGACGCGCCGCCCGACGGGCCGGGACACCGCTGAACTCGCGCACCAAGCACTGGTGGAGACCTGGCCGCGACTGCGACGCTGGATCGAGGAGAACCGGGAGTTCCGCAGCTGGCAGGAGGAGCTTCGCCGCTCGCTGCGGCTCTGGCACGAGCGGGGCCGCTCGCGCGACCTGGCCCTCGGCCGGGAGCAGATCGCCCGGGCCCGGAAGTGGCTCGGTGAACGCGGCGACGAGATCCCCGCCGAAGAAGCCGAGTTCGTGGCGGTCAGTGACCAGGTCCGACAACGCCGCGTCCGTCGGCGTCGCCTGGTCCTCGCGAGTTTCGCCGTGCTGACCGTGCTCGTTGTCGTCGCGGCGTCCCTGGCCACCCGCAGTGCCCGCGACAGCAGCGAGCAGCAGGCGCTGGCCGCCTCCCGGAGTCTGGCCGAGGAGAGCCGTCAGCAGGCAATCGCCGACCCCGCCCTGGCCGCTCGTCTCGCTCTGGCCGCCGATCGTGTCTCAGCGACTCCGCAGACCCGCGCCCGACTGCTGGCCGCGGTGTCCTCACCCTTGCGCGCCACTCTCGCGAGACACACGGCAGCGGTGGAGTCGGTCGCCTTCAGCCCGGACGGCAAGACGCTCGCGACCAGCGGCAACGACGGCACAGCCCGCCTGTGGGACGTGCAGGGACGTCGGCAGGTAGCGCAACTCGACAGTCGCAGCAGCCAAGTGCGCAACGTGGCGTTCAGCCCCGACGGCAGAACCCTCGTCACCAGCCACGACCGTTGGAAGGCCCGGGTGTGGGACGTCCGCACGCGCAAGCAGACCGCTCTCCTGACCGGCGCCGGGGACCCAGCGGTCTTCAGTCCGGATGGAGCCAGCATTGTCACCGGCGGCCAGCAGGGCGAGATCCTTATCTGGGACGCCCGTTCTCATCGGAAGACCGACGAACTCCAAGTCCACCCCCGCACCGACGGCGTGCAGCTCCACGGCCTCGCCTTCAGTCCGGACGGCGCGACGTTCGCCGTCACCTCCTCGGACGTCCGGGACAGAAAGAGCCAGGCGTCCGAGGTGCAACTCTGGGATGCGGTGGAGAGGAAGCGTCTCGCCACACTGACGGGACATACGGGTCAGGTGACTTCGCTGGCCTTCTCCCCGGACGGCGACACGCTGGCCACGGGCGCGAGCAATGCGACGACACAGCTGTGGGACGTGCGTACACGCCGCTCGACGGCCACGCTCACCGGCCACAACGGCTCCGTCTTCGCACTGGCCTTCAGCCCGGACGGCCGGACTCTGGCCAGCGGGGGACAGGACCGCACCGTGAGACTGTGGGACGTGCGGGGTCGCACGGCCGTGACTGTGCTGAACGGGCATGCGGGGTTGGTGGACGCACTCGCCTTCAGTCCGGACGGCGCGACGCTGGCCAGCGGATCCGAGGATGCCGCCGTTCGGCTGTGGGACATGAGAGCCGGGCGGCCACGCGCAAGCTTCGCCGGGCCAGGCGGTTCGGCACGCCCAGCGGACTACAGCCCCGACGGAAAGACGCTCGCCACCGGCGCCGGCGACGGGACGGTGTATCTGCACCATGTCGGCACGCAGCGGCCGGTGGGCCGCCTCACTGGACACACCGGCGAGGTGAACACGGTGCGGTTCAGCCCGGACGGCCGGTTCGTCGCCGCGAGCAGCAACGATGATGCGTCAGTCGTGCTGTGGGACGCACACAGCCACCGGCGCCTGGCCAGTCTCAAGGGTCACGACAGACCCGTGCAGCGCGTCCTCTTCAGCCCCGACGGCAAATACCTCGCCACCAGCAGTTACATCGACAGGACGACCCGCCTGTGGAGTGTGCGCACCCATGGGCAACTGGCGTCCTTCACCAGCGCGAGCCCGCTGATGGCCTTCAGCCCGGACGGCACGGTCCTCGCGACCGGCGGAGACGAGTTCTCCTCCGTACAGCTGTGGGACGCACGGACACACAAGCGCCTGGGTGCCCTGGACGGACTGACCGGCATGGTCAGCGACCTGGCCTTCAACCCGGACGGCGATCTCCTGGCAACGGCGAGCTGGGACGGCGAGCTACGGCTGTGGAACGTACGGGACCGCAGCCTCACCGCAACGCTCGCAGGGCACACCAACGCCGCACAGTCAGTAGCCTTCACCTCGGACGGGAGGACGCTCGCCAGCAGCGGCAGGGACACCACGGCAAGGCTGTGGGATGTACGAACCCACCGCCGCCTCGCTACCCTCAGCGGACACACTGGCGCCGTCTGGTCGGCCGTCTTCAGCCCCGACGGCCAGACCCTGGCGACCGTCGGCGACGACCGGACGATCAGGCTGTGGAACGTCGAGACCCATCAGCAACTGGCCCTGCTCACCGGGCACACCGGTGTCCTGCGCTCGGCAGTCTTCGCCCCGGACGGGGACACCCTCGCCACCAGCAGCGACGACGAGACCATACGGCTGTGGAACACCGACGCCTTCAACGACCTCGCCACCCTCAAGGACCAGGCCTGCGCCATCGCGGGCCGGTCTCTGACCGAGCGGGAATGGCACCGCTATGTGCCCGACGGGGTCGCCTACCAACGGATTTGTCCATGAAGCCACGGCCTCGGCCGCATCGACGTTCGACACCCCACCCGCGACCGGGACGTGAAGAAGACCGCTGCCTGGCGTGGATCCGGGATTCGGTGTCCCCGGCCCAGGGGTGTCCGGCGGATCTTGGGGTCGTAGGCTCGAACCATGATTGATCTCCAGGTCCGTAGCGAGGACGGCACCATCGCGGCTCGCGCCAAGCATGGAGTGGTCTGGGGGCCGGAGCTGGCCGAGCTCGACCAGTCGGTGTTTCCGATGCTGGGGCACCTGCTGCCGTACGCGGACACTGTTTTCAACAGCCGCCAGGTGACCACCCTGCTTGCGGAAGTACCGCGCCTGCCTCCGGGCGTGGTCACCGATGAGTTCGCGCGTGAGCTTCTGGACCTGGGCCGGACGGTTCTCGACGGACAGCACCTCTACCTGTGGTTCCTCGGGGACTGAGACAACAGGTCTGCTCAGGCCCGGAGCCACAGCCGGATCGCGCCGGTGGCGACATTTCCCTGGAAGACGTCGGCGCGTTGCAGCCCGTCCATCAGGGCGCGGGCGGTCTCCTCGTCGGCGGGGGGGATGCCGAGTACGACGAGCCCGGGCTCGCTGACGTGGCGGCCGGCGATGACGGAATCCGTATCCGGTCGACGCCGCCGCCGGTGCCGGTGCGCGGCCGGGTAGAAACAGGCCGGGTAAGTAGACCACGAAGACGGGCGCGGGCAGGAGGCAGTCAACGGCACGACCCAACAGACGGTCGCAGGTCGGGACGGCACGAACGCAGGAATCGTTTCAGGGCTTTCTGGCGACTGCCCCGTACATGGCGATGTCGCGGCCGTCGATGCCTTTCTGCTCAGGGCCGGGGCGCCAGGTGTGCACTTGGGTGACCCCCGGGTCCTGGAGATCCAGGCCGTCGAAGAGCGACGTGGCGGTCCGCAGATCTCGCAGGACGAAGGGCATGCCTTGCTGGCGGTACTCCTGGGCGACCCGGTTGACCTCCTCGGGCGCGAAGTCTGCGGTGCCGATGGTCATTGCCAGGTAGCTGCCGGAGGGCAGCGGGTCCAGCAGGCGTTGTACCAGGCGCTGGTCGTCCGGGGGCAGGATGAAGTGCATGATGCCGATCACCATGAGGCCGACGGGCCGGTTCAGGTCGATGAGATCCCGGAACTCGGGGCTGTCCAGGATGGCGTCGGGGTCGTGCATGTTCGCGTCCACGTAGGCGGTGGCGCCCTCGGGCGAACTCTGCAGGAGGGCGCGGGCGTGAGCGAGGACGATGGGGTCGTTGTCGACGTAGACCACGTGCGATTCCGGAGCCACCTCCTGCACGATCTCGTGCAGGTTCGGTGAGGTCGGAAGGCCGGTTCCGACGTCGAGGAACTGGCGGATGCCCCGTTCCTGTGCCAGGAAGCGCGCGATGCGGTGCATGAACCGGCGGTTCTCCAGCATGTGCACGGGGAGGGCGGGCCAGTGCCGGGCCATGGCGTCGCCCGCTTCCGCGTCCACGGGGTAGTGGTCCTTGCCACCCAGGATGTAGTCGTACACCCGTGCGGAGTGGGCCCGTGTGGTTGCCAGTCCGCCCTGACGGTCGTTCGGCGTGTTCATACAGAGCCTCTTTCGTCCGGGGACGGGCCTTCTCGACGGTATAGAGGCCCTGTTCCGGGCGCAAACGATGAGATGTTCGATACGGGCGGTCATGAGTCCGGCCGGGCTTGGAGGGCGATGATGGCGATGTCGTCCCGGCGGTGGTGAAGAGGTGGGAGAAGGCCGCGGACCAGGGAGGGCAGCGGCGGGCCCCGGCGGGCCAGCGCATCGGAGCGTTCACGCAGCCGCCGGAGGTTGTCTCCGATGTCCGTGTCCGGCGTCTCCACCAGCCCGTCGGTGTAGAACACCAGGGTGTCGCCCTCACGCAGGTCTGCGTCGAGGGTGGCGCGGGTGAGGCTGTCGGTGACGCACAGGGGCGGGTCCGGGGCCGTGAGGCCGTGCAGATACCGCGACGGCGCGTCCGCCGGGATCAGTAGGGGCGGCGGGTGCCCGGCGTTGGACAGGGCGATGTGCCAGCCGCCGTGTGTCTGGCGGCGCAGGACCGCGTGAACCGCCGTGACCATCGATGGACTGTCGAGCGCCTGCACGATGCGGTCGAGACGGCTCAGGGTGACAGCGGGACTGGCGGCCGGTCCGCTGTCGTACGCGAGCCCTCTCAGGATGCTGTTGACCCGCGCCATCGCCATGGCCGCGTCGAGGTCGTGCCCCGCGATATCGCCGATGGACAGGGCGAGGGCGTCGGCGGAGAGCCGGACGGCGTCGTACCAGTCCCCGCCGACCTCCGCCGCAGAGTCCGCCGGATGGTAGAGCGCGGTGATCGTGAGACCGTCGATGGCCGGCGGGGCCGCCAGGAACGACTGCTGCAGTGCGAGCGCCTTGCCGCGGATGTTCTGCAACTCCATCGTCCGGCGCAGCGGCCCGCTCATCTGCTGGAAGACGTCCCGCAGCAGCGAGAGGTCGGCCTCGTCCGGGGGCGGGTTGCCCCGGCAGGTCGCGATCGTCGCCAGCGCGACGGTCCGGCCGTCCACCACCACGGGCACCAACGCCACTCCAGTCGCCCCGGCCTCCCGCAGCCACCGCACGGAAGCGTCCGAAAGCCCGTCCCCGGGAGGCCCTTCGGGGGGGAAGACCACCAGCCGAGCCTCCTGGCTCTCGATCGCCCGCCGGGCGACCGGACCCAGCACGAAATCGGCGTCCAGCCGGGGGAGGGAAGGCAGCCCGGGGGCGAGCCCCACACGCTCCGGCGACGTTGCGGCCGGTGCGTCGGCGGGCCGCACACCGGCCTCGACGCCGTCCACGACACGGAAGATGGCCACAGCATCAGCGAGCTCGGGCACAACAGCCGCCGCCGTCGTCAGAAAGGCTTCCGAAAGATCGCGGGCCGCGGGCACCGCCGCCATACGCGCCAGCAACTTCTCCCGCATACGGGCGCGCCAGTGCTCCTCCGCGTCGCTGGCCGTCCCGACAAACTCCAGCTCACCGTCCTCGTCGACAACAGGCGCAGCGATGATCTTGACATGGCGGAAGCGATCGACCGCGCCGTCGAGCCGCACCCTGACGATCGTGTCGAGAGGGGACCGCTGCCGCGTGGCCCTGCGCCACGCCCGCTGGAACCAGTCCCGGTCCTTGGGATGCACGGCATCCATCCACGAGGTATCAGTGCCAGGAGTCCACAGCTTCTCTGCGATCCCGCCCCCGGACAACACGGTGACGACACCGCTGGGCGACATCACCCACAATGACTGCGGCACGGCCCCCATGAGCGCCTGGTACCGCATGAGGAGACGCTCCTCATTCACGGCCGTTCCCTCCGCCGCCGGGCCGGCGAGCCCGAGGACCAGGCCGACGGCATGGCACCGCCTGCGGCCGCCTCCGACCGCATTCGCCCGCCCCACTCTCCAGAAGGCGCCAGTGGATCATCACCACTCATGCTCCGATGATCCCTCGCATCCCGCACATCAGCACACCCAGACGCTCCGCGCGACCACCGAGCCTCCAGCGGCCGACGGCGCCGCGGTACGTACCGTCGGCCGCGGAGTGCGCTCGCGGGGGCCAGGCAGCCGGAAGCGAGGACACGCCCCCGAGTGCGACCGGGGGCTTCCTCAGAAGGGCACTGCGTGCGGGCTCTGGGGACACAGCCTGACTACGGGACGCCCTTTGGGCCGTGCCAGACCGACTGTCACCGTCGGGACGCGAGGTGCAGGACGGGTGTGTGGTCCGGGGAGACGACGAGCCGGCCGATGGACAACTTCTCCTCGGCGTAGCCGAAGCTCATGGCCGCGGCGAGCGCCTCCCACCGCGCCTGCTCTGTCCCTGGCTCCGCGCGATGCGTGTCAACCACACCTACGGCCGCGGCGGCGCCCTGGCCCACCTCGCCGCCTACGACGTCCACCACGCGCAGGTGTTCGGCCGCAACGAGCCGCGCACCGGCATCGACCCGTTCATGAACCCGGTCACCCAGGTCATGACCCAAGAGCCGTACGCCAGTGTGCCCGTGCGACCTGTGTACGCGCGGCTGGAATGTGCACGGCATCGGAGACCGCCGCGATCTCGCGCAGCAAGTCGCAGACACCGCGCACTTCACCAACTGTCCACCCCGTGTGTGCGCACGCTGACGCGCCACACGCACGACGAGGTTGACGCGGGCCGGAGTTCGCCCTCCAGAACGCGAGGCAAGGAACGTGGGCTGGACCACTTCGAGGGCCGCACCTGGCGCGGCCGTCGTCGGGGATGCCTGCCCTATGGCAACGGCCCGGCTCGCCCGTTGCCCTGCCGCCAGCTCACCTCGGTGAACTGGCCCGTGGCAGCAGCATCGACCGCGTGGAGGGAAAAGCGCGCGGAGCCGCCCGGTAGCGAGGAAGCGTCGGCGGGCCGGTGTCCTGCCCACTTCCACCGTCCTGGTGGAATGGCCCGCCGGGGTGGATGTGCCGACGCACCTGCGCCACCTGCGGCCGAGATCTGCCAGTACGGACGGGCAATCGTCACCGGCTACAGGTACTCCACCCGAAGACCCGGCCGATGGAGGTCGCGGTAACGATCAAGGCAATCGGTCAGCATCTTGGCCCCGCCCGGCACACGCTCGGCCAACAGCTCCCAACCCGCGAAACGCACGTGTTCAGGGACGAGAACGAGGCCGCTGACGGCGTCCCAGAAGGCACTCCAGTTCCGGCCGTAGAAGTCCGGAAAGTCGAACTCGCGCTGAAGCAGCCGATGCAGTTCGTCCTCGTTCGCGACCGAAGCTACGTCGATGGTCACCATGACCGCATCTTAGGCACCAGCCGCGTCCTCGAAGACGGCAGACCCAACGAAGCACTACTACGCTGCACATCGCGAAATCACGTTCGGTTGCAAGGGGGCAGGCAGATGTTGATCGAGGTTGCGGGAGTGCGCGTACCTGTGGGGCGGGCGGCAGAGGCAGCGCGACTGGTATGTGAGGAATACGCTGATGACGCGTTGTACCACCACTCTGTGCGGTCGTACTTCTTCGGTGCGGCCTGGGCGGAGACACGTGGCCTCGCCTTCGACCGGGAGCTGTTCTTCGTCTCGGCGTTGCTGCACGACTTGGCTCTCACTCCGCCTTTCGACAGCCACACGCTGTCGTTCGAGGAGGCTGGTGGCCACTTGGCGCGGCTCTTCACGGCCGGTCTTGGTTGGCCGACCGAGAGGCGCCATCGGGCGGCCGAGCTGATCGTGCTCCATATGCGGGACGACGTTGCGCCGGAAACAGACGTGGAGAGTCGGCTGTTGCAGGTGGGGACCAGCGCGGATGTCTCCGGGTCGGGGCTGGAAGCCTTCGACGCGTCGTTCAGGGACGCGCTCGTCGAGGCATATCCCCGACGGGGCTTTGCCAAGTCCTTCGTGCACCTGTTCCAGGGCCAGGCGGAGCGGAAGCCAGGATGCGCGGCGGCGGAGTTGGTAGCGGGAGGGTGGTCGGAACGGGCCATGTCGAACCCGCTCGATCAGGGCTGAGTCCGCAGGAGCTGGAGATCGGCGACGAGCACCTGGCCGAGGGTGAGACCCGCTCCTTCGACGCAGGCAAGGAGATGTACCGGCACTGCGCCCTGGCCCTGGGGCGGCGAGGAATGGTTCTAAGCGGGCGGGCAGGGCCCGTGGCAACCACCTGCGAAGTGGCTACTCCGGCCGCCCGCTTCCGGTCCGTCGACATGACGTGATTGCTCTCTGCGGGGCGTAGGAAGGTGGGCGGGCGAACGGCGGCAGGCGGCGGCGACGGCTTCGTCGATCGGTGTGGTGCCGGAGATGAGCTCCAGGGTCCGGCCCGCCGTCGCCGTTGCCACGACCAGCGCGGCGAGGACAGCGGCTACGTCCGCGCGGTCCACCTGACCGGGGCCAGTTCTCTCGGCGAGGCGGATCAGGCCGGTGCCCGGTCCGTCCCGGAAGTAGCTGGGGCGCAGAATCGTGCAGTCCAAGGCTGAGCGGGACGCGAGGTCCTTGTCGACCTCGCCCTTCCCTCGCATGAAGGCCTGGATCTCAGGATCGGCCGGGTACTTCATCGCAGGGTCGGCACCCAGGGCGGACAGCATGAGGTAGCGGCGCACACCGGCGAGCTCGGCGGCGTCCGCGACGGTGAGGGGAGCGTCGCGGTCGACCGGGTGCGCCCGGGTGCTGCCTCCCCGCCCGATGCCGCCGGCGAAGGCGACAGCGTCTGCTCCGGTCAGGGCTGTGGCGAGTTGCCACGGTGTGGCGGTGGTCAGGTCCAGGAGGAGAGGTTGAGAGCCTGCCGCTCGGAGGGCGCCGGACTGTCCCGAACGGCGGATGATGCCGGAGATCCGGTGCCCTCGGGCCGCGAGCAGACGTGTGAGCTTGAGCGCGACGCGGCCGTGGCCGCCAGCAATGACGATATGCACTTCACCTCCCTGCCCAATCCCGCTGGCGCTCCTGCACGTCTTTCAGTCTCGGAACGCATGTGCGGGCGGCACCCTCTGCCCCTGGTCCTTCACCGTTCGGCGAAGGTGGCCGAGCAGCCCTGGCACATCAACGTGCGCGAACCACTGCGCGGCAGGGAACGAGGAAGGCGAGCTCTCCTCCCGCTTCCCCGCGACCGCCGTCGGCGGCAAAGGTGGGGCCGTCTCCTTGAGTCGGCTGGCTCGTACTCGACGACGGGCGTGGTGCACGGTTCGGCGAGTTCCAGGAGGGCTGCCTGCTCGGTCTCGTCCGCGCTCAGGTCCCAGCGGAGTTTCGTCGCGGTCCGGTCGACGAGGTAGGTGCATGCCGTGGATTCGGAGGCCGGCATCCCTCGGGCGTGATATCGCCAGGCCGTCGACCTGTGATCTGGCAAAGGCGGGAGGCTTCGCGTTCCGTACCTTCATGCTGAAACGCTGAGCCCTCCCCGGGACCGAGGGTCTGTCCGGCGGAATCCGCCGGACAGACCCTCCACGCAGCCACCGAATCGCGATGAGTCCGGGGAAAACCGACCGTGCCGCCTGCGGAGGTCGCGCGTCCGCCCCTTTCAACGGCGTCGGAGATCCGCTCACAGAACCCGGATCACCAGCCGTTGCGGGCGACCCCATCCGCGCCCGGCGCCGACGGGGGCGACGATCGGGGACGTCGGGCCGCGCGATCCACGGGCGTCTCCCGGGGCTGTCGGGCGACGGCGGTGCGGAATCCGTCGCCGAAGCGGTGGTCGAGGGCGTGGGCGAGTAGGGTCGCAGGTTCACATCCTGTCGTCCCGACTGGAGACAGTCGTAGATCCAGGGCAGCGCGTACGTCGGCGACCTTCGCCGACGCGACGACCGGGCGGTGCCCGCCCTGGTCGCCCGGGACGGATCTCAAGGGGTCTGGTTCGGTGTCGCGGCGCTGTCGGGTTGGTCTTCCGTGCCACGGGGGCGGGGGTTCTTGCCGGTCGGGCTCGGCTTGGACAGCTTGAGTCCGGCGATGCAGCCGATGATGCCGATCAGGAACAGCACCTTGAGCGTGCTCGCCGCCTCGCCTCCGGTGGACATGGCCCAGGCCACAGTGAGGGCGGCACCGGTGCCGGTCCACACGGCATAGGCGACGCCGATGGGGATGTGCTTCGCCGCGAGCGACAGGCCGATCATGCTCAGGACCAACGCGATGAAGAACACCACGCTCGCGACGGGCTTGGAGAGACCGTCGCTGGCGCCGAGCGCGGTGGCCCAGACGGCCTCCAGCACGGCACTGATGAAGAGAATCAACCAGGGCATGTCAGCTCACCGCTTTCAGTCCGACGACGAAGCCGATCAGGCCGGCCAGCAGGGCCGCGCGCAGGGGTGTCAGCCTCTCCTGGCCCCGCGCGGCGGCGATCAGGACGGTCAGGACGGCACCGATACCGACCCACACCGCGTAAGCGGTGCCGGTGGGCAACGAGGTCATCGCATAGGCCAGGCCCGCCATGCTCAGCGTCATGGCGACGGCGAAGACAGCGGTCGGCACGAGCCGCCGGAATCCCTGGGACATCCCCAGGGCGGTGGCCCAGACAGCCTCCAGCACAGCGGAGGCGATCAAGACGATCCACGCCATGTGCAGTTCCTCTCCATGTTTTCGTACGACTGTGCCAAAAACTACGGTAGCACGTAGTCGCACAGTCGTGCGACAATGGCGTCATGCCTCGTGTGATCGACACCGATGAACGCAACCGCCGGGTTGCGGAAGCGGCGTGGAGAGTTCTGGTGCGTGAGGGCATCCCGGCGCTGTCGGTGCGCAAGGTCGCTGCCGAGGCGGGGCTGCCGCCGAGCTCGCTGCGCTACACCTTCCCGACGCAGGCCAGCTTGCGGATCAGGGCGTACGACATGGTGGTCGAGCGCCTGGCCGACCGGGTCGCCGCCATTGCGCCGGGCGCCGATTGGGCGCGGGCTGTACTGCTGGAACTACTGCCCCTCGATGAGCCCCGGCGCTTGGAGATGGAGATCACCGTGGTCCTCGGCACGGCGGCGATGGCGGACGGCGACCTGCGTGCGACGCACCGCAGGGCGCACCAAGCCGTGAGGGACCTCTGCGAACGGGTGGTACGCGTCCTGGGGGTGGGCCCGGAGGACGTCCGGGTCGAGACGGAGCGCCTGCACGCGATGGTGGACGGGCTTGCTCTGCACATGATCCGGCAGGGCGAGGGCACGGACTGGGCCGTACGGGTGGTCGACACCCACCTGGCGAGTCTGAAGCGGGCCCCATCGCATCAGGTGCTGCCACCGGCGTTCGGGTAGCGTCCGCGCCGGGTCGGGAGGGGGGCGTCGGTTCGTAACCGAGCGGCCGGTGGAACTCGTCGAGGTCATGGGCCAAGGGGTCGTAGTCTCAGATCCTGTCGTCCCGAACCGGCCCTGAGCCCATCCGGGGACCGACGTCGGCATCGCTCCCCAACGGAATGCGTAGTAGAGGGAGTTCCGCGCGGTGTCCGGCAGGCCGAGTCACGTCGCACCGCGCGCCGGTCCGCGCTCACGCACCGGCGCGGCGGACCGCGCGGTCCGGGCCCCGCCCGCCGCCCGTGTCGCGGCGAAGACCCGGTCGGTGCCCGAGGCGGTCACGTAGGTGATCCTCGTGGTGTCCGTCTCGTCCCCGGTGATGCCGGGGGCGGTCGCGGGCTGTCCGCCGGCGTACACGGTCGCGTGGGCCGCAGGGGCGACCGTGCCCCTGCGGCCCGCCCGGTCAGCCGCCCGGAACGCCGGCCTCCGGAGCGCGCACGACCGGGCACAGCCGCTGGGTGGAGAGGCGCCGCAGCGCCGCTTCCGCGAGCAGCGCGACGGACGCGACCGCGAACAGCGGCTGCAGGGGAGCCCAGTAGCTCAGCGCTCCGGACGACCCGAGGAGGACGAGCACGAGCTTGTTGCACACGGGGCAGCCCACGGCGAAGAACGACAGCACCCCGCCGAGAGCCCCCATACGGCCGTCCCGGACGGTCCCGGGAGGTTGCGCGGACGGCGATGCGGCCGGAGATGCGGCCGACGGGCGGACGTACGTGCTCAGCACGAGTCCGGCCAGGACGGCGGTGAGGGCGAGGGCGGGATAGTTCCACCACTGCACGGGGACCGAGCGGCCGAACAGGGGGGTGGGCACCACATCGGTGGGTACGCCGACGGCGACGGCCGTGGCCAGGGCGCCGAGCCCCGCCACCAGCCACTGCCCGGCCTGCCACGCGCGCAGCGCCTCGCCCGCCCGGCTGAAGGAGCGCCGGGAAGAGGACATGAGGAAATCTCCGTTTCCGGATGGAAGAGATCAAGGAAGAGATCGAGGACGCGACCGCGAGGGCCGGCCTACATCCGGAGAACGGAGAAGGCGGTGACGGGATGAGGTGGCGCGGGGCCGCCGCGGCAGAACGAGGCACCCGTACCGGCCGCCGGTACGGGGCCGTCCGTCCACTGCGGCGAACCGGCCGCCGGGAGGGCCCCAGCAGCGGCGTCGGAGCGCGGCGCGACGCTCTCGGCGACCGCCGTTTTCCTGTCGCACGGAGTGGATCCCTCGTCGGCCGAGGGCTGCACGGCGGCAGCCGAGGCCGCCTGCGATACCGAGATCGAGCCGGAAGGGGGCACGTCCTGCGGCGAGGAGGACCGGCCGAGCAGGCAGAGCAGGCCGACCGCGGCCACCAGGAGCGCGAGCAGACCGCGCTGCGCGACGGTGGCCGCCGCGGGGGTCGTCGCTCGCCTCATGTACGCCTGCTCCTCCTGGAAGGTCACCCCACGATAGAACACGTGGAAGAACACGCGAACGGGGCTCCGGCCCTCGGCCTCGTGCCAGGGCCGGAGCCCTGCGTCAGGCGAGCAGCTTCGCCTTCGCCCGCTCGTACTCCTCGGGGTTGAGCGCGCCCTTGTCCTTGAGTTCGGCGAGCTTCGCCAGATCCTTCACATGGTCGCTGCCGCCGGATCCGCCCTGGCTCGTGGCCGCTTCGCGCACGTAGTTGCGGAACGCCGCCTCCGAGTCCTTGGCCAGCTTCTCGTCGCGTTCGTGCATGCTGCGACCGCGGACGATCAGGTAGATCAGTACGCCCAGGTACGGCAGCAGGATGACGAGGACCAGCCAGCCCGCCTTGGCCCAGCCGTTCAGCGAGTGGTCCCGGAAGAGGTCGGTGACGACCTTGAACAGCAGGAAGAACCACATGACCCAGAGGAACAGGTACAGCATGGTCAGAAAGACTTCCAGGAGCGGGTAATCGTCCATGGGCCTACTCCCTGTCGCACGGATGGTCCCTTATTCATACATTGGGGCCGATTGGTCCGCATCTGTGGAGCAGGGCAGCGCGCGAGCGGAGAGAGCGGTGCGTCAGGCGCGGTTCTCGTCCCGGGCGATCCGCAGCACATGCGCGGGCGGGTGGGTGATGCCCAGATCCGGTCGCCAGGCCGCGAGGATCTGTGCCGACGGATCGAACAGCGGGGCCGGCAGTTCCTCGGGCGCGGTCCACCGCCAGGCGCTGATCAGGTGCGGCTCGGTCACCTCGGGGACACCGGAGGCGAGCCGCACGACGGCCGCCATGCTGACGCGGTTGATCCCGCCGATCACGTCGTGGACCATCGCGACGACGTCCACGGCCGCCTCGTCGACCACCAGACCCGTCTCCTCGCGCAGCTCCCGGGCGGCCGCCGCGGCGATCGACTCGTGCGTCGCGTCGACCTTCCCGCCCGGCAGCTCCCACGTACCGCTGTGGTGCCGGCCCAGCAGTACGCGTCCCCGGCCGTCCTCGACGATCACGCCGACCCCGAGGGCCGCCTGTGCCG
>NZ_JAAXYC010000249.1 GCF_018619185.1 Streptomyces sp. McG3 | reverse complement strand
GGTCCGGAGCCCGGGCCGGGGGCCGGGCCGCCGGGAAGGACGAGGACAGCGGCGGGAGTTCGGGCTCGTTCACCGCGCAGGTGTTCGCCGACCCGTTCTTCGGCCGGGTGGTGACGGGCGTGGTCGACTACCTGCGTCCGCGCGGGATGCACCCGGTGCTGATGTTCGCGGAGAGCTCACGGGCCCGCGAGGAGGTGGTGGCGTACCTGAGACAGGGCAGCGCGGACGGGGCCCTGGTCGTCTCGACGCACGCCGAGGATCCGCTGCCCGGGCTGATCGCGGACGCCGGCCTGGCGGCTGTCCTGTACGCACGCCCGGCGCGGCCGGTCCCGGTCAGCTATGTCGACCTCGCGCACCAGGACGGCGCGCGGCTGGCGGCCGAACACCTCCTGGACCGGGGCTGCCGCCGGATCGCGACGATCAGCGGCCCACTGGACGTGCCGGCGGGCCACGCCCGCCTGACGGGTTTCCGGGACACCATGGCACGCCACGGACACCCGTACATCCCCGTCGTCGAGGGCCGGTTCACCCAGGAGAGCGGCGAGACGGCGATGGAGCGGCTGCTGGCGGAACATCCGGACCTGGACGGGGTCTTCGCCGCCAACGACCTGATGGCCCTGGGGGCCTGCCACGTCCTGCGGGAGCACGGCCGCTCGATTCCGGGGGACGTGGCGGTGGTGGGCTTCGACGACAGCAGCGCGGCCCTGGCCTGCCGCCCGCCGCTGACCACGGTCCGCCAGCCGGTGGAGGGCATGGCCGCCGAGATGACGCGCCTCCTGCTGGACCGGCTGGCCCGGCCGGACGGTCCGGTGACCTCCGTGATCTTCGAACCGGAGCTGGTGGTGCGGGGCTCGGCCTGACGGGTGCGGCCCCGGGCACGGTGAGCGGGGTGCGCGGACATGGGCGAGGATGCCCCCATGACCTCACCCCCGACCGGGCCCCGCCTCCGGGTCGCCGCCCAGGTGATCCGGCGTCACCCCTCCCCCGCCCTGCTGGTGTTCGACCATGCGGGCCTTCCCGAGGCCGGCACCCAGGTTCCTGCGGGCGGCGTCGCGCCGGGCGAGGATCCGGAGCGGGCCGTCCTGCGTGAGGTCGCCGAGGAGACCGGGCTGACCGGGCCCGCGTCGTCCGGCGGATCGCGGTGGACGAGCGGCCCCACCCCGGGACCGGGCAGCCCCGGCTGATCACCTTCCTCCTGCTCGCCGCCCCGTCGGACGGGCCGGCGGCGTGGGAGCACCGGGACCGCGGCGACGGGTGAGACGCGGGGATGCGGTTCGCCTGCCGGTTCGCGCGGCTTCCCCCGGAGCACCCGCTGGCCGACGCCCAGGGCGCGTGGCCGGGCATGGTGGACCCGCGCTGGATCACCTCCGGCGGCGCCGCCGGGAGCCCCGGCCCCGCGTAGGACACGGCCCGCCGAGGCGCGGCAGCGACGCCGCCCGTGTGCCGGGCGGCGCCTTGGCCGGTACGCGGGCGGCGGACGCCTCACGCGGGCATCCCCCGCTCAGTCCACCGGGGTGCGGTGACGTTCCCGGACCGCCTGGACGGCCGTACGGGGCGGCGCGCCGGGGTCGCCCGGCCCGGGGCGGCTGCCGCCCCGGGTGAGGAAGTCGGCGAGCGGGAGCGTCGCCGCGCCCACGGTGACCGCGTCCGGGCCGAGGCGGCCCATCTCGATGGTGGTGCGGGCCGCCGCGTGGCGCAGGGCGTACTCGTTCGCGTACCGGCGGATCTCGGGCAGCAGGCGGGGGCCGATGAGCAGGCCCGCCCAGCCGCCGATCAGGATCCGCTCGGGCAGGAAGAGGTTGATCAGGTCGGCGAGGGCCGCGCCGAGGCATTCGGCCGTCTCGTCGAGCAGCGCGAGGGCCACCGGGTCCGGGAGGACGCCCCGACGTGCCGGATAGGCGGCGGCGAGCAGGGCCGCCAGCGCCGTCTCGTCGTCGGCGTCCTCGGGCAGCGGGCCGCCCGCCTCGCGCCAGCGCTCGCGCAGGGCCTCCGCGCCCGCGTACGCCTCCAGGCAGCCGATGGAGCCGCAGCGGCACCGGCGGCCGCGCAGCTGGACGGTGGTGTGGCCCCATTCGAGGGCGAGGCTCATGCGGTCCTCGTCGAGGATGTCGCCGTGGTCGACGCAGGCGCCCACGCCCGAGCCGATGAGGGCGATGGCGGCGGCGCCCGCGCCCCGGCCGCCGCCGAACCACATCTCGGCCTGGCCGAGCGTCTTGGCGCCGTTGTCGATGAACAGCGGCACCTCGGGCGGCACGTCGACGGCCTCGCGCAGCAACTGCTCGAAGGGGACCGCGCGCCAGCCTATGGTCTGGCCGTGGACCACCGCGCTCCGGGAGCCGTCGGGCCCCTCGGGTCCGTCGCGCTCGATGATGCCGGGGACCCCTATGCCGATGCCGAGCAGCCGGCGCGGGTCGGCGCCCGCGTCGCGCAGCACGTCCGCGACACCGGTGCGGACGTGGGCGACGATGCGGTCGACGTCGTAGCCGTGCTGGGCCAGCAGCCTTTCGGTGCGGGCCAGTTCGGTCAGGGAGAGGTCGAACAGCTCGACGCGGACGCGGGTCTCGCCGATGTCGATGCCGACGAGCAGCCCGCCCTCCGGGGCGACGCGCAGCAGCGTACGGGGGCGGCCGCCGTCCGAGTCGACGACGCCGGCCTCCTCCAGGAGCCCCTCGGCGGAGAGTTCCGCAACGACGTTGCTGATGGAACCTGAACTCAGCCCCGTGACCGGTCCGAGCTCCTGGCGGCTCAGCGGGCCGTCGAAATACAACCGTTGCAATACCCTCGCCCGATTGCCCCTTCGCAGGTCACGCACGGTCCGTCTGTTGCGCTCGGCCATGTTGCTCCTTCCCGTCCAGGAACATACCCCGGTCCCAGGCCTTGACGCGACCTTCTCTCACCTCTTAAATCACGGCATAAATTAAGTCATGGAGGCCGTTCGGTTCCCGAACGCAGCCATCCCCGGAAAGGGGCCACCTCACATGCGTCACCTCAGAGCCGCAAGCACTGTCACCCTCGCCCTCGCCATCGCCGTAGCCGCCAGCGGCTGTGGCGGCGGGACCACCTCGGGCGGCAGCAACGAGTCGCCGAAGACCCTCACCTACTGGGCGTCCAACCAGGGCCCCAGCATCGAGGCCGACAAGGAGATCCTCACTCCCGAGCTGAAGAAGTTCGAGAAGGAGACCGGGATCAAGGTGAAGCTGGAGGTCGTGCCGTGGGCCGACCTGCTGAACCGGATCCTCGCCGCCACCAGCTCCGGCCAGGGCCCGGACGTGCTGAACATCGGCAACACCTGGTCGGCCTCGCTCCAGGCGACCGGCGCGCTCCTGCCGTGGGACGAGAAGAACTTCGAGGCGATCGGCGGCCGGGACCGCTTCGTCGACTCGGCGGTCGCCTCGGCCGGCAAGGAGGGCGAGCCGCCCGCCGCGGTGCCGCTGTACTCGCTGGCGTACGCCCTTTACTACAACAAGAAGATGTTCGCCGAGGCGGGCGTCGAGAAGCCCCCGGCCACCTGGGACGAGCTGGTCGCGGCCGGCAAGAAGATATCCAAGGACGGCAAGTGGGGGCTGGGAGCCGAGGGCGGCAACCTCTCCAACAACATCCACCAGACCTTCGTCCTGGGCCAGCAGCACGGCGCCGACTTCTTCGACAAGGACGGCAAGGCGACCTTCACCTCCGACGGTGCGGTCGCGGCGGTGAAGCAGTACATCGACTTCATGGCCAAGGACAAGATCATCGCCCCGGGCAACGCGGAGTACGCCCAGAACCAGTCGCTCACCGACTTCGCCAAGGGCAAGACGGCCATGGTGCTGTGGCAGGCCGCGGCCTCCACGTTCGCCGCCCAGGGCATGAAGCCCGAGGACTGGGGCGCGGCCCCGGTGCCGGTCCCCTCGGGCGTACCGGGTGCGGGCGAGCAGACCAACTCCATGGTGGCGGGCATCAACATGGCCGTCTTCAAGAACACGAAGAACATCGACGGCGCGAAGAAGTTCGTGAAGTTCATGACGAGCGACGCCGAGCAGAAGCTGCTCAACAAGACCTACGGCTCGATCCCGCCGGTCAAGGCCGCACAGGCCGATGCCGCGTTCGGGGCCCCCGACCTCAAGGTCCTGCGCGACACCCTCGCCACCAGCGCCGCCCCGCTCCCCCAGGTCCCGAACGAGTCGCAGTTCGAGACGGCCGTGGGTACGGCCGTCAAGGAACTCTGGGCGGACGCCGCGGCCGGACGCCCCGTGACCGAGGAATCCGTCAAGGCGCGCCTGGAAAAGGCCCAGCAGACGATGCAGCAGTGAGGCCCTGATCCATGACCGCCACCGTCACCACGGACCCCGAGGTCGACAAGTCGACCGGCAAGGGTACGAGCCGGGGCACCGGGGGTGCGCGCAGGAGACTGCCGCGCATCCCCGACCGGATCCGCCAAGGCGGACTGCCCTACCTCCTGCTCCTGCCCGCCGTCCTGCTCGAACTCCTCATCCACATCATCCCGATGGTCATCGGGATCGTGATGAGCTTCCGGCAGCTCACACAGTTCTTCATCAACAACTGGGGCGCGGCGCCCTGGACGGGCCTCGACAACTACAGCATCGCCGTCGACTTCGACGCGCCGATCGGTGAGGCCCTGCTCCACTCGTTCCTCGTCACCTGCGTCTTCACGTTCTTCTCGGTCGGGTTCGCCTGGCTGTTCGGCACCGCGGCGGCGATCCTCCTCCAGGAGACCTTCCGGGGCCGGGGCATCCTGCGGGCGATCTTCCTCGTCCCGTACGCCCTGCCGGTCTACGCGGCCGTCATCACCTGGGCGTTCATGTTCCAGCGGGACAACGGGCTGATCAACCACGTCCTGCACGACCAGCTCGGCATCACCGACGAGCCGTCCTTCTGGCTCATCGGCGACAACAGCATCTACACCCTGATCATCGTCTCGGTGTGGAAGGGCTGGCCGTTCGCCTTCCTCATGCTGATGGCCGGGCTCCAGAACATCCCGCGCGAGCTGTACGAGGCCGCCTCGATCGACGGCGCCGGCATCTGGCAGCAGATCCGCCGGATCACGCTGCCCTCGCTGCGCCCGGTCAACCAGGTCCTGGTCCTCGTGCTCTTCCTGTGGACGTTCAACGACTTCAACACCCCGTACGTCCTGTTCGGGAAATCGGCACCGGAGAGCGCGGACCTGATCTCGATCCACATCTACCAGTCGTCGTTCGTCACCTGGAACTTCGGCACCGGATCCGCGATGTCGGTCCTGCTGCTGCTCTTCCTGCTGGTCGTGACGGCCGTCTACCTGTTCCTCACCTCGCGCGGAAGGAAGGGCGCCGATGTCTAGCCTCACGCGGCCGACCCGCAGCACCCGGTCGCGGGCCCGCTCGCCGATGGCCGCGCCGCAGTCCTTCCTCTGGACCCGCCGCATCGTCCTGACCCTGCTCGCCGGCTTCGTCCTGCTGCCCGTCTACGTGATGGTCAGCAGTTCGCTGAAGCCGCTCCAGGACGTGTCGGGGAAGTTCCAGTGGATCCCGTCCACGCTGACGATCCAGCCGTACTTCGACATCTGGGAGACCGTTCCGCTCGCCAAGTACTTCGTCAACTCGCTGATCGTGGCGGGCTCGGCGACGGTGCTGTCGGTGACCATCGCGGTGTTCTCCGCCTACGCGGTGAGCCGCTACCGGTTCCGGGGCAAGCGGGTCTTCACCGTCACGGTGCTGTCCACGCAGATGTTCCCGGGGATTCTCTTCCTGCTCCCGCTGTTCCTCATCTTCGTCAACATCGGCAACAGCACCGGCGTCGCGCTGTACGGCTCGCGCGGCGGGCTCATCCTCACGTACCTGACGTTCTCGCTGCCGTTCTCCATCTGGATGCTGATCGGGTACTTCGACTCCATCCCCCGGGACCTCGACGAAGCGGCCCTGGTCGACGGCTGCGGACCCGTCCGCGCCCTCTTCCAGGTCGTCGTGCCGGCCGCCGTCCCGGGAATCGTGGCGGTGTCGGTGTACTCCTTCATGACGGCCTGGGGCGAGGTCCTCTTCGCCTCCGTCATGACGAACGACGCCACCCGGACCCTCTCCGTCGGCCTCCAGGGCTACGCCACGCAGAACGACGTGTACTGGAACCAGGTCATGGCCGCGTCCCTCGTCGTCAGCGTCCCGATCGTCGCCGGGTTCCTGCTCCTCCAGCGCTACCTGGTCGCCGGTCTCACCGCGGGAGCCGTGAAGTGACCCCCACCACCGGCGAGAGCCGTCCGTCGCCCCCGACCGAAAGGCAGCACGTGTCCGACCTCAACGCCTTCCCGGCGGACTTCACCTGGGGCGTCGCCACCGCCGCGTACCAGATCGAGGGAGCCGTGGCCGAGGACGGCCGCTCCCCCTCGATCTGGGACACGTTCTCGCACACCCCCGGCACGATCGACAACGGCGACACGGGCGACGTGGCCTGCGACCACTACCACCGGGTCCCCGAGGACATCGGCCTGATCAAGCGGCTCGGCGCGGACGCCTACCGCTTCTCGGTCGCCTGGCCGCGCGTCGTGCCCGGCGGCGACGGTCCGGTCAACAAGGCGGGTCTGGACTTCTACGACCGGCTCGTGGACGGCCTCCTGGAGGCCGGCGTCACCCCGTTCGCCACCCTCTACCACTGGGACCTGCCGCAGGCGCTCCAGGACCGGGGCGGCTGGACCGTACGGGAGACCTCGGAGCACTTCGCGGCGTACGCCTCCCACGTGGTGGAGCGCCTCGGCGACCGCGTCAAGGACTGGGCGACGCTGAACGAGCCGCTGTGCTCGGCCTGGATCGGCCACCTGGAGGGCCGGATGGCGCCGGGGCTCACCGACCTGACCGCCGCCGTGCGGGCCTCCTACCACCTGCACCTGGGCCACGGCCTGGCCGTGCGGGCGATCCGGGCGGCCTCATCGGACGCCCGGGTCGGCATCGTCAACAACCTCAGCCCGATCGAGCCGGCAAGCGCGAGCGAGGCCGACGTGGCCGCCGCCCGCCGCGCCGACGGCCACATCAACCGCTGGTGGCTGGACCCGATCCTGGGGCGCGGCTACCCGCAGGACATGGTCGAGGAGTACGGCGTCGAGCTCCCGGTGCGCCCCGGCGACCTGGAGACGATCGCCGCACCGCTGGACTGGATGGGGCTGAATTACTACTTCCGGCAGATCGTCACCGCCGACCCGGACGGGATCGCACCGCGAGCGAAGCAGGTCTCGGTCCCCGGCGCCCGGCTCACCCACATGGACTGGGAGGTCCACGCGGAGGGCCTGGAGCAGCTTCTGCTGCGCCTGACCGAGGAGTACGGCGTCCAGCGGATCTACGTCACGGAGAACGGCTCGGCGTACGAGGACGTCGTCGCGGCGGACGGCTCGGTCCACGACCCGGAGCGCGTCCGGTACTTGGAGGAGCACCTCGCCGCCTGCGCCCGCGCGGTCGACAAGGGAGCCCCGCTGGCCGGGTACTTCGCCTGGTCGCTGATGGACAACTTCGAGTGGGCCTACGGCTACGACAAACGGTTCGGTCTGGTCCACGTGGACTACGCGACCCAGCGCCGTACGGTCAAGAGCAGCGGCCGCCGGTACGCGGAGCTGGTCCGCAAGCACGCGGAGCGGCGCGGCCGGGCGGCCGTCTGACCCTCCTCCACCGGCTCCGGCCGGCCCCTCCGGCCGCGGCGAACTCCTCGCCGCGGCCGGACGAGTGCTACTGGTCGATCCCCGCGCCGAACGCATGGGGCCCGTGGCGCGCGCACGTGGCCAACAGGCCGGCTCGACCACTGCGTCGCCGTGTCACAGATGCGTGGTGACCGGGCGCCGTACCGCCGCGTCTCGCGCCCGCCGCTACGAGGACTTCGACCAGGTCCAGGTCTTCGACGCGCTCGGCAGCGAGACCTCGTCCTTCTCCGTCGGGGACGCCATGGAGCACCTGCTCGTGGACGAGGCCGGCCGGCTCTGGGTCGGGCACTTCGACGAGAACCCGGCCGGAATCCGCCGCTGGAGCGCCACGGGCCTGCCCACCTGGACGTCGGACGACGCCAACATCCCCGGTCTCCTCGACTGCTACGCCCTGAACGTGACGGGCGCCGCCGCCTGGGCGTGCCCGTACACGGACTTCCCGCTCGTCGGGATACGCCCCGACCGCACCGATCGGCCCGTGAGGGTGTGGGAGAACCGCGTAAGAGGCGCCAGGGCAGTGGCCGTCCACGGTGGTCGGGTGGCCTTCTACGGTGGCTACGGCGAGGAGCAGGACCGACTCGTCCACGGCGAACTCACCGAAACATCCGTCGAGCAGACGGACGTCGGCCTGCTCACCCTGACCGAAGGCTCCTTCGCCGGCCGCCGACGGGTAGTCGGCCGAGGCAGCAGGATCTACGTCCAGGCCGAACCGTCCACCGCGTGGGGCGTTTTCGACCTCAGCAGCTGAAATCCAGCACGGAAGGGACCAGCCGGCCGCCGGCCGACCCACGACCAGTCCCGCAAGGAGCTTGCCGCGGCACGTGCCGACGAGGATCGGACGGTCTCCGACCGGTCGGCCGAAAGGCGCACCGCGGTGCTCGACGGTGAGACCGTCGCGTTCGACAAGCCCGCGCGGAGCGACTTCACGGGGCTCCCGGCGACCGCACTGCTCTGCTCTGCTCTGCTCTGCGGAGCACGGTCCATCGGGTCATCGGTCGCCTCCCCGCCCCGCCGGCCGTACGGCCTACGCGAAGGCGGCAGTGGGAAGCGGAGCCTGGAAGTCCTCCCAGGAGACATGGACTCCGTGCTCACTTTCGAGGAAGCGGAGAAAGGCAGCGTCGGGACGTTCCTCGCCGGGGTATGCGAACCCCGGCACCCCTTGCTCGTCGGTGCCTGCCGAATGGCGCACGCCGTGCTCGTAGTGGGCCAGTATCCGGCCGTCGACGGCGTAACCGACCTGGTGTTCACCGTTCACACCACGGAAGACGGTGTACGCGCGCGTGCCGTGCGACAGCGCCGTCAGGTGGGCAGGGGCACGGCTGGTGATGCTCTCGACCGCATAAGCCCAGCCGGGAACCGCGCCGGCGCGAACCAGTACCCCCGGATGCGAGAGGAATCCGGCCTCCGTCAGACGCGACACCAGGCCCTCGTCCTCCCAGTCGAGAAAGTCCAAGTCACTCAGATGACCGTCCTCCGGCCGCATCTGGAGCTCGGCCACCGCGTCATCGGACAACTCGTGGAGGTGATGCGGCTTCGCGCCCATCCGCACCAGCAGATCCCGCGGCCCGATGCCTTCGCACAGGGTGAAGGTGTAACCCAATTCGTACACCGTCGATATCCACCGCAATCCGCTCTCCACGTCCGCCCCTCCTCGTACCCGCCAACTCACCTGGCAACGTAACCCGGTCGCCGCCTGGGGACAGCGGTTCTCCTTCAGATCGGTGAGGCGAGAACCGCGTCGTTGCGGCCCGGCGCGCGGCCCACTGCTCGCAGGGGGCCGCAGTTCAGCAGCCCAGACGCGCGTTCTTGACACACGGGCGTGCGTTCACCCGGCCCGTCCGGACGCAGCCGGGCTCGATGACTTCCGGTCGAGGAGTCGGCCGGCGAACCGGTGGTCGGTCGACCACCGGTTCGCCGACCGGATATACCGTTCCGGCAGGTCCCGCCGGGCCGCACCCGTGGACAGCTTCCACAGGATCCCGTCGAGACCTGCCGTCTAAGGGGTCCACGGCCCGAGCATGTCCTTCATCGCGTCCGTCATCGCGAATTGCAGCAGCGGGCCGTAGGTGATCCGGCCGACGCCGAGGCGGCGGAACCGCTCAAGATCGTGCTTGACCGGATGCGCCGTGGAGTTCACCGGTACGGAGACGGCGGCCGTCACCGCCGCGAGCAGTTCGTCGTTGTCCTGGATGCGCACCGGGTAGACGCTGTCGGCGCCCGCCCGCTCCAGGGCCCGCAGTCGCTCGATCGCCTCGTCGAGAACCGCGGCGGCGTCCTCCGCGTGCAGGAACAGGTCGGTGCGCCCGTTGATCCAGACCGGGACTCCCGCCTCGTCGGCCGCCGCGCGCAGGCCGGCGACGTAGGCCGCGTGCTCCTGCGTGCTCCGTACGCGTCCGCCCTCCGAGTGGACGGTGTCCTCGATGTTGAGGCCGGCGCCGCCGACCTCGATGAGACCGGCGACGAGATCCGCGGGCTGCTGCCCGTAGCCGGCCTCCAGGTCCACGGAGACGGGGACGTCGACCGCCGCGATGATCGGCCCGACGGCGGCGAGCACCTCCTCGAAGGTCTGCCCCTCCTGGTCCGCGGCCCCCCGTGAATCGGCGAGCGGATGGCTGCCGACCGTCAGCGCGGGGAACCCGGCGTCGGCCGCTGTCCGCGCCGACCAGACGTCCCAGACGGTCGGCAGCACGAGGGGCCTGTGCTCGGCGTGCAGTTGCTTGAGGCGTTGAGCGCGCTCAACGGTGGTACGAAGGTCCATGCCGAGCACGCTACCCCCCGCGACGTGCCGACGGGGCGCGTACGCGACGAGCCCGCGGCGGTCACGGATGTCCGTGACCGCCGCGGGCTGCCTCCGCGCCGACAGCGGGGATGGGACGGCGCGGAGGGCCTCTTCGCCCCGCCGGATCAGCTCCGGTAGACGCCGAACTCATAGAGCGAGTAGCCCCACGGGGTGCCGCGCTCGGAGGTGCTCACGCGGACGTAGCGGGCGTTGCCCGCGACCTCGATGTCATCGATGCCGCCGTTGCCCGCCGTCTGGGTGTGGACGGTGTTCCAGTCCTGCCCGTTGTCCGAGGTCTGGACCGTGTACGCCTTGGCGTAGGCCGCCTCCCAGGCCAGCTGGACGTGGTCGAAGGAGGTGGTCGCGCCCAGGTCGACCTGGATCCACTGCTGGTCGGCCCAGTCGCTGGCCCAGCGGGTGTCGAAGGAACCGTCCACGGCGTTGGTCGCCGGGCAGGGGCAGCCGACGCTGTCCGGCTGGAAGGACGAGGCCTCGGTGGGCTTCCCGGAGGCCAGGTTCACCCCGTCGACCTGGGGCGGCACCACCTTGAAGGACTTCGTCTCGATGCCGACGTTGCCCTTGCCGTCGGTCGACTTGAGGTAGACCTTCCAGACGCCGAGCCTGTCCGGTGCGGTGACCTCGAACGTGCCGTCACCCCGGTCGGTGAAGGCCGCTTCCGTCAACTGGCCTCCGTTGTCGATGTACTTGGAGTTGACCAGCACCTGATGGGTGAGCGGGTCACCGTCCGGGTCGGAGACGGACGCCTGGAACGTGAACGGCTTGCCCGCCTGGACGGCGGAGGCGTTGTCGACGGTCATACCGCTGATGACCGGCGGGGTGTTGTCGCCGGAGGTGTCCGCGCCGAACGCCTCCTTCACCGCGTAGTAGGAAAGCCGCTTCTGGCCCGCGGGGAGCAGGTTGAACCAGACGCCGCCGAAGTCGTACTCGGTCCCGTAGTGGAACAGCGTGGCGCCGAGCGACACCCCCTCGTGCCCTTCGACGCAGTCCCAGGCCCGCTGGTAGCCCTCCGCCTTCGCCACGTCGCTGGGCTCGTCCGGTACGCCGTTGGCGTCGTCCGGCACCTCCCACTCACCGGCGGGCCCGCCCTCGGTGACGATGTAGGGCTTGTCGTAGCCGCCGCTCTCCCAGGTGTCCTTGATGTCGCATACGGCGTCGTAGGAGTTCACGGCGTACAGGTCGAGGTCGGGCGCGTTCTTCTTGTAGTACGGCCAGGCCCCGGTCCACGCGTCGGTCGAGGTGACCGGGTGGTCGGGGTCGACCGCGTGGATCTTCTTGGCGACCTCGTTGACGAACGTGGTGTAGGCGTCGCGCTGCTGCTCCAGCTCGGTGCCGCTGTAGCAGTTCTGCAGACCGAGCACCGACTCGTTGCCGACGTTCCACATGAGGACGCCCTCATGGTCCTTGTAGGTCTCCACCCACTTCGGGAACTCGGCGAGCATGTCGTTCTTGTACGCGGTGTCCGTCAGGTAGTTCACACAGCCGCCGCTGCCGGGACCGCCGCCCGGTTGCAGCCAGAACCCGGCGATCACCTTGATGCCGTTCGCCGCCGCGGTGTCCAGCAGGGGCTTCGTGGTGGCGTCGGTGCCCCACGTACGGATCGTGTTGACGCCCATCGACTTCACGTCGGGCATGTACTGCCCGGCGTCCGCGACGGACGGACCCCAGGTCAGGCCCTTCACGGTGTACGGGGCACCGTTCACGGTCAGCTGCCAGGCGCCCTGGGAGCCGGTCACCTTCACCACGCTGCCGGCGGCCTGCGCGGCGGGCACCGGAAGGGCTGCCGCCGCGGCGGCCAGGAGCGCGGCGACGGCGAGGCGAGCGGTGGTACGGCCCCGGGCGCGGGCCGGACGTCGGAATCGGGACGTGATCATGGGGGGAGGGGCTCCTCACGGGAGTGCGGGTG
>NZ_JAAXYC010000248.1 GCF_018619185.1 Streptomyces sp. McG3 | reverse complement strand
CGCGGTGAACTGCGACAGGGCCTGGGTGACTCCAGGAGCACCGCGACCCTGTCGTATGATGATCATGAACAATCGGACGTTTCACGTGAAACACAGCACGCCCCGAGCGAATCAGGCGACGGCCCCTACCTGTCGGTAACCGGGCTCCCGGCCCGGAAGTGAGCCCCGCACTCGCCTCGCGGGACCTGCCCCGCCCGCACGGCAGTCACACAACGTCACCGGCCGAAGTCCCGCGAATCACCCGCCCCGGGTGGCGGGCGAGCCCGTTCCCCAGGGACCGCCGTCGGTTTGCCCACCGGTCCCCAATTCGGACCAGTGGTCGATCTCGCCTACACTCGGTGCCGTGCCCCGTGGTGATGGACGACTCAACCACGACCTGCTCCCCGGAGAGAAAGGCCCCCAGGACGCTTGTGGCGTCTTCGGTGTCTGGGCTCCGGGTGAAGAGGTCGCCAAGCTCACCTATTTCGGACTGTATGCCCTGCAGCACCGCGGACAGGAATCCGCGGGCATCGCAGTGAGCAACGGGTCCCAGATCCTGGTCTTCAAGGACATGGGACTGGTCTCGCAGGTCTTCGACGAAACGTCTCTGGGTTCTCTCCAGGGCCATATCGCGGTCGGTCATGCCCGCTACTCCACCACCGGCGCCTCGGTGTGGGAGAACGCGCAGCCGACGTTCCGTGCCACCGCGCACGGCTCGATCGCCCTCGGTCACAACGGGAACCTGGTCAACACCGCCCAGCTCGCGGAGATGGTCGCCGACCTCCCGCGCAAGGACGGTCGCGCCACCCAGGTCGCCGCGACCAACGACACCGACCTGGTGACCGCGCTGCTCGCCGGGCAGCGCGACGAGAACGACAAGCCGCTCACGATCGAGGAAGCCGCCGCCAAGGTGCTCCCCGACGTCAAGGGCGCGTTCTCCCTCGTCTTCATGGACGAGCACACGCTGTACGCCGCCCGTGACCCGCAGGGCATCCGCCCGCTGGTGCTCGGCCGGCTGGAGCGCGGCTGGGTCGTCGCCTCCGAGTCCGCCGCGCTCGACATCTGCGGCGCCAGCTACGTACGAGAGATCGAGCCGGGCGAGCTCGTCGCCATCGACGAGAACGGCCTGCGCACCTCGCGCTTCGCAGAAGCGAAGCCCAAGGGCTGTGTCTTCGAGTACGTCTACCTGGCCCGCCCCGACACCGACATCGCCGGGCGCAACGTCTACCTCTCCCGGGTGGAGATGGGCCGCAGGCTGGCCGCCGAGGCCCCCGTCGAGGCGGATCTCGTCATAGCGACCCCGGAATCCGGCACCCCCGCCGCGATCGGGTACGCGGAGGCCAGCGGCATCCCGTTCGGCGCCGGACTGGTGAAGAACGCCTACGTCGGCCGGACCTTCATCCAGCCCTCGCAGACCATCCGCCAGCTCGGCATCCGGCTCAAGCTGAATCCGCTGAAGGAAGTCATCAAGGGCAAGCGCCTGGTGGTCGTCGACGACTCGATCGTCCGCGGCAACACCCAGCGCGCCCTGGTCCGGATGCTCCGCGAGGCGGGCGCCGCCGAGATCCACATCCGGATCTCCTCGCCGCCGGTGAAGTGGCCCTGCTTCTTCGGGATCGACTTCGCGACCCGCGCCGAACTGATCGCCAACGGCATGACCGTCGACGAGATCTGCACCTCCATGGGCGCCGACTCCCTCTCGTACATCTCGATCGACGCGATGATCGAGGCGACGACGATCGACAAGCCGAACCTCTGCCGCGCCTGCTTCGACGGTGAGTACCCGATGGAGCTCCCGGACCCGGAGCTGCTCGGCAAGCAGCTGCTGGAGACCGAGCTGGCGGCGGGCCCGGCGGCGACCGCCGCGGCCGACGCGCTGCGCCGTCCCTGACCCGGACGCGCCGCATCCCCCACCAGCCCCGTATCTCCACACGAAAGATCCCAGGCCATGTCTGAGACAACAGGTGCTTCCTACGCGGCGGCCGGCGTCGACATCGAAGCCGGTGACCGTGCCGTCGAGCTGATGAAGGAATGGGTGAAGAAGACGCAGCGCCCGGAGGTCGCGGGCCTCGGCGGCCTCGGCGGTTTCGCCGGCCTCTTCGACGCCTCCGCGCTCAAGCGCTACGAGCGCCCGCTGCTCGCCTCCGCCACCGACGGTGTCGGCACCAAGGTGGACCTGGCGCGGCAGATGGGCGTGTACGACACCATCGGCCACGACCTGGTCGGCATGGTCGTGGACGACCTCGTCGTCTGCGGCGCCGAGCCGCTGTTCATGACCGACTACATCTGCGTCGGCAAGGTGCACCCCGAGCGTGTCGCGGCCATCGTGAAGGGCATCGCCGAAGGCTGTGTCCTGGCGGGCTGCTCCCTGGTCGGCGGCGAGACGGCCGAGCACCCGGGTCTCCTCGGCCCGGACGACTTCGACGTCGCCGGAGCCGGTACGGGCGTGGTCGAGGCCGACCGCCTGCTCGGCCCGGACCGTATCCGCAAGGGTGACGCGGTCATCGCCATGGCGTCCTCCGGTCTTCACTCCAACGGGTACTCGCTCGTCCGCCACGTGGTCTTCGACCGGGCCGGCTGGTCCCTGGACCGCGAGGTCGAGGAGTTCGGCCGCACGCTCGGCGAGGAGCTCCTGGAGCCCACCCGGATCTACTCCCTGGACTGCCTGGCCCTCACCCGGACGACCGAGGTGCACGGCTTCAGCCACGTCACCGGCGGCGGCCTGGCGAACAACCTGGCCCGGGTGATCCCGGACGGCCTGCACGCCACCGTGGACCGCTCCACGTGGACGCCCGGCGCCGTCTTCGACCTGGTCGGCAAGGCCGGTCAGGTCGAGCGGCTGGAGCTGGAGAAGACGCTCAACATGGGCGTCGGCATGATCGCGATCGTCCCGGCCGACTCGGTGGACGCCGCGCTGACGACGCTGGCCGACCGCGGGGTCGACTCCTGGGTCGCCGGCGAGGTCACCGACCGCGGTGAGCACACCACGGGCGCCGAGCTGACCGGGGACTACGCCCGCTAGGCACCGTCACGCCGTGGTGCGCGGGGCGGCGGCCCGCCCGGCGCACCACGGCACCACGACGCGGGGAAGCCGGATCGGGACACACAGAACCCGGCCCGGGGCAGGCCCGGACCGGGTTGATGTGTCAGCGCGAGGTCAAGCGCCGCGGCGCTGTGACGACGGACCGGACTGATCGTCCTGATCCTCGTCATCATCCTGGTTGTAGCGATCCGCGTACTGTGCGTACGGGTCATCTTCCTCGTCGTCGTCCTCGAACGGCTCTGCGTTCGGTGGCTGACTCGAAGGCGATGCGCCCAGCTCATTGGCCAGACGCGACAGGTCAGTCCCGCCGCTGCTGTACTTCAGCTGGCGGGCGACCTTGGTCTGCTTGGCCTTTGCCCGGCCGCGCCCCATGGCTCGACCCCCTCGGTGACGGGGCTCGACGGCCCCAGAGTCTTGACACGCGTTCATGTTTCAGGACGGACTCTCGGCAGAGAGACCGTGCCCGTAGAGCTTTAACGGTACCTGCTTCCGTGGCCATACGGTACGCCGCCCGCATTCCGGTCCCGGCACAGGGCCAGCGAGGAGCCCCGTCCTCCCTGGTCAACTGCGATTTTAACCTCTTGTGGAGGTACGACCCGCCGACCGGCGTGAGTCTTGTCTCGCCGACCGGCGGGCCGTAGGGGTGGTTGAGGGGCGCCCGGTCAGTGGGCGCGCGCCTCCGCCATCCGCTGTTCGGCGAGCCGGTCGGCCGCCGCGGCCGGCGGAATCCCATCCGCCTTCGCACGTGCGAATATTTCCAGCGTGGTGTCGAAGATCTTCGTCGCCTTCGCCCTGCACCGGTCGAAGTCGAACCCGTGCAGCTCGTCGGCCACCTGGATGACGCCACCGGCGTTGACCACGTAGTCGGGCGCGTAGAGAACCGACCGGTCGGCCAGGTCCTTCTCGACGCCCGGGTGCGCCAGCTGGTTGTTGGCCGCGCCGCACACCACCTTCGCGGTAAGCACGGGCACGGTGTCGTCGTTCAGCGCGCCGCCGAGCGCGCACGGCGCGTAGACGTCCAGGCCCTCGGTGCGGATCAGCGCCTCGGTGTCCGCCACCACGGTCACCTCGGGGTGCAGATCGGTGATCCGGCGCAGCGACTCCTCGCGGACGTCGGTGATCACGACCTCGGCCCCGTCGGAGAGCAGGTGCTCGACGAGGTGGTGGCCCACCTTGCCGACCCCGGCGACGCCGACCTTGCGGCCGCGCAGCGTCGGGTCGCCCCACAGGTGCTGGGCCGAGGCCCGCATGCCCTGGAAGACACCGAACGCGGTGAGCACCGAGGAGTCGCCCGCGCCGCCGTTCTCGGGGGAGCGGCCGGTGGTCCAGCGGCACTCCCGGGCGACGACGTCCATGTCGGCGACGTAGGTGCCGACGTCGCAGGCGGTCACGTAGCGGCCGCCGAGCGAGGCGACGAACCGGCCGTAGGCGAGGAGGAGTTCCTCGCTCTTGATCTTCTCGGGGTCGCCGATGATGACGGCCTTGCCGCCACCGTGGTCGAGACCGGCCAGGGCGTTCTTGTACGACATCCCGCGCGACAGGTTCAGCGCGTCGGCGACGGCGTCCGCCTCGGTGGCGTACGGGTAGAAGCGGGTGCCGCCGAGGGCCGGGCCCAGGGCGGTGGAGTGGAGGGCGATGACGGCCTTGAGGCCGGTGGCACGGTCCTGGCAGATCACGACTTGCTCGTGACCTCCCTGATCCGAGTGGAACAGGGTGTGCAGGACGCCGTTAGTCACATCGGTCACTGTGGTGACTCCCAAGTACGAAGCGGCGGAGGCCCTCCTGGGGGTGGGGAGGGCCCCGGACCGACCGGCACGGCCGGTCCGATGGGCAAGAGCGTAAGTCCTCCGGCGGCGCGGATCCGCACCCGTGCGGAGGATCACCCCCTGGGGGTGTACCGCCGTGACACGATGCGCTGCATGTCGGTGGTGTCTTCGGTGCTCGTCCCTTACACGTCCTACCTCCGGATCTACGAGCCGCTCGCCGCGTTCGCCGAGCCCGAGCGGAGTCACTGGGCGCGCTACGCGCGGCGCGAGGACCTTCCGACGGCCCAGGACGAACTGCGTCGCTCGCTGGCCGACTTGGCGTCGACGCCGCCGGTCGGGGTGCCCGCGCAGGAGAGCGGTGACGCGTTCGTGGCGGAGCTGGACGGGGTGGTGTGCGTCTGCCCGTGGCGGACCAGGTTGCGGGGCTGGCTGGCCCTGGAGGAACTGGGGGGCATGTTTCCGGCCAACGTGCTCGACGTCGTGCTGCCCGCGGTGGTGCGCGGCCAGGCGGCGGCGGATCACGAGCGCTGGCAGCGGCTCCACCCGGACGCGAGGCCCTGGATCCGTACGACGGTGTGGCAGGTCCCGGTGCGCTGGTTCGTCCTCTTCCGTGACGAGGAGCGGGAGTACGCGGCGGCGGACGGCGAGGGGCCGGGGCCCGTGCTGCGCTACCGCACCCCGATGGTCGAGGCCCGGCGCCGGCTCGCGCGGGCGCTGCGGACGCTGCGCGGACACGTTCCCGAGGGCCCGCTGACCGAGGGCCTGGTGGACGTGGGGCGCTGGCTGGAGGAGTTCCATCCGCGCTCGCTGGTCGAGCTGGACTACGGGGGCCTGGTGCACGCGTTGTCGGCGGAGCGGCTCGCCGGGGACCGGTCGGCGGCGGATGTGGCGGAGGGGCTCGCCGCGCTGCGGGACGGCGACGGCGAGGGCGCGGGGGAGGCATACGCGCGGCTCGCGGAGCGCTGGCGGGCGGTCCGGGACCTCCAGTTCACCAATTGACGTGAAAAGGCCCACAGTGGCATCAAGGTGATGGAACCGGGGCATCCTTCATCCAGGACGGCCGAGGGGCCGGCGGACGGGCCGCGAGGCCGGAGCGTACGGAAGGAGGGGGAAGCCGGGTCGCCCCGACGGAGGGCGGCGAGGAGACGAAGAGGGGCTCGGCAAACAGTTGACGGGCCGTGAACCTGCGTCCTGTGTGGCGCGTGTGATGTGTGGGGCGGAAGCGTACGCCGCTGGGCCTAGGACCTACGTCCTGAACCGGGCCTTTGCCTCAAGCGTGATGGACAGCACTAACGGGGCCCTTGCGTCTATCCCTACTCCTCATGCCAAAATAGGACAAGGAGTCCGGGGAGGGCTCCTTCTGTCCAAGTAAGGGCAGGATGCTCGACATTGCACTCTATGGGGGGTCTGACGACTCCTGATCGCTCCTGTGACTGATCGTCACCGGTGCGTGACTGTCCGCTATGGCATGGTCCATCGGCTTCCGTCGCTGATGAACACCTGGGAGGGCAATTCCATCGGTTTGGCCGACGTGGCTGGACGGATGGTGTAGTTGTAGTGCCGAGGACAAGCCGTTCGTCCTATAACCGACTCGGCCCGCGTCCGCCATTTCGGGCAACGCGGGTCAAGGTGCAGAATTTAGAGGAAAGAACCGAGAAGGTTCGGTTCTCCCGAGGAGGCCGCTCATGACCGCTCGCACCCCTGATGCCGAGCCGCTGCTGACCCCGGCTGAGGTTGCCACGATGTTCCGCGTGGACCCGAAGACGGTCACCCGTTGGGCCAAGGCTGGCAAGCTCACGTCCATCCGCACGCTCGGTGGACATCGCCGGTACCGCGAGGCCGAGGTCCGCGCACTGCTTGCGGGTATTCCGCAGCAGCGCAGCGAGGCCTGACACACCCCTGCCCCGCAGCAATACAGCAGCACAGCATCACCATCCGGGCAGCTGCAAGGTCCCCCAACCCCAGCCGCCCACCCCTAGCTCCACTCGACGGACGCCTGCCCCAACGGGCGTCATACCTGTGTCCTACGGGTGCCGTCGTATCGATCGCGCTGGACTCCGCCGGGTCCAGCGCGATCTTTTTTGTGCCCTGGACGGGCCTCGGCGGCCTCGGCGGCCTCGGCGGCCTCTCCGGGCCGCTCCCGGCCGCTTCCGGCCCTCGGGGGCGACCGGAACCAGAACCGGGCGGTCGGTCGGCTTCAGGGGTCGACGGGGGCCTTCGTGGGTCTGTGAGCGGGTCTGTGCGGGAGTGTGGGTGAGCGTCCCGGACGCGGTGGGACAGCCCCGGACGGAACGGTCCCCGCGAGCCCCTCGCCCCCGTGCAATTGCACATATTAAATTCACCAGTTGTAGGGGAGGCGTAAAATCCCCCGGTCTGAAAACTCTTTCGGTGACTACCGTCACACCGCCCGACGCTTGCCAACGTCCAGCCTGCCACTGGCCGAACGCGGAAGCACCCGGCCGATGGTCATGTCGCGGAGGGTCTTTCGGTCCCCGCCCCGGTGCCGGCCTCGTTCTCGTCGGGCCGTCCGGCGCAGTCCTGGCCCCCGGAGGCCTCCTGCGGGGCGCCCGAGGGGCTCCCGGAGGCTCGCCGCTCCCCGTCGCCCCCGGGCTCCATGGCGAGCCGCAGGAGGCGATGGCAGACCGCGCAGTGCCGGGTGAGGTGGCGAAAGGCGGAAGCGGCCGCCAGGTGGGCGCGCAACAGCGCGCGGGTCTCATGTCGTGCTGTGGACGCGGACATACGAGCCACCTCCCGGTGAGCCCGGCCGTCCCCCGCCGTGTGATGCGCCGAGGAACGCCGAGAAGCAGGGCCAGCCTCTGCTTCTACGAGTTACCCGCGGCAGATGCCGCCGTCAAGACACGGGGCAGGACGCGAGAAAGCCCGGATCGAAACGATCCGGGCTTTCCTCTACTGCGGTCCTGACGGGATTTGAACCCGCGGCCTCCACCTTGACAGGGTGGCGAGCACTCCAAACTGCTCCACAGGACCAGGTTTTCGCCGCTTGCCTTGCGGCTTGCTGCGAAACCAGACTGTACAGGAGGTGGGAGGCCCAGGTCGACTTCACTCCTGGTGGTGACACCGTCACCGCCCCACGAGCCCCCGTGAGCCCCCGCGTCAGGGCGCGAGGGCGTCGATCGCCTTGACGATCCGCTTGTCCGAGACGGGGAACGCGGTGCCCAGCGCGTGGGCGAAATAGCTGACCCGCAGCTCCTCGATCATCCAGCGGACGTCCAGCACCTCCTGCGGCACCGGCCGCCCCTGCGGGAGCTGTTCGAGCAGCCACGCGTACTCGTCCTGCATCTCGTGGACCTTCGCCATCCGCGTGGTGTCCCGCTGCACCGCCGTCGGCATCTGCTGGAGCCGCCGGTCGGCCGCCACGAGGTAGCGCATCAGGTCCGGCAGCCGGCGCAGTCCGGTGGCCGTAACGAAACCGGGCGGTACGAGACGGGCCAGCTGCTCCCGCACGTCCGTGACGTTGGCCACCAGCGTCAGGCTGTTCGTCGACTTCAGCCGGCGCTCGCAGGCCTGCCACGCGGCCAGGATCTGCTGCACCTGGTCGATCGTGCGGACGGTCAGGTCCACGAGATCGGCGCGGACCTTGTCGTACAGCGTCCGGAACGCCTTCTCGTCCCACGCCGGTCCGCCGTGCGCGGCGATCAGCCGGTCGGCCGCGGCGGTGGCGCAGTCCTCGAAGAGCGCCTGGACCGAGCCGTGCGGATTACGGGAGAGGGCCAGCTTCTGCTGGTTGGAGAGCCGGTCCGAGGCGAACTTCGCCGGGTGCACCGGGATGTTCAGCATGATCAGCCGCCGGGTGCCGCGCCACATCGCCTGCTGCTGCTCGGCCTCGGTGTCGAAGAGGCGTACGGCGACGGTCTCACCCTGGTCGACCAGGGCCGGATACGCCTTGACCGGCTGACCGGCCCGCCGCGTCTCGAAGACCTTGTTCAGCGAGCCGATCGTCCAGGTGGTGAGCCCGGACCGCTCGATGGACTCCCCGGAGGGTCCGGCGGTCGCCGCGGCGGCCTTGGAGAGCGCCTGGCGGGCCTTCGGCCGCAGCTGGAGCTTGAGCGCCTCCAGGTCCTTGTCCTCGGCGACCTTCCGCCGCCGCTCGTCGACGATCCGGAACGTGATCTTCAGATGGTCCGGGACCCGGGAGAGGTCGAAGTCGTCCGCCGTGACCGGCACGCCGACCATCCGCTGGAGCTCCCGCGCCAGGGTGAACGGCAGCGGCTCCTGGAGCGGGACCGCCCGGTCCAGGAACTTGTCCGCGTAGTTCGGCGCGGGGACGTAATGCCGGCGGATCGGCTTCGGCAGCGAGCGGATCAGCTCCGTGACGACCTCCTCGCGCAGCCCCGGAATCTGCCAGTCGAAGCCCTCGGACGTGACCTGGTTGAGCACCTGGAGCGGGACGTGGACGGTCACGCCGTCCGCGTCCGCACCGGGCTCGAACTGGTACGTCACCTTGAACTTGAGCTTCCCCTGCCGCCAGGAGTCCGGGTAGTCGTCCTTGGTGACGGCCCCGGCCTTCTCGTTGATGAGCATGGAGCGCTCGAAGTCGAGCGCGTCCGGCTCCTCACCCTTCTTGTTCTTCCACCAGGAGTCGAAGTGCGCCCCGGACACGATGTGCTCGGGAATCCGCTGGTCGTAGAAGTCGAACAGCGTCTCGTCGTCCACGAGGATGTCGCGGCGGCGGGCGCGGTGCTCCAACTCCTCGACCTCGCCGAGGAGTTTGCGATTGTCATGGAAGAACTGGTGGTGGGTGCGCCAGTCGCCCTCGACCAGGGCGTTGCGGATGAACAGATCCCGCGAGGCCTCCTGGTCGATACGACCGAAATTGACCTTGCGCTGGGCGACGATCGGCACGCCGTAGAGCGTGACCCGCTCGTACGCCATCACCGCGGCCTGGTCCTTCTCCCAGTGCGGCTCGCTGTAGGTGCGCTTCAGCAGATGCCCGGCGAGCGGCTCGATCCATTCGGGCTCGACCTTGGCGTTGACCCGCGCCCACAGCCGGGAGGTCTCCACCAGCTCCGCCGACATCACGAACCGGGGCTGCTTCTTGAACAGCGCCGAGCCGGGGAAGATCGCGAACTTGGCGCTGCGCGCGCCCAGGTACTCGTTCTTCTCGGTGTCCTTCAGCCCGATGTGCGACAGCAGCCCGGACAGCAGCGAGGTGTGCACCGCCTGCTCGGGGATGGACGCCTCCGCCTTGGGCTCCTCGACGGTGATGCCCATCTGCTTGGCGACCGTACGCAGTTGCGCGTAGATGTCCTGCCATTCGCGGATGCGCAGGAAGTTCAGGTACTCCTGCTTGCACATTCGGCGGAACGAGGACGAGCCGCGCTCCTTCTGCTGCTCGCGGACGTAGGCCCAGAGGTTCAGGTACGCCAGGAAGTCGGACGTCTCGTCCTTGAACCGGGCGTGGTTCTGGTCGGCCTGCGTCTGCTTCTCGGCGGGCCGCTCGCGCGGGTCCTGGATGGAGAGCGCGGCGGCGATGACCATGACCTCGCGGGCACAGCCGTTCCTGTCGGCCTCGATGACCATCCGGGCCAGGCGCGGGTCGACGGGCAGCTGGGAGAGCTTCCGCCCGAGGGGCGTCAGACGCTTCTTCGGATCCTTCTCGCCCGGATCGAGCGCCCCCAGCTCCTGGAGGAGCTGCACGCCGTCGCGGATGTTGCGGTGGTCCGGCGGGTCGATGAAGGGGAACTTCTCGATGTCGCCGAGCCCGGCGGCGGTCATCTGGAGGATGACGGAGGCCAGGTTGGTCCGCAGGATCTCCGGGTCGGTGAACTCCGGCCGGGTGACGAAGTCGTCCTCCGAGTACAGCCGGACGCAGATGCCGTCCGACGTACGGCCGCAGCGGCCCTTGCGCTGGTTGGCGCTGGCCTGGGAGATCCGCTCGATCGGCAGCCGCTGGACCTTGGTGCGGTGGCTGTAGCGGGAGATACGGGCGTTGCCCGGGTCGATCACGTACTTGATGCCGGGAACCGTCAGCGAGGTTTCGGCCACATTGGTCGCCAGCACGATGCGGCGGCCCGTGTGGCGCTGGAAGACCCGGTGCTGCTCGGCGTGGGAGAGGCGCGCGTAGAGGGGGAGCACCTCGGTGTGTCCGAGGTTCCGTTTGTTCAGCGCGTCCGCCGTGTCCCGGATCTCGCGTTCACCGGAGAGGAAGACCAGGACATCGCCCGGGGCTTCGTGGCCCAGCTCGTCGACGGCGTCGCAGATCGCGGTGATCTGGTCGCGGTCGGAGTCCGCCCCCTCCTCGTCGGCCCCTTCGAGGAGGGGGCGATACCGCACCTCCACCGGATACGTCCGCCCGCTGACCTCCACGATCGGCGCCTCGCCGAAGTGGCGCGCGAACCGCTCCGGGTCGATGGTCGCCGAGGTGATGACGACCTTCAGATCAGGACGCTTCGGGAGCAGCCGGGCCAGATAGCCGAGCAGGAAGTCGATGTTGAGCGACCGCTCGTGGGCCTCGTCGATGATGATCGTGTCGTACGCCAGCAGCTCGCGGTCCGTCTGGATCTCGGCGAGCAGGATGCCGTCCGTCATCAGCTTCAGATACGTCGACTCCGGGTTCACCTGGTCGGTGAAGCGGACCTTCCAGCCGACCGTCTCGCCCAGCGGCGTCTTCAGCTCGTCCGCGACCCGCTCCGCGACCGTACGGGCGGCGATCCGCCGGGGCTGGGTGTGTCCGATCATGCCCCGGACGCCGCGCCCCAGCTCCATACAGATCTTGGGGATCTGCGTGGTCTTGCCGGACCCGGTCTCCCCGGCGACGATCACGACCTGGTGGTCGCGTATCGCCTCCAGGATCTCGTCCTTCTTCTGGCTGACGGGCAGCTCTTCCGGGTAGGACAGGGCCGGCAGCCGGGCCGCGCGCGCCGCGAGCCGTGTCGCCGCCTTGCCCGCCTCGGCCGCGATCTCGTCCAGCACGGACTGGCGGGCCTCGGGCTTGCGGATGCGGCGCGCTCCTTCGAGGCGCCGGCCGAGCCGGTTCGCGTCACGGAGCGAGAGCTGTCCGAGCTGGGACTGGAGATCGGCGAAGGAAGTAGACATACGGCTCCCAGGATCTCACCCGGGCGCACGGAGTGGCGACCTCATTTCGCGCGGACTGCGTCACGCGGCACGTACCATTTCGGGCAGTCGAACGCTCAGCCCCGCTTCCAGGGGGAAAGGCCCGGTCCCGTGTCCCGTACGCAGTGGTGGAGCCTGACGGCGCTGCTCGCGGTCGTCGTGGGGCTGCTGTGCGGACCGGCGGCGCTCCCGGCTGCCGCGCTCGGGGCTCCGGCACCCTCCGCTGCGGTTCCCGCCCTTTCTGCGCCCTCCGCTTCCGTGCCTTCCGCTTCCGCACCGGGGACCACCGGAGTGCGGGACACCCCGTCCGCCCCGGTGGCCCGGGCCGCCGACGCGGGGACCTCCGTCCCCGGCTGCGGGAAGCTCCGCGACCACGACGGCGAGCCCGCCGTCCCCTCCCGCGCCCGCTCCGCGCACGACCAGGCGCCCGGCCTCGCCCCGTGGGGGCTGCCCGCCGCGACGGGCGCGCTGCCGGCCGAGCCGCCGCCGGGGACCCGGGCCCGCGCCCCGGCCCCGTACAC
>NZ_JAAXYC010000247.1 GCF_018619185.1 Streptomyces sp. McG3 | reverse complement strand
CCCGGCCCCCGTACAAGGCCTCATTCCCCCATGCCCACGTCCGGCGCGGCGTGGCGCTTCGGCGTGGCCGGGGGACCGGTTCGGCGCCGGGAGCCCGCGCGGGGGCGGACCTTCGCCCGTAGCCTGGAAGAGGTCGGCCCCGGGGTCCGCGGCGACTGCCCGAGCCGTCCGGATCCTGAAATCCGGGGTCCGAAACAGGCGTGATTCGCGCCACCCTTGATCGGGGTTGCGCTCAGATGAGCATTTTCGAGATGGCTGCACTTCTGGAAGACGTGGCACTCAGTGCCACCCTGCTGGATTCGAGAAGTGAACTCACCTGGTGAGTCATCCGCTCAGGTGAGCGGCTATGGTCAAGTTTCAGCCATGTCGCATTCAGGAGGTGAAGGCGGAGCATCAGGTGCTTCGGCCGGGCGAGCCTTTCGATCTGCTGGCGGACGGGTGGTTGCGGCCGTATGACGACCAAGTGGACGTACCCATCCACCTTCGATCTGGGTATGTTCCTCGCCGTCAGGGCAGCCACCGCGTCCTCGAGGAGTCGAGACCCGTGTCGGAAAACAAAGATCCCCAGAAGTTCGTCTACGACTTCACCGAGGGCAACAAGGATCTGAAGGATCTTCTGGGCGGCAAGGGTGCGAACCTCGCCGAGATGACCAACCTCGGGTTGCCCGTCCCTCCGGGCTTCACGATCACCACCGAGGCCTGCAAGGTCTACCTGGACAGCGGCGACGCGCCGACCGCGCTGCGCGACGAGGTGAGTGCGCACCTCAAGGCGCTGGAAGAGCGCATGGGCAAGCAGCTCGGCCAGGCCGACGACCCGCTCCTGGTCTCCGTCCGCTCCGGTGCCAAGTTCTCCATGCCGGGCATGATGGACACGGTCCTGAACATCGGCCTCTCCGACGACTCGGTGGCCGGTCTCGCCACCCAGTCCGGCGACGAGCGCTTCGCCTGGGACTCCTACCGCCGGCTCATCCAGATGTTCGGCAAGACCGTCCTCGGGGTCGACGGCGACCTCTTCGAGGAGGCGCTGGAGGCGGCGAAGGACGCGAAGAAGGTCACGGTCGACACCGACCTCGCCGCCGCCGACCTCAAGAAGCTCGTCAAGCAGTTCAAGAAGATCGTCGAGTCCGAGGCCGGACGCGCGTTCCCGCAGGACGCCCGCGAGCAGATGGACCTGGCCATAAACGCGGTCTTCGACTCGTGGAACACCGACCGGGCCAAGCTCTACCGCCGCCAGGAGCGCATCCCCGGCGACCTCGGCACGGCCGTCAACGTCTGCTCGATGGTCTTCGGCAACCTGGGCCCCGACTCCGGCACCGGCGTCGCCTTCACCCGCGACCCGGCCAGCGGCCACCAGGGCGTCTACGGCGACTACCTCCAGAACGCGCAGGGCGAGGACGTCGTCGCCGGTATCCGCAACACGGTGCCGCTCGCCGACCTGGAGTCGATCGACAAGAAGTCGTACGACCAGCTCATGCAGATCATGGAGACCCTGGAGAACCACTACAAGGATCTCTGCGACATCGAGTTCACCATCGAGCGCGGCCAGCTCTGGATGCTCCAGACCCGGGTCGGCAAGCGCACCGCGGGCGCCGCCTTCCGGATCGCCACCCAGCTCGTGGACCAGGGCCTGATCGACGAGGCCGAGGCCCTCCAGCGCGTCAACGGCGCCCAGCTCGCCCAGCTGATGTTCCCGCGCTTCGACGACGAGGCGAAGACCGAGCTGCTCGGCCGGGGCATCGCCGCGTCCCCGGGCGCCGCCGTCGGCAAGGCCGTCTTCGACTCGTACACCGCGATCAAGTGGTCCCGCTCCGGCGAGAAGGTCATCCTGATCCGCCGCGAGACCAACCCCGACGACCTCGAAGGCATGATCGCCGCCGAGGGCATCCTGACCTCGCGCGGCGGCAAGACCTCGCACGCGGCGGTCGTGGCGCGCGGCATGGGCAAGACCTGTGTCTGCGGCGCCGAGGACCTGGAGGTCGACACCAAGCGACGCCGCATGACCGTCGGCGGCCGGGTGATCGAGGAGGGCGACCTCGTCTCGATCGACGGCTCCACCGGCAAGGTCTACCTGGGCGAGGTACCCGTCGTACCGTCCCCGGTCGTCGAGTACTTCGAGGGCCGGATGCACGCCGGGGCCGACGACGCCGACGAACTGGTCGCCGCCGTGCACCGGATCATGGCGTACGCGGACCGGGTGCGCCGGCTGCGGGTGCGGGCCAACGCCGACAACGCCGAGGACGCGCTGCGGGCCCGCCGCTTCGGAGCGCAGGGCATCGGTCTGTGCCGCACCGAGCACATGTTCCTCGGCGAGCGCCGCGAGATGGTCGAGAAGCTGATCCTCGCGGACACCGACGACGAGCGCGAGAGTGCGCTCGCGGCTCTTCTCCCGCTCCAGAAGGCCGACTTCATCGAGCTGTTCGAGTCGATGGACGGACTGCCCGTCACCGTCCGCCTCCTCGACCCGCCGCTGCACGAGTTCCTGCCCGACATCACCGAACTGTCGGTGCGCGTCGCGCTCGCCGAGTCCCGCAAGGACGCCAACGAGAACGACCTGCGCCTGCTCCAGGCGGTGCACAAGCTGCACGAGCAGAACCCGATGCTGGGGCTGCGCGGGGTGCGCCTCGGCCTGGTCATCCCCGGTCTGTTCGCGATGCAGGTGCGGGCCATCGCCGAGGCCGCCGCCCAGCGCAAGAACGCCAAGGGCGACCCGCGCCCCGAGATCATGATCCCGCTCGTCGGCACGGTCCAGGAGCTGGAGATCGTCCGCGAGGAGGCCGACCGGGTCATCGCCGAGGTCCAGGCGGCCACCGGCACCGACCTCAAGCTGACCATCGGCACCATGATCGAGCTGCCGCGCGCCGCGCTGACGGCGGGCCAGATCGCCGAGGCCGCGCAGTTCTTCTCCTTCGGCACGAACGACCTGACCCAGACGGTGTGGGGCTTCTCCCGCGACGACGTGGAGGCCTCGTTCTTCACCGCGTACCTGGAGAAGGGCATCTTCGGGGTCTCCCCGTTCGAGACGATCGACAAGGACGGCGTCGGCGCGCTGGTCCGCAGCGCCGTCGAGGCGGGCCGGGCCACCCGCCCCGACCTCAAGCTCGGCGTCTGCGGCGAGCACGGCGGCGACCCCGAGTCCGTGCACTTCTTCCACGAGGTGGGCCTGGACTACGTGTCCTGCTCGCCGTTCCGGATCCCGGTCGCCCGTCTTGAGGCCGGCCGGGCCGCAGCCGAGTCCCGGGGCAGTGACAGCCGCTGATCCGGACTCACCGGGTCGGGGCCGCAGGGACGGGGCCCGGACCCACCGGTCGGGGCTGCACGAACAGCCTCCGACCTCATGGGCAGGGCTGCACGAACAGCCCTGCCCACCGACCAGGGCCTCGAAGGCCCCGCCGAGAAGCGGCGGCACCCTGTGCGGGGGTGCCGCCGCTTCGCCTTGCGCTGACCGCGAGCGACCGGCTGACCGGAAGCTACCGGCGGATCGGAAGCCACCGGCTGACCGGATGTGACCGGCGGTACGGAAGTGGCGTGTGCGGAAATGACCGGTGATACGGGGAAGTCGTCAGAAGCGCGCACCGAATGTCGCGGAAGAATGTGGCGCAGAGCACATTGCTTCGTTTAATGCGCAAAGAAATTCAGGTGGCGGGCCGGGGGACCGGGGTGCGGTCCATGGATCCCCACCCATGGACCGCACCCGGCTTACCCCCGTCGGGTACGGAGCCGCACCGTCGCCCACCGCCGCCGAACACACAAAGCCCCCCACGGCCTTCACGTGCTCATCCGGTGGGCACCGGATGCGTACCCGACGCCGTACAGCTTTTCGGCTGGAGCGGAACGGGGCGAGACCTTTCACTTCTGGCCGAAACCCCGTGGTGACCTCCTGTGACGGTCCGCATACCCTTCGGTGGGGGCAATTGCGGATGCAACAGGTGGGGGAGTAGTGCTGCGTATCCATGTGTCCAGGCTGGACCTTTCGCGGGTGCGGATGGCCACGAGGCCGGACGCGCTGTGGGAAACCATTCTCAGTTTTCACCGGATCAGGGACCGGCGTGCTTCGACGGTGTTCGGGAAATGGCGTTCGGAATCCCGGGCGCGGTTGAATGGTGAAGCACAGCTGCTGGCGGCGGTCGTCCCGCCCCGCGGCTATTTCCCGGATTTCCTGACGCCCTCCCAGGAGGGCGCCGAGCCTTTCGGGCTCGACGTCGGAATGGAGGCGCTGCGCGACACTCCGGCCGACCGCGTCCACGCGGAGCTGGAGCTGCTGGCCGCCGGGCGGATACGGCAGCGGGCCGGCCTGCCCGCCGGCCCGCGTCAACGGGACCCCGGAGCGGGGAGAGCGAGCGCGGCGCTGCCCGCCGCGCTCATGGAGGGCCGTGCCGAGCCGCTCGCCCGGCTCATCGGGGCCCTCCGCAGCTACCACCACGCCGCCGTGGAGCCCTACTGGCCGCACATCCGGGCCAGCGTCGAGGCGGACCGGGCCGTCCGCGGCCGGGCCCTGCTGGACGGCGGGGCGGACGGGCTCCTGGCCGCGCTGCCGCCGATGATCCGGTGGCGTTCGCCCGTACTGGAGGCGGACTACCCGTTCGACCGCGATCTGCACCTGGACGGGCGCGGGCTGCTGCTCCAGCCGTCCTTCTTCTGCCGGGGCACCCCCGTGGTCTACCGCGACCCGTCGCTCCCACCGGTGCTCGTCTACCCGGTGGCCAACCCCGGAGCCCCGGTCTTCGCCGAGCCGGGACCCTGGCTCGGCCGGCTCGTCGGACACACCCGCTCGGCCGTCCTCTCCTCCATCGGCAACGGCTGCACCACCAGCGAACTCGCCCGCCGGGCCGGAGTGTCGCTGGCCTCCGCGAGCCAGCACGCCTCCGTGCTGCGCGAGGCGGGCCTGGTCCTGACGCTGCGCCACGGCAGCTCGGTCCTGCACACGCTGACTCCGCTCGGCGGCTCCCTGCTGCGCGGCGGCGCCCCGCTCGCCCTGCCCTGAGCCGTCCCGCCCCGGGTGCGCCGCGAAAATCCGTCCGCCGAACGGCGATGAGTTCCGCACGGCCCCGCCGTCTAACCATCGAAAGCGCCGGACGGACCACCGCGGGCGCCACGGGACAGAGGAAGAGGAAACGATCATGGCTCAGATGATCTTCGTGAACCTGCCGGTGAAGGACCTGGAGACCACCAAGGGCTTCTTCGAGAAGCTCGGCTACGGCTTCAACCCGGCGTTCAGCGACGACAAGACGGCCTGTCTGGTCATCAGCGACACCATCTTCGCCATGCTGATGACGGAACCGCGCTTCAAGGACTTCACCAAGAAGGATGTCGCCGACGCCTCGAAGACCACCGAGGTCATCCTGGCCCTGAGCTGCGACAGCCGCGAGGAGGTCGACCGGCTGGCGGACGCCGCCCTGGCCTCCGGCGGCTCCCCGGCGGGCGAGACGCAGGACCTCGGCTTCATGTACGGCCGCTCCTTCCAGGACCCCGACCAGCACATCTGGGAGGTCATCTGGATGGACCCGGCCGCCGCCGCCGGGGACCAGGGCTGAGCCGGGGGACGTGCGCCGGGCCGGGGGACGGGCGCCGGCGCACGTGGGGCGTCCGCGTCAGCCGCGGAAGGGCCCCTTCACCTCGTACGTGATGCCCCCGGACGAGCTTCCGCTCGTCCCGCGCTGCGAGGAGAAGTAGAGCCGGCCGCCGTCCGGCGAGAACGCGGGCCCGGTGATCTCCGAACCGGACTGGCCGGTGATCCGCAGGAACGGGGCCACCGTGTCGTCCGGCGTGATCAGGCAGATCTCCATGTTCCCGCCGTCCTCCGCGATGTAGAGGTCCCCGGACCCGGACCGCGTGACGTTGTCCACGCCGGTCAGCGGGGCCGAGCCGCCCGTCACCAGCGAGTCGTCGTAGGCGAGCGAGATCGACGAGGCGTTCGCGTCGTACGCCCACACCCGGTTGTCGCCCTTGGTGGTGAACCAGCAGGTGCCCGCCGCGTAGAAGCAGCCCTCACCGCCGTTGAACACCTTCGCCCCGGAGACCTGGTGCCGGGTCTGGGTGGAGGAGCCGGCCGGATCCGGCACGTTCGCCCAGGTGACCGGAGTGGAGGTGGCCGTGCCGGCGACCAGCACCTGGAGGGTGCCGCTCGACAGGTTCCCCCAGGTCGTGGGCCGGAAGCGGTAGAAACGGCCGTCGCTCTCGTCCTCGGTGAGATAGACGTACCCGTGGTCCGGGTCGGCGGCGGCGGCCTCGTGCTTGAAACGGCCCATCGCCGGACGCCGCACCGCCGCGTTCACACCCCAGGGGTCGGTCTCGTACACATACCCGCGGGTGACCTCCTCGCAGGACAGCCAGGTCTTCCACGGGGTCGCGCCGCCCGCGCAGTTGTTGTTCGTGTCGGCCAGGATCCGGTACGCGGACGTCACCGTCCCCGAGGAGTCGAACTTCACCGCGCTCGCCCCGCCCCCGCTGCTCGGGGACACCTCGGCGTTGGAGACATAGATCCAGCCCGAGCCGTCGGCGTACGTCGCCCCGCCGTCGGGCGCGCTGTGCCAGCGGTAGGAGGTGCCGGGCACGGTCTGCCCGGAGCGGGCGACGATGCGGCTGGTGAAGCCGCTGGGCAGTTGGATGCCGTTGCCGTTGGCCGCCTGGAGCGCGCCGTACGGGCCGGGGGCCGGCTGGGCCGGGTCGGCGAAGGCGGCGCCCCGCCACAGCGTGCCGCCGAAGGCGGCCGCCGAGCTGCCGATCACCGCGGTGCGCAAGAAGGTCCGACGTTCCACGATCACTCCACGCATGAGTGTGGGCCCGCCGCTCCGGACGGACCGGCGGGTCGCGCGTCAGGACTGTAGGAGTACGGAGTTGACGGAGCGTCAAGAAAAGGTGAACGGACGGCGGAGGGGTTGCGCGGACGGACCCCGGCGGCCGGGTCAGTCCGCCCGCACGGCGAACACCGGCACCGCCGCCTCCTCGTCGTCCAGGCACGTGCCCGTCGCCAGGTCGAAGCGCTGCTTCAGCAGCGGCGAGGCCACGAAGGGCCGCCCCCCTGCCGAGCCGAGCAGGCCGCGCGAGAGGACGTACGCCCCGGTGAACGGGTCCCGGTTGCCGATCGCGTACACCCGGCCGGCCCGGTCCATGAAGACGGCCGCCTGGTCCCCGTCCGGCAGCAGCACCGCCACTCCCCGCCCGGGAATGAGCAGGGCCCGGTCGCAGACCGTCAGCCAGTCCTTCCCGTGGGCGAGCCGGACGCATCCGGTGTCCTGCGCTGTCGTGATCGTCACGGTGGTCATCAGGAGGCGGTCCCTTCGAGGGTGCGGACGGCGAGCACGGGTCCCGCGAGCAGTTCCAGATCCGGCTTGATCTGGTCCCGCTCCGGAACGAACCTCACCGAGGGGTCGGGCGCGTCGGGGGCGTTGACGAAGGTGACGAAGCGCCGCAGCCGGTCCGGGTCGTTGATGGTCTCGGCCCACTCGTCGCGGTAGCCGGCGACATGGTCGGCCATCATCCGCTCCAGCTCCTCGCAGAGCCCCAGCGAGTCGTGGACCACCACGTCCCGGACGTGCTCCAGGCCGCCGTCGATCCGCTCCAGCCAGGCCGAGGTGCGCTCCAGACGGTCGGCGGTGCGGATGTAGAACATCAGGAACCGGTCGATCAGCCGCACCAGTTCGGCATCCGAGAGGTCCTGGGCCAGCAGGTCCGCGTGGCGCGGGGTGGCCCCGCCGTTGCCGCCGACGTAGAGATTCCAGCCCTGGGCGGTGGCGATGATCCCGAAGTCCTTGCCCCGGGCCTCCGCGCACTCGCGGGCGCACCCGGAGACCGCCGACTTCAGCTTGTGCGGGGAGCGCAGGCCCCGGTAGCGCAGCTCCAGGTCGATGGCCATCCGCACCGAGTCCTGCACGCCGTAGCGGCACCAGGTCTGCCCCACGCAGGACTTCACCGTGCGCAGCGACTTCCCGTACGCGTGCCCGGACTCGAAGCCCGCGTCCACCAGTCGGGTCCAGATCAGCGGCAGCTGGTCGACCCGGGCGCCGAAGAGGTCGATGCGCTGACCGCCGGTGATCTTCGTGTACAGGCCGAAGTCGCGGGCCACCTCGCCGATGACGATGAGCTTCTCCGGGGTGATCTCACCGCCGGGGATGCGCGGCACGATCGAATACGACCCGTTGCGCTGGAGGTTGGCCAGAAAGTGGTCGTTGGTGTCCTGGAGCGCCGCCTGCTCGCCGTCCAGCACATAGCCGCTCGCGCCCACGGTCGGCGCGAGCGAGGCGATGACCGAGCCGACCGTCGGCTTGCAGACCTCGCAGCCGTCGCCGCCCCGCGCCTCCTCGCGGCCGTGCGAGTCGAGCAGGGAGGCGAAGGAGGTGACCTCCAGGGTGCGGACGATCTCGTACAGCTCGCCGCGGCTGTACGGGAAGCAGCCGCACAGCCCCGCGTCCGCCGGCGGCGGCATCAGCTGACCGATCACCTTCAGGCAACTGCCGCAGCCCGTACCGGCCTTGGTGCACTTCTTCACCTCGGGCAGCGTGCTGTGCTCGCAGATCGCGCCCTTGGTCACGTTGTGGCAGGAGCAGATCACCGCCTCGTCCGGCAGCGCGGAGGGGCCGAGCGCCACCGGGCCGCCCGTCCCGGCCGGCAGCACCAACTGCTCGGGGGCGACCGGCAGCACCGTGCCCGTCATCGGCCGCAGCGTGCCGTACTGGTCCGCGTCCCCGACCAGCACCCCGCCCAGCAGCGTCCCGTCCCGCCCGATCACCAGCTTCTTGTAGACCCCCGCCCGGGCGTCGGAGTACACCACGTCGAGCGCCCCCTCGGCGCTCCCGTGCGCGTCGCCGAACGAGGCCACGTCCACGCCGAGCAGCTTCAGCTTCGTCGACAGGTCCGCCCCCGTGAACGCGGACCGGCCGCCCGCGATCACCTCGGCCGCCGCCTGGGCCATCTCGTAGCCCGGCGCGACCAGCCCGTAGACCCGGCCGTCGGCGGCCAGCGCGCACTCGCCGATCGCGAACACCGCCGGGTCCGACGTCCGGCACTCCTCGTCCACGACGATCCCGCCGCGTTCCCCGACGGCCAGACCGCACTCCCGGGCCAGCTGGTCCCGGGGCCGCACGCCCGCCGAGAAGACCACCAGGTCGACACCGAGCGAGGAGCCGTCGGAGAGGGCCATCCCGGTCACCGCGCCGTCCGCGCCCGCCAGCACCTCCTGCGTACCCACCCCCGTGTGCACGGCGAGGCCCATCTCCTCGATCGTGCGCAGCAGCGCCGCACCCCCGCCCTCGTCCACCTGGACCGGCATCAGCCGCGGCGCGAACTCCACCACATGGGTGGCGAGCCCGAGCCCCTTCAGGGCCCCGGCCGCCTCCAGCCCGAGCAGCCCGCCGCCGACCACCGCACCGGTCGCCGCCCCCTTCGCGTACTCCTCGATCGCGAGCAGGTCCTCGATGGTCCGGTACACGAAGCAGCCCCGGGCGTCCTTCCCCGGCACCGGGGGCACGAAGGGGTACGAGCCCGTCGCCAGCACCAGCGTGTCGTACGGGAACACCGCCCCGGACCGCGCGGTCACCGTCCGCCCCGCCCGGTCGACGCCCGTCGCCGGGTCGCCGACGTACAGCTCGATGCCGTGCCGGTCCATGAAGCCCGCCTCCACCAGGGAGAGGTCCTCGGGACTCCGCCCGTCGAAGTACGAGGTCAGCCGGACCCGGTCGTAGGCGGGCCGGGGCTCCTCGCAGAGCACGACGACCCGGGCGGTGCCGGCCGCCGGGGTCAGCCCCCGGTCGGCGAGGGCCTCCAGGAACCGCTGGCCGACCATGCCGTGCCCGACGACCACGATCGTCGGAACGGCGCTGTGCGCCAGGGCGTTCGGGGTGGTGGGCTCCGGCATCTCAGTGGCCTCCGTCGGTTGTCCTCATGCCCCGAGCGTGGGCGGGAGGTGTTACCCGGCCGCATCCCGCCTGTTTCCCGGGCGGAACCTTGCGCTCAGCGACGGTGCGGGGGCCCTGTGAGGGGCCAGGAGGAAGGGGCTCGGCGACAGGCGTCTAATGTCGGGTCGTGCCTGACATAACCCTGACCACGCTGGTGCTCCTCTGCCTTGCCGCGGCCGCCGCGGGGTGGATCGACGCGGTGGTGGGCGGCGGGGGGCTGCTGCTCCTGCCCGCGCTGCTGCTCGGCCTGCCGAACGTCCCGGCGGCCCATGTCCTCGGCACCAACAAGGCCGTCGCGATCGTGGGCACCTCGGGCGCGGCCGTCACCTTCCTGCGCAAGGCGCCGGTACGGGTGGGGCTGGCGGTGCGGGTCGGGCTGATGGCGCTCGCCGGGTCGATGACCGGGGCGTTCTTCGCCGCCGGGATCAGCAGCGAGGTGCTCCGCCCGGTGATCATGGTCGTGCTGCTGGGGGTCGCGGCCTTCGTGCTGCTGCGCCCGTCCTTCGGCACGGCGGCGGCGGGCGACGGCACGGACCGGCCGGTGGCACGGGCCCGGATCGTCACGGCGATCGTGCTGGTCGGCGGCGGTATCGGCTTCTACGACGGGCTGTTCGGGCCGGGTACCGGCACCTTCCTGGTGCTGGCCCTGAGCGCCGTGCTCCACCTGGACCTGGTGACCGCGTCGGCCACCGCGAAGATCGTCAACGTGTGCACCAACGCGGGGGCGCTGGCGATGTTCGCGTACCAGGGCACCGTGCTGTGGCAGCTCGCGGCCGTGATGGCGGTCTTCAACCTGGCGGGCGGCATGATCGGGGCCCGGATGGCGCTGAGCCGGGGCAGCGGCTTCGTCCGGGCGGTGCTGCTGACCGTGGTGTTCTCGCTGGTCGCCAAGTTGGGCTTCGACCAGTGGAACGCGTGACGGCCACGGGCCGCCGACTCAGCGCACCTCGGTCAGGTGTGCGTACGCCACCACGTTGCCCTGGTAGCCGGTCTCCTTCGAGAAGCCGCCGCCGCAGGTGATCAGCCGGAGCGACGCGTGCGGCGAGTCGCCGTAGACGCGCTGGTCGGGGAAGTCGTCGTTGTCGTAGACCTCGATGGCGTCGATCGAGAACACGGCCGTGCGCCCGTCCTCGCGGACGACCTCGACCCCGGTCCCCTTGGTCAGGGCCCCCAGGGCGTAGAAGACGGACGGGCCGTCCGCGTTGTCCACGTGCCCGGCGACGATCGCGGTGCCCCGCGCGCCGGGCGGGACGCCGCCCTCGTACCAGCCCGCGAGGTTGCGGTCCTCGTCCGGCGGTACGTCGAGGCTGCCGTCGGCGGCCAGCCCGAGCCGGGTCATCGGCGCGTCCACCTCGATGCTCGGGATGCGGATGCGGACCGGCTCGGAGGGGTTCATCGGTTCGGCGACCGGGGAGCCGGGCTGGAGCTGGGGCCCGGCGGCGAAGGCCTGGGCGCTGGAGGGCTGCGGCGGGATCAGCTGGCCGCCGGGGCCGTTCTGGATGAGCCAGACGCCGCACAGCACGGCGATGCCCACCAGCCAGCCCTTGGCCTTCTGCGCGCTCGGTGACACGGCGTCGTCCTCGGTCGGTGGTCCGGGGCGGGCGGGGCGCGCTCGGGGACGCACCCCGCCCGGTCAGGGGGGAAGCGGCGGTTCAGCTTCCTTCGGCGCCCTCGGTGCGGCGGCGCAGCAGCCACAGTCCGCCGACGGCGGCCAGGCCGATCACGCCGACGCCGAGAGCGACCTGCGTGGAGTTCGGTTCGACGCTGCCGCCGACCCCGGTCCGCACATGGCCGGACGGGCGGTCGTGGATGGGCTTCTCGTGCTTGCCGCCGCCGATCACTTCCAGATCGCCGACCGCGTCCTTGCCGTTGTCGCAGGAGACGATGATCTCGTAGGTGCCGGGCCGGGTGTCGTGCGGCACGGTGAACTTGCCGACCACGACCTCCTTGTGGGTGCCGGGGCGTACCTCGAAGTCCCCGGCGTCCAGGGAGTTCGCGTCGCCGATGCCCGAGCCCTTCTTGCCGCAGGCGGTGGTGTTCACGGTGACGGTGGCACCGGGTGCCGCGGTCGACGGGGTGATCTCCAGACGGCCGAAGTCGCCCGCGTACGCGGACGGAGCGGCGGCGGTGAGACCGAACGCGATGACGGTGAACGCGGCACCGACGGTGCCGGTCACGAGGCGGGCAGGACTGCGCATGGGGATCCTCCGGGCAGACGGCGCGAGCGGGTGTGTCCTGTCCCGAGCCAACGGGGGCCGGGCCCGCCACGCCTTCTGACATGGGGTCAGCTTTCACCCGTACGGACCGGCGCGGCACCCTTGCCGGAATGGATCACCGCAGGTCGCGGCCGTGCGGCTGGGCCGTTCGGTCCGTGCTGCCGGTCCGGGTGCCGATCGGGTGAGGCGCACCGGCAAAGTGTGATGCAGGTCACATGAATGACCTCGCGGGCCCCGGGCACACGCATGACACCCCCCACGGGACGGATCTCCCGCCCCCACGGCACCCGCCCCCCTCCGG
>NZ_JAAXYC010000246.1 GCF_018619185.1 Streptomyces sp. McG3 | reverse complement strand
GCCCGACCCCGCCCTCGTGGGGGAGCGGTGGCGCGCCATGTGGCGGGAGCGGCTGGAGGCCGCCCGCCCCTGGGTGCTGGAATGGCTCCGCCACCCGCGCCGCGACGCCTACTGGCAGCACGCGTCCCTCAACGAGGACTACGCGCGGCTGCGCTGCCCCGTCCTCGCCTCCAGCGGCTGGGCGGACGGCTACTCCAACGCCGTCACCCGGCTCCTGGCCAACGTGGACGTCCCCCGCAAGGGGCTGATCGGCCCCTGGTCCCACACGCTGCCGCACCTCGGCGAGCCCGGTCCGGCCATCGGCTACCTCCAGGAAGTCGTCGCGTGGTGGGACCACTGGCTCAAGGGCGTCGACAACGGGGTGATGGACGGGCCGATGCTCCGGACCTGGATGCAGGACAGCGTCCCGCCGTCCACGTCCTACCAGGAGCGCCCCGGCCGCTGGGTCGCCGAACCCTCCTGGCCCTCGCCGCGGGTCGAGGAAGTGGTGCACCCGCTGCGGGGCTCCGCCATCGTGACGGCGGACACGGAGGAGGCGGCTCCGCCCGGCCGTGACCGTACGGTGCGCTCGCCGCTCTCCGTGGGCCAGTTCGCCGGCAAGTGGGCCTCGTACAACGCTCCGCCCGACCTGCCCTACGACCAGCGCGAGGAGGACGGCGGCTCCCTGGTCTTCGAGACCGAACCGCTCGCCGACCGGCTGGAGATCCTCGGCTCGCCCTCCGTCGCCCTGGAGGTCTCCGCCTCCGCCCCGGTCGCCCAGATCACGGCCAGGATCTCCGACGTCGCCCCCGACGGCCGCGCCACCCGGGTGACGTACGGCGTACTGAACCTGACCCACCGCGAGAGCGACGAGCACCCCGAACCACTGGAGCCCGGCCGGCGCTGCCAGGTCCGCATCCCGCTGAACGGGGTCGCGCAGGCGTTCCCGTCCGGCCACCGGGTCCGGCTCTCCCTCTCGACCTCGTACTGGCCCCTGGTGTGGCCGGCGCCGGAACCCGTCCTGCTCACCGTCCACGGGGACGGCGGCGCCCTGACCCTGCCCGTGCGCCCCATCGAGGAGCCGGACGGCATGCCCCAGACGGACTTCGGCGAGCCGGAGGGCTGCCGGCCGCCCCCCGTCACCCGGCTGACCGAGCCCGAGCAGGCGTGGGACGTCTCCAGGAGCCTGGTCGACTACCACTCGGCCCTGGACATCGTGAAGGACCGGGGCATGCAGCGGTACGAGGAGAACGGCATCGAGGTGGGGCTGCGGGCCTGCGAGAAGTACACCTCCGTGGCCGACGACTTCACCTCCCCGAGCGCCCGGTCCGCATGGACCATGCGGTTCTCCAGGCCCGGCTGGGACGTCCGGGTCGAGACGAGCACCGTCCTGACGGCGAACGCGGACGCGTTCACCGTCGACGCCACGCTGGACGGTTACGAAGCCGGCCGCCGGGTCTTCTCCCGCACCTGGAACGAGACCGTTCCCCGGGATCTGGCCTGATGACCCGACCGGGAGGACGAGGCCGGACGTGACGATCACCACCGAGGGCGCGGTGTACGGGTGCCTCGGCATCGGGGCGTTCCTGGCCGCGGTGCTGCCCCGGTTGCTCTCCCGTCTCCCGGTCTCCGTGCCGATCGTCTTCCTGGCCGCCGGAGTGGCCCTCTATCTGACGCCGCTGCCGCTGCCGGAGGTCGACCCGGTCGCCGACCGCCTCTGGGTGCACCACCTCAGCGAGCTCTGCGTGATCGTCTCGCTGATGGGAGCGGGGCTGGCCATCAACCGCCCCTTCGGGTGGAGGTCCTGGGCCTCGACCTGGCGGCTGCTCGGGCTGGCGATGCCCCTGACGATCGGGGCGACGGCGCTGGCCGTGTGGGGACTGCTCGGCTGGCCGGTGTCCGTGGCGCTCCTGGTGGCCGCCGTCCTCGCGCCGACGGACCCCGTCCTCGCCTCCGAGGTGCGCGTGGGGGAGCCGTCCGCCGAGAAGAACGACGAGGACGAGGTCCGCTTCGCGCTGACGAGCGAGGCCGGACTCAACGACGGCCTCGCCTTTCCGTTCGTCCTCGCGGCCGTCGCCCTGGCCGCCGCGGGGGAGAGCTGGACCGGGGGATGGCCGGCGCACTGGGCCTGGAGCGACGTGCTCGTACGGACCTCCGTGGGCGTGGCGGCGGGCCTCGCCATCGGCCTCCTGCTGGGGCGGGTGCTCTTCCGGTCCCGCGCCGGATCGCTGAGACTCGCCGAACAGGGCGAGGGGTTCGTGGCGCTGGCGGCGACCTTCCTGGCCTACGGCCTCACCGAGGCTCTGCACGGCTACGGCTTCCTCGCGGTCTTCGTCACCGCGTGCGCCCTGCGCCGGTCGGAGCACAGCCACGGCTACCACCAGGTGATGCACGCCTTCGTCGAGCAGATCGAACGCCTGCTGATGGCCCTGCTGATGTTCGGCGTGGGCGCCTATGTGGCCTCGGGCGGTCTGGCCGCGCTCACCTGGAGGGGGGCGGCGGTCGGCGTGCTGCTGCACCTCCTCATCCGCCCGGCCGCCGGCCTGCTCGCCCAGCTGCGCGGTCCGGGCCGCCCGGAGGAGCGCGCGGCCATCGCCTTCTTCGGGATCCGGGGCATCGGCTCGCTCTTCTATCTCGCCTACGCCTTCGGAGAGGGGGACTTCGGGCCGTACGAGAGGGAGATGTGGGCGGTCGTCGTCTTCGCCGTCCTGATCTCCGTGGTGGTCCACGGGGTCGCGGCGGCCCCGGTGACCTCCTACCTCGACCGGCGCTCGGCCGAGTCCTCCCGACGCGATGCCCGTACACGCCCCGGCCCCGAGCCCGGGTGAGCCGTGTCTCACCGGGGCCCCACGACTTGTCTATGCAACGAGTTGCATAGAAGGATCGCGGTATGGCCCTCGACCACGCGATCCTCGTCTCCCTGCTGGAGAAGCCCGGCTCCGGCTATGAGCTGGCCCGGCGGTTCGAGCGGTCCATCGGGTACTTCTGGACCGCCACCCACCAGCAGATCTACCGCGTGCTCGGGCGGATGGTGACCGACGGCCTGCTCCTCGTCCGCGAGGTGCCGCAGCAGAGCCGGCCGGACAAGAAGGAGTACTCCGTGACCGGGCCGGGCCGCGCGGCCCTCGCCGCGTGGCTGCACAAGCCGATCGAACCGGAGAGCCTCCGGCACGACCTCGCCGTGAAGATCCGGGGCGCGGCCTTCGACGACCCGGCCGCCCTGATCCGCGAGGTCGAGCGGCACCACCAGGTGCACCGGGACCGGCTCGCGCACTACCTCGCCGGGGAACTGCGCGACTTCACCGGGCCCGACGCCCCCGTGCCTCCGGACGCGGGCCAGGAGCTCCAGCACGTCGTGCTGCGCGGCGGCATCGCGTTCGAGCGCATGACGATCGCCTGGCTCGACGACGTACTCGACACCCTCAACCGGCTCGCGGCCACGGGGCCGGACGCCTGAACGGCGCCCCGGCCCCGGTCCCCGTGACCACCAGAACCCTCACCCTTCCCGGAAGGCACCGCCATGGCTGAGTCCTTGCTGTTCAACCCGCGCACCTACGACCCCGAGCACTTCGACCCGGAGACCCGCAGGCTGCTGCGCGCCACCGTCGACTGGTTCGAGGAGCGCGGCAAGCGCCGGCTGATCGAGGACTACCGCTCCCGCGCCTGGCTGGGCGACTTCCTCGCCTTCTCCGCGAAGGAGGGCCTGTTCGCCACCTTCCTCACCCCGGCCTCCGCCGCGCGCGACGAGGACCGGCGCTGGGACACCGCCCGGATCGCCGCACTCAACGAGATCTTCGGGTTCTACGGCCTGGACTACTGGTACGCCTGGCAGGTGACCATCCTCGGTCTCGGCCCGGTCTGGCAGAGCGACAACGCCGTCGCCCGCGACCGGGCGGCCGAGCTCCTCTCCCGGGGCGAGGTGTTCGCCTTCGGCCTCTCCGAGAAGACCCATGGCGCCGACATCTACTCCACCGACATGCTGCTGGAGCCGGACAGCGAGGCCGTCGGCGGCTTCCGGGCCTCCGGCTCCAAGTACTACATCGGCAACGGCAACGCCGCCGGTCTCGTCTCCGTCTTCGGCCGTCGCACGGACGTCGAGGGGCCCGACGGTTACGTCTTCTTCGCGGCCGACAGCCGCCACGAGGCGTACCACCTGGTGAAGAACGTCGTCGACTCCTCCAAGTACGTCAGCGAGTTCCGCCTCGACGGCTACCCGGTGGCCCCCGCCGACATCCTGCACACCGGCCGCGCCGCCTTCGACGCCGCGCTCAACACCGTGAACGTCGGCAAGTTCAACCTCTGCACCGCCTCCATCGGCATCTGCGAGCACGCGATGTACGAGGCCGTCACCCACGCGAGCAACCGCATCCTCTACGGCCGCCCCGTCACCGCCTTCCCGCACGTGCGCCGCGAGCTGACCGACGCCTACGTCCGGCTCGTCGGGATGAAGCTGTTCAGCGACCGTGCCGTCGACTACTTCCGCTCCGCCGGGCCCGAGGACCGCCGCTACCTGCTCTTCAACCCGATGACGAAGATGAAGGTGACCACGGAGGGCGAGAAGGTCATCGACCTCATGTGGGACGTCATCGCCGCCAAGGGTTTCGAGAAGGACAACTACTTCGCCCAGGCCGCCGTCGAGATCCGGGGCCTGCCGAAGCTGGAGGGCACGGTCCACGTGAACCTCGCGCTGATCCTCAAGTTCATGCGGAACCACCTGCTGAACCCGGTCGACTACCCCGCAGTCCCCACCCGCCTCGACGCCGCCGACGACGCGTTCCTCTTCCGGCAGGGGCCGGCGCGCGGCCTCGGCTCCGTACGCTTCCACGACTGGCGCACCGCGTTCGACGCGTACGCCGAAGTGGAGAACGTCGCCCGCTTCCGCGAGCAGGCGGACGCCCTGTGCGCCTTCGTCGAGACGGCCGCCCCCGACGAGGAGCAGAGCCGCGACCTCGACCTCCTCCTCGCCGTCGGCCAGCTGTTCGCGCTCGTCGTCCACGGCCAGCTGATCCTGGAGCAGGCCCGCCTGACCGGCCTGGACGAGGAACTGCTCGACGAGCTGTTCGCCGTGCTCGTACGCGATTTCTCCGCGCACGCCGTCGAGCTGCACGGCAAGGACTCCGCCACCGAGGACCAGCAGAGCTGGGCGCTCGGAGCGGTACGCCGCCCCGTCGTCGACGCGGCCCGTTCGGCGCGGATCTGGGAGCGCGTCGAGGCGCTGTCGGGGGCGTACGAGATGGCGGAGTAGCCCGCTCCCGGCCGGGGGCGAGGGTGGGGGCCGGTGCGAGGGCTGGGACCCGTTCCGTTTGCGGGGCGGTGGACATCGCGTTTGAGTGGGAGAGCCCCCTCGCCCTCCTGGAGCTGACATGTCGATGGCGTTCGGTTCACCTCGCGGTCCGTCCGATCCGTTCAGTGACCTGTTGAACCGGTTCTTCGGCATGTCGCCCGCCTCCTCGCCCCCGGCCATGCAGCGCGTCCCGATCGGGCGGCTGCTGACGGAGTCCTCCCACGAACTGCTGGGCCGGGCCACGAGCAAGGCGGCCGACGACGGAACGGCGGACCTCGACACCGAGCACCTGCTGTGGGCGGCGACCCAGGTCGAGCCCTCGCGCGGGCTGCTCTCCCGGGCCGGGGTCGACCCCGACGACCTCGCGGCACAGCTCGACGCGGTGCTGCCCCGGGAATCCGGCGAACCGTCCGCCGAGCCCGGTCTCACCCCGGCGGCCAAGCGGACCCTCACCGCCGCCTACGCCCGCTCGCAGGCGGCGGGGGTGTCCTACATCGGCCCCGAGCACATCCTGGGCGCGCTCATCGACGACGCGGACTCCGGGGCTTCCCGCTTCCTGGGCGCGGACGACCTGGACGTGGGGAAGCTGCGCGGCGCCACGGACCGGGCGGCCGGCGGGGACGGGGCATCCGGCGGAGGGAAGCAGCCGTCGACGACCCTGGACGAGTTCGGCCGGGACCTGACGGAGGAGGCGAAGGCGGGGAAGCTCGACCCCGTCGTCGGGCGGGCCGACGAGATCGAGCAGACCATCGAGATCCTCTCGAGGCGCTCCAAGAACAACCCCGTCCTCATCGGTGAGCCCGGCGTCGGGAAGACCGCCATCGTGGAGGGCCTCGCCCAGAGCATCGTCGCGGGCGAGGTGCCCGACACCCTCAAGGACAAGCGGGTCGTCTCGCTCGACCTGTCCGGCATGGTCGCCGGGGCCCAGTACCGGGGCCAGTTCGAGGAGCGGCTGAAGAAGGTCATCGAGGACGTGCAGAAGGCCGAAGGGGAGATCATCCTCTTCATCGACGAACTCCACACCGTCGTCGGCGCGGGCGCCACGGGTGAGGGCTCGATGGACGCGGGCAACATGCTCAAGCCCGCCCTCGCCCGCGGCGAGCTCCATGTCGTGGGCGCGACCACGATCGACGAGTACCGCAAGCACATCGAGAAGGACGCCGCCCTGGAGCGCCGCTTCCAGCCCGTCCTGATCCCGGAGCCGACCGTCGAGGAGACCGTACAGATCCTCGAAGGGCTGCGGGACGCCTACGAGGCCCACCACCAGGTCCGCTTCGCCGACGGGGCCCTGACCGCGGCGGCCGAGCTGTCCGACCGCTACATCAGCGACCGCTTCCTGCCCGACAAGGCCATCGACCTGATGGACCAGGCCGGGGCCCGTGTACGGCTGCGCAGCGCCAACCGCTCCACCGAGGTCGTCAGCCGCGAGGACCGCCTCGCGAAGCTGCGGCGCGAGAAGGACGAGGCCGTCGCCGGCGAGGAGTTCGAGAAGGCCTCCGGGCTGAAGCGGCAGATCGCCGAGGTGCAGGGGGAACTCGCCGGGATCGAGGAACGCCGCGAGGGCGTCGTCTCGGTCACCGCCTCCGACATCGCCGACATCGTCTCCCGCCGCACCGGCATCCCGGTCTCCCAGCTCACCGCCGGCGAGAAGGAGAAGCTCCTCAAGCTGGAGGAGGAGATGCACGCCAGGATCGTCGGCCAGGACGAGGCGGTCACCGCCGTCTCCGAAGCCGTACGGCGCAACCGCGCGGGCATGGGTGACCCGAACAGGCCCGTCGGCTCGTTCCTCTTCCTCGGGCCCACCGGCGTAGGCAAGACCGAACTCGCCAAGACGCTGGCCGAGCTGCTGTTCGGCGCGGACGACCGCATGGTCCGGTTCGACATGAGCGAGTTCCAGGAGAAGCACACGGTCGCCCGGCTCGTCGGAGCGCCGCCCGGATACGTCGGCTACGACGAGGCCGGCCAGCTGACCGAGAAGGTGCGGCGCAACCCCTACAGCGTGGTGCTGTTCGACGAGGTGGAGAAGGCGCACCCCGACGTCTTCAACACGCTGCTGCAGATCCTCGATGACGGCCGGCTCACCGACGGCCAGGGCCGGACGGTCGACTTCCGCCACTGCGTCGTCATCATGACGTCCAACATCGGCGCCCACCGCATCCTGGCCCACCGGGGCGACGCCGCCGAGCTCAAGGACGAGCTGATGGAGGACCTGCGCGGCCGGTTCCTGCCCGAGTTCCTCAATCGCATCGACGACATCATCGTCTTCCACAGCCTCACCGAGGACGACCTGTCCGAGATCGTCGAGCACCTGCTGGACCGCAGCAAGCACCGGGTCCACGCCCAGGGCATGACCCTGGAGGTCACGGAGGCGGCGAAGAAGCTCCTGGTCGCCCACGGCTACCAGCCGGAGTTCGGCGCGCGCCCGCTGCGCCGCACGATCCAGACCGAACTGGACAACCGGGTCGCCTCCCTGCTGCTCGGCGGCGAGGCCGACCCCGGGGACACGATCGTCGCCGACGTGATCGACGACTCCCTGCACTGCACCGTCCGCAAGGGCGACGCCGCCAGGACCCCCGCGGCCGACGAGGTCGCCGCGGCGACCGCCACCCCCGACGGCAAGGAGTGAGTGACCGATGTCCCATCACCACCACAAGTCGAACGAAGAGGTCGAGGGCGACCCCGACACCGGCCACAGCCGCGGAATGCCCCGACGCCCGGACGAGAAGCGACTCGAGGAGCGCCTGGAGGAGGACCGCGAGGAAGTGGACCTTCCCCCGGATCAGGACAAGTAGACGCCGGGCCCGGGCCGGGCCGCCATGAACGAGCGGGACGCCTCCTGGAGGGTGCGTCCCGCTCCGACGTACGGTCAGGCGGCGGCCGGGACGATCCTCACCTTGACGTGTTTCATGATCGGCTGGTCGCTCTGGGTGCTGTAGTCACCCAGAGCGACCAGCACGTTCATCTCCGGCATGTAACCGGCCGCACAGCCGCGCGGGATGTCGTACGGGATCGCCGTGTAGCCGTTCAGGAACCTCTCGCCGCCGTCCCTCGCCGTGCTCGTGATGTCGACGGGCCCCATGTCCCCGATCCCGCGCTCACGCATGTCGGCCCGGTTCATGAAGACCAGCGTGCGCAGGTTCTTGATACCCCGGTAGCGGTCGTTGTCGGAGTAGATGGTGGTGTTCCACTGGTCGTGCGACCGCATCGTGCCGAGCGCCAGGGTGCCGGCCCCGGGCACGACGTCGGGCAGGGCGGCCGCGGAGAACTCCGCACGCCCGGACGGGGTCAGGAAGACCAGTTCGCGGGCGGGCTGCTTGATGCGGAAACCCAGCGGCAGGCGGACCCGGCGGTTGAAGTCCTCGAAACCGTCCAGCGCCTCGGCCATCGTGTCCCGGATCCGGTCGTAGTCCTCGATGTACCAGTCCCACGGAGTCCGGCTGTCCGGCAGGGCGGCGCGCGCCATCCCGGCGACGATGGCCGGCTCGGACAGCAGGTGCGGGGAGGCGGGGCGCTTCATCCCGACGGACAGGTGGACCATGCTCATCGAGTCCTCGACCGAGGTGCTCTGGACCCCCTTGCGCTGGTGGTCCTTCTCGGTGCGTCCGAGGCACGGCAGGATGAGGGCCGCGCGGCCGTGGACGACATGGCTGCGGTTCAGCTTGGTGCTCACCTGGACGGTGAGGGCGCAGGAGCGCAGTGCCGCGTACGTGGCCGGGGTGTCGGGCGCGGCGAGCGCGAAGTTGCCGCCCATCCCGACGAACACCGTCACCTCGCCGTCCCGCATCGCCCGGATCGTACGGACGGTGTCCAGGCCGTGTTCGCGGGGCGGGTCGATCCTGCACGCCTCGGCCAGCCGGTCCAGGAACGCGTCGGTGGGCCGGTGGTCGATGCCGCACGTGCGGTTGCCCTGGACGTTGCTGTGGCCGCGCACGGGCGAGGGGCCCGCGCCCTCCCGGCCCAGATTGCCGCGCAGCAGCAGGAGGTTGACGATCTCGCGGACGGTGTCGACGCCGTGCTCGTGCTGGGTGAGGCCCAGACACCAGCTCACGATGGAGCGGTCGGCCTCCCCGTACACCTGCGCCGCCTTGAGGATGTCGGCGCGGCTCAGCCCGGACTGGTGCTCCAGCTCCTCCCAGGGCGTGGCCTCGCACAGCGCCCGGTACTCCTCGAAGCCGGTGGTGTGGCGCTCGATGAACGTGACGTCCAGGGCCCTGGGGTCGCTCGCCGACTTCTCCAGGACCGCCTTGGCCATGCCACGGAGCAGCGCCATGTCGCCGCCGATGCGCGGCTGGACGTTCAGCGTGCTGGTCCGGGTGGTCTTGAACAGCGCCATGTCCGTGAAGTCGTGCGGGACGATGGTGCGGGTGGCCGCCGCCTCGACCAGCGGGTTGACGTGCACGATCTGCGCGCCACGGCGGTGGGCCTCGGCGAGGGCGGTGAGCATCCGGGGCGCGTTCGACGCGGCGTTGACACCCAGGATGAACAAGGCGTCCGCGGACTCCCAGTCCTTGAGGTCGACCGTCCCCTTTCCGGTGCCGAGGGACGCCTGGAGGGCCCGCCCGCTGGCCTCGTGGCACATGTTGGAGCAGTCCGGCAGATTGTTCGTGCCCAGCTCGCGGGCCATCAACTGGTAGAGGAAAGTCGCCTCGTTGCCGAGCCGTCCGGAGGTGTAGTACGCCGCCCGGTGCGGGCTGTCGAGCCCGCGCAGGGTCGCTCCGACCACCTCGAACGCGTCCTTCCAGCTGATCGGGACGTAGTGGTCGGAGGCGGGGTCGTACACCATCGGCTCGGTCAGCCGGCCCTGGTTCTCCAGGTCGTAGTCGCTCCACCCCGACAGCTCGGCCACCGAGTGCGCGGCGAAGAACGCGCGGTCCACGCGCTTGCGGGTCATCTCCCAGGTGACGTGCTTGATCCCGTTCTCGCAGATGTCCAGGTGCAGGCCCTTGGTGTCGTCGGGCCACGCGCACCCGGGGCAGTCGAACCCGCCGTTCTCATGGTTCATCTTCATGATGGCCCGCGGCCCGTCCACCAGCGCGCGTTCCTCCACCAGGAAGCGGGTCACGCTCTTCGCCGCCCCCCAGCCCGCGGCGGGATGGCGGTAGGGCCGGAACCGCGGATCGGCCTCGGGAACGGGACCGACCCGGGGCTCCAGGGGTTCCTGCGCTTCGTTGTCGGTGCTCACGGCACTTCCACCCTTTCACCTGCGGGTATGGGCGATTCGGCGGACCGGACGGGTCAGGGCGGGGCGAAAACGGGTCCTTCCGGGCAGGCTATGTCCGGCGATTCCGGGCTGCCACTCGGCTGCGGCGGGTCGCTCCGGGCTGCGTCCCGGACGACGCGCGCCTACGCTGACACGGTCCGGCCCGCTCCGCGGGGAGCCCCTGCGGAGCAGGGACGCCAAGCTCCTCGGCCAGCACACGTGAGGCCCCCATGAACAGCCGGTTCCTGCTTCCCGCCGTTCCCCGGCTCGCCGGCTCCGCGGTGGTCGGAGCCGCCGTCGGCGCACTGGCCGGCGTTCTGCTCGCCAACGCGCCGCTGGGCTTCCTCGTCGGCATCGCCGCAGCGGAGACCCTCTTCGTCGTCGCGGGATGGCTCGTTCTGTGGCCGATGGACGCCACCGCCACCCACGACAACGCCCGGCGCGAAGCGTTCCGGCCCGTCGCGGAGGAACTGGTCGTCGTCGCGGCCGCCCTGTCCGGACTGGTCGGTATCGTGCTGCTGCTCCTGATCGGTGACTCCGACCTGAGCCACGCGGCGGCCGCCCTGGCCCTCTGCGGCGTGTTCATGTCCTGGGCGGCGCTCCATCTGATGTACGCCGCCCGCTACGCGTACATCTACTACCGGCCGCCCGGAGGCGGGATCGACTTCAACACGAGGGAACCGCCGCGCTACATCGACTTCCTCTACTTCAGCTACAACCTGGGCATGACCTACCAGGTCTCGGACACCAACGTCTCCACCTCCGGGATTCGCGCGGTCGCCCTCCGGCACTGCCTGCTGTCGTACGTCTTCGGCGCGAGCATCCTGGCCACCACGATCAACCTGGTCGCGGGCATCGTCACCGGCTGAGCCCTTCGGCGCGGAGACGTCAGAACCCCGGAAGGGTCAGGCGCCGTGTGACGCGCAGCGCCGACTCCAGCAACCGTGCCCTGACCTCGGTGGTCCGGTACATCCGGTCCGACCGGAACGAGATGCCGATCGAGCCGACCTGGTCACCGCTGTACACGGGTGCCGCCGCGCACGTCGTGCCCGGCGCGTACTCCCCCCGGTCCAGGGAGAGCGGGCCCGCGGGGGCGGAGTCGAGCTGCCGCAGCAGCTCCTCCCGGGAGGTGATGGTGCGGGGGGTGAGGCCGGCCAGCGAGTGCCGGGAGAGGTAGTTGGCGCGGGCCTCCTCGTCCAGCTCGCGGAGCACGCTCTTGCCGAGCGCGGTGGCGTGTCCGGCCTCGTGGAAGCCGACCCACAGATCCACCCGCGGGGCATGCGGGCTGTCGACGATCTCCAGGACCCGGATCTCCCCCTCGTCGTACAACGTCAGGTAGGCGGCGGCGGACAGACTGTCGCGCAGCGACGACAGCAGCGGGCGGATCTGCTCCCGCAGCGCCTGGCCGTCGATGGCGGCGTGCCACAGCGAGTCGCGCTCACGGAGGGTGAACGCGTCGTGGTCCAGCTCGTGCAGATAGCCGTCCCGGGCGAGCTCGTGCAGGAGCCGACGGGCTGTGGGTTCGGGCAACCCGGCCTCCTGGGCCAGCTGCCGCACGGAGGCGCCGTCCCGGTGCGCCCCGGCGGCCTCCAGCAACCGGAGGTCCTGCCGGACGGACATCCCCGGCTCGGGGCCGGCCTGGTCACCCATGGCACCAGCATGGACCCGGTGCCGGGGAGCGGCAAGGCCGCTCCGGCGGGCGGGCGGGAAGGCGCCGGCCCCGGCCCCGTACGGAGCGTGCGCCGCCGCGGTACGCCTCCGGTGCGGCCAGGCCCTGACCCGGCCCCGGCATTCGGTACGCTCTCGTCTGATCTTCGGGGCGCGTGCGGGCTCCGGACTGCCGTGACCAGGGGGATGGTTCCTAATGAGCAGTGCACCTTCGACCGATCCGTTCCAGCCGCTCGGGGCCGATGACCCGGCTGTTGTGGGGGGTTATCGGCTGGCCGCCGTGCTGGGGGCGGGCG
>NZ_JAAXYC010000245.1 GCF_018619185.1 Streptomyces sp. McG3 | reverse complement strand
GTGCTCGGGGGCGGCGGGCTGCGCCACCGCGGTCTGCGGGGCGGGCTGGCCCTGCGCGGGGGCCGGCGCGGCCTGCGGGTCGCTCCAGGCGCCCTGGGAGGTAGGCATCAGCAGAAGGTCGTCGTCCTCGGGAGTGTGCTCGGAGGGGTCGAGGAAGGTGTACGCGTCCGGGGCGGGGATGCCCGGCTGCTCCACCATGCCTGCGTTCTCCGGCAGTCCCTCGCCCGGGATCTGGCCGGTGTCAGTCATGCGTACCCCTCGCCCATCGTCAGTGCTCCTTCGGCCCTTCGCCCGGGACGCCGAACCACGGCACGCCGGTGCTCGTCATCAAGAACGAGCGGGCTCGCCGCGCGGCACGAAACGCCCGCGGGGCTTCCTATTCTCGCGGCCGTTCGCCGCCGCGACAGGCTGTTCTGCCACGGCTCACTGTGGACTGCGCCACGTTGCGCGTCCCCCGGGTTGTGCCGTACCACAGTGCGGACCAAAACGGTCCACTTTTCCGGACATTGACGAACGAAGCGACGAACGCCCGGGTGCGGTACAACAATCCGCCAGCCTACCTTCCGCACCGGGCCGAGCGGGTCAGGGGGCGAGGTCGGAACGCCCCGCGGAGAGCAGGAACACGACGGACCTCTCGCGCTCGGTCCACACCTCGGTGTCCAGGTCGACGGACTGGAGCAGCGAGCACTCGACGGTGTAGCCGTTGCCGGTGAGGGCCGCGCCGAGGGCCTCGGCCTCGTCCCGGTTGGAGGCGTGCGTGACGATGCGTTCGGGTCGCCGCTCGATGACGGCCCGGGCCACCGGGACTCCCCCGCCGCCGATGCGTACGACGTCCGGTTCGGGCAGCCGTTCCAGGACGTGCGGGGCGCGGCCGCGGACGACCTGGACGGGGACGCCGAAGGCGCGGGCGGCGGCCTCGGTGCGGGCGCAGGCGGCCGGGTCGTCGTCCACGGCCAGGACCGCCGCGCCGAAGCGGGCCGCCTCGACGGCGAGGGCGCCGCTGCCGGAGCCGATGTCCCAGACCAGGTCGCCGGTGCGGGGGCCGAGCCGGGCCAGTTGAGCGGCGCGCAGACCGGGGGACTCGCCCTCGCCCGATTCCTGCATCCGCTCGGCCCCGGCGGCCCGGTAAGCCTCGGCGGGCAGGGCCCAGCCCCGTATCCCCTGGGGGTGGGCGGGCCGGCGGCCGGCGATCCAGGCGCCGGCGGCGGTGGTCTCGGGGCCGCCGCCGATGACGATGACGACGTTGGGGTCGCGCCAGGCGTGGTCGGCCGCCTTGTCGGAGGTGAGGACGGTGACGCGCTCGCGGGCGGTGCCGAGTTCCTCGCAGATCACGAAGGTGCGGTGGACGCCGTCGAGGAGCAGGGCCAGTTCGGCGGGTCCGGCGCCCGGTGAGGTGAGGACGGCGACCTTGTGGTGGGCCCGGCAGACGTTGACCGCGCGGCGCAGGGTGCGGGGGTGGGCGACGACGACCTGGGCGTCGTCCCAGGGCATGCCGGCCCGGGCGAAGGCGGTGGCCACGGAGGACACGGCGGGGACGACCTCGACCTCCAGTCCGTGTTCGCGGGCGCGCAGGGTGCGGACGACGCCGAAGAAACCGGGGTCGCCGTCGGCGAGGACCACGGCGCTGCCGCGGTGTCCGGCGATCCTGCGGGCGGCGAGGTCGATGCTGCCGAGGCGGATCCGTTCGGCGTGCGGGGGCACTTCCGGCAGGGCGAGGTGGTGGGCGGCGCCTGCGACGAGCGTGGCGGCCGAGAGCGCGGCCGTGGCCGCTCTGGTCAGTGGCGAGCCGTCCCAGCCGATCACCGTGACCCGGTCGGCCATCGTCGTCTGTCTCCTGATGTGTCGGAGGGAGCGGGGCGTTGCCCGTGCGATGCCGGGCAGGGGTGAGAGTACCCGGTCCGGACCTCGGTCTTCCGAGGGGCCTCGGGCTCTACTGCCAGCTGTTGTACGTGCCGTAGTCGCCGGCGTCGGCGAGCTGTTCCGCGACCCCTTCGAGATCTTCGGGGAGGAGTCCCCAGACGATCAGGTCGGTGCGGATGTCGGTCCAGCCGCCGTCGGTGCCGTTCTCGGTCCGGGTGCGGGCGATGCGGGCGTTGCGCAGGACGCCCTCGCTGATGCAGCCGAGCTTCTGGGCGACCTGCTGGGAGGCGGTGTTGTCGGCGGGGGTGCGCAGCTCGATGCGTTCGAAGCCCTGGTCGCGGAAGAGCCACTGGGCTATGGCGAGCACGGATTCGGTGGCGTACCCCTCGCCGCGGGCCCAGGGGGCGGTGATGTAGCGGACCTCGGTGGAGCGGGTACGCCAGTCGGTGTTGAGGAGGCGGACGCTGCCGACGAGCCGCTGGGTGAGGAACTCGGTGACGGCGAGGGCGATGCCGTGGCCCGCGCTGCGCTCCGCGGGAGCGATTCTGCGGACCCAGCGTTCGGCGTCGACCTGGGTGTACGGGTTCGGCCCGTCCATCCACGCGACGACCGCCTCGTCGTTCATCATCTCGATGTACGCGGGGATGTCGGCCATCTCGAAGGGGCGCATCACCAACCTGTCCGTGCTGATGGAGATGGACGGAAAGGTGGTAGTCATGCGCAGCTCCATGCCGAAGACCGGGTAAAAGCACAGCATGCAGCATCGGGTGCGTGGTGTGCATGGGCGGGGCCGCACGGCGGAGCCCCGCTCCTTCCGGGCGGAAGGTGCGGGGCTCCGTCGGCAAGTGCCGGGTGCGCGTCAGGACTTGGCGGGGGTGCCGAAGGCCGGGATGATCGAGCCCTGGTAGGTGTCCTCGATGAACTTCTTGACCTCGTCGGAGTTGAGGAGCTTCGCGAGCTTCTCGACGCGCGGGTCCTTCTCGTTGCCGTCCTTGACCGCCAGGAAGTTGGCGTACGGGTTGCCCTCGGCCTTCTCCAGGGCGAGGGAGTCCTTGCCGGGCTTCAGGTCGGCCTCGATGGCGTAGTTGCCGTTGATGACGGCGGCGTCCACGTCGCCCAGGGCGCGGGGCACGGTGGCGGCCTCCAGCTCCTTGAACTCCAGGCCCTTCTTGTCGGTGATGTCGCTCAGCTTGGCGCTGGTGCCGACGCCGTCCTTGAGGGTGATCAGGCCGTTCTCGGCGAGCAGTTGGAGGGCGCGGCCGCCGTTGGTGGTGTCGTTGGGGACGGCGATGGTCTGGCCGGCCTTGATGTCCTTGAGGTCCTTGACCGTCTTGGAGTAGAGGCCCAGCGGCTCCAGGTGGACGTTGACCACGGGCACGATGGTGGTCTTCTGCTTCGCGTTGAAGTCGTCCAGGTAGGGCTTGTGCTGGAAGAAGTTGGCGTCGACCTGGCCGTTCTGGGTGGCGGTGTTCGGCAGGACGTAGTCCGTGAACTCCTTGACCTCCAGGTTGAGGCCCGCCTTCTTCGCCAGGTTCTTCTTGACGAAGTTCAGGATGTCGGCGTGCGGCGTCGGGGACGCGGCGACGACCAGGGCCTTGGAGGTGTCGGCGTTCGCGCCGGTCTCGCTCTTGGCTGCCGGGTCGGAGGCCGTACCGCAGGCGCTCAGGCCCAGGGCGAGGGCGGCGGCGGAAGCGACAGCTGCGGTGATCTTGATGTTCTTGCGCACGAAAAGTGCCTCTTTCTTGTGGTGGTGCGCCCGGACAAGGAGTTCGGGCTCGGTGGGACGGAAAGTTCTGGGGGCCTTCAGGAGGCGGTGCGGCCGCGGCGGGCCAGCAGCCGGACGGCGATGTCGCCGATCAGCTGGATCACCGTGACGATGACGACCAGCAGCGCGACGGTGACCAGCATGAACCGGTTGTCGAAGCGCTGGAATCCGTTGGTGATGGCCTGGGAGCCGAGCCCTTCGCCGCCGACCGCGCCGGCCATCGCGGAGTAGCCGATGAGCACGATGAGGGTGGTGGTGACACCCGAGACGAGCGAGGGCAGGGCCTGCGGGAGGAGCACCTTGCGGACGATCGTGGGGATGGAGCCGCCCATCGACTGCACCGCCTCGACGAGTCCGTGGTCGACCTCGCGGATCGCCGTCTCGACGAGCCGGGCGAAGAACGGGATGGCTCCGACGGCGAGCGGCACGATCATCGCGGTGGGACCGATGAAGGTGCCGACGACCCAGGTGGTGAAGGGGATCAGGGCGATCAGCAGGATGATGAACGGCAGGGAGCGGCCGATGTTCACGATCACGCCGATGACCTTGTTCACCGCGGTGTTCTGGAGCAGTCCGCCCTTGTCGGTGAGGACCAGCAGAACGCCGAGCGGCAGTCCGCCCACGACGGTGACCAGTGCGGACCACAGCACCATGTAGAGGGTGTCGACGGTGCCCTGGGTCAGCAGGGGCTGCATTTCGGACCAGGTCACTTGACGACCTCCTTGGTGAGCGCGGCGGACGTCTGCTCCGGTACGACGGTGGCGGCCTTCGGGCCGGTCTCGTCCTCGACGACCTCGGCCTGGAGGCCCTGCTCGCGCAGGAAGCCGATGGGAACGACGTTCTCCTCGAAGCGGCCGGGCAGCTCGATGCGCATCCGGCCGATCTGCTTGCCGCCGACGGTGTCCATCGCGGCGCCGAGGATCGAGATGTCGATGTTGTACGTACGGGAGAGCTGGGAGATGACCGGCTGGGAGGCCGATTCCCCCTGGAAGGTGACGTCGACGACCGTGCGGTCGGGGCCGGAGGCGGTCCCGCCGACCGGGAACAGCTCGTGGGCCAGTTCGGAGCCGGGGGTGGCGAGGAGTTCCGCGACGGTCCCGGACTCGACGATCCGGCCGCTCCGCATGAGCGCCGCGGAGTCGCAGACGGTCTTGACGACGTCCATCTCGTGGGTGATGAGCAGGACGGTCAGGCCGAGCTGCTGGTTGAGGTCGCGCAGCAGTTGGAGGATGGAGCGGGTGGTCTCGGGGTCGAGTGCGGAGGTCGCCTCGTCCGAGAGCAGCACCTGGGGGTCGCCCGCCAGCGCGCGGGCGATGCCCACGCGCTGCTTCTGGCCGCCGGAGAGCTGACCGGGGTAGGCCTTCGCCTTGTCGGCGAGGCCGACCAGGTCGAGGAGTTCCCTGGCCTTGCGGGTGCGCTCCTGGCCGGAGAAGTCGAGGATCTCCAGCGGGAGCTCCACGTTGTCCAGCACGGTGCGGGAGTCCAGCAGGTTGAAGTGCTGGAAGACCATGCCGATGCGGGTGCGGGCCCGGCGCAGCTCGGCGCTCGCCCGCCGGCCGCGGCCGGCGAGGGCGGTGAGGTCCTGGCCGGCCACCGTCACGGTGCCGGAGGTGGGGCGTTCCAGGAGGTTGACGCAGCGGATCAGGGAGGATTTGCCGGCGCCGCTCTGTCCGATGACGCCGTACACCTCGCCTTCGCGGACGTGCAGGTCGACGCCGTCGAGTGCGGTGACCTCACGGTCGCGCGACTGGTAGACCTTCGTGAGGCCCGTCGTGGTGATCACAGGGGTTTCCGTCACTGTCGAGTGCGCGGCGCGGTGTCCGCCGGGCACGGGGCATTCGTCTGAAGAGACTTTTCGGGCTGGTCGGCCGGGTGTCTCGGCATGGCTGTACGCGGCGGTCGGCCGGGGGGCAGCGCATGCGCGGGCGCGCTCGTTTCCGCGGTGCGGACGGCGCAGGCTCGGTCTCGCTTCGGGGCGCGAGGCTCAGGCGGGGGCCCTCAGAAGGCGCGCATTCGACACATACAACGAGCACCGGGCGTGCTGATCGCCTCGGTCGCAAGGGTGCGGCTGCTCGTCGTGGTCATGGGCCAAGTAAAACAGACGTGAGGTCTCCGCGATCCCGGCTGTCCGCATAGCGGACAGTGCCGGATGGCCGGACGCCGCCCTTCCGGTTACCTCGGAGGTCGCGCGGCGCACGGCTGTGACCTGCGATGACAGGGTGAACTCACGGGCGGGTCCAGGGGCGAGCGGGCGCCCGGGGAGCGGAACCTCGGCCGCCGGTTGTGGCCAAGGCCACGATGTGGGCACCGGTGCGGTGGCCGCCCGAGCGGTGGCCGGGGTCGCACGCGGGCGGGCGTTCCGTCCGTAATACCCTCGACTCATGCTTGACGCCCTGACGGTCGCGGTCGCCGTGACCGCGCTCGCCCTCGCCGCCTGGTGCGGACATGCCGCCTACCGGGACCAGCCGACGAAGGACTGGCATTTCATCGGGATGGCGGTCGTCTCCGTGCTGGCGTTGGCCCAGTTGGCCGTGGGCGTCGTACAGCTGGCGCGCGGGGAGCGGCCGGAGCAGGGAATGGCGGTGTTCATCGCCTATCTGATCGGTTCGTTCGCCGCCGTGCCCGCGGCCGGATTCCTGTCGTTGACCGAGCGGACCCGCTGGGGTTCGGTCACGGTCGCGGCGGGCGCGGTCGTGCTGGCGGTTCTGGAGGTCCGGCTCTATGACATCTGGGGAAACTGACGTGAGCGACACCGACCGCCCCGAGGTGGCCACGGCCCCGAAGCCGTCCTTCGAACTGGGCACCGGTCCCGGCCGGGTCCTGGTCTGGTTCTACGGGGTGTTCACGGTCGCGGCGGCCTCGCGGACGATCGTCGAGATGGTCAGGGGCTTCGACCGGGCGCCGCTGGCGTACGCGCTCTCGGCCGTCGCGGCCCTGGTGTACGGCTTCATCACGTACTCGCTGGTGCGCGGCGGTGAGAAGGCCCGCCGGGCGGCGCTGGTGTGCTGTGCCGCCGAGCTGCTCGGCGTGCTGGTCGTCGGCGCGTGGACGCTGGTCGAGCCGGCCGCCTTCCCGGACTCGACGGTGTGGTCGGACTTCGGGATGGGTTACCTCTTCATCCCGGTGATCCTGCCGGTCACCGGGATGATCTGGCTGCGCCGCGCGAAGACGGTCGCGGTGTAGCGATGCCGTTCCGGCCCCGCCGCGCGCGGCGCACGGTCAGGCGCTGGCCACGTAGTCCCGGTCGGCCGCGTCCTTCTCCAGCAGGACCATCCGGACGCCGTCGGTTCCGGTGACGGCCCCGACCTGGGCGTATCCGGCCCGCCGGTAGAGCCGCAGATTGCCCTCGCTGCGGTGTCCGCTGTGCAGCCGGAAGCGGGTCGCCGCCCGCTCGGCGGAGAGCGCCGACTCGGCGGCGAGCAGCAGCCTGGCCCCGAGGCCGTGGCCCTGGAGCCGTGGGTGGACGCAGAGCTTGCCGATGAGGCCCGTGCCGTCCGGGTCGGTGACCCCTCGGACCGAGCCGACGACCTCGTCCCCGAGCCGGGCCACGAACACCAGGTCGTCGGCGACTTCGGCGCGCAGGGATTCGAGGGTCTGGACGAGCGGGTCGATCCGGTAGTTGTCGTACAGCTCCGCCTCGCGCTGGAAGCAGAGGTACTGGAGTCTGAAGATCTGCTCGACGTCCTGTGCCGTCGCCGCCGAGATGGTCACGCTCATGCCCATGTGTGCACGCCTCCCGCTCACCTGTTCGCCGATTGCCTACCGCTCCCTTCCCGCACGGAAGGAGCGACAACCTCCGCAGCCAGCATTCTGCGCAGACATCCAAGGCATCGGGAACGGATCGGGCCCAAGCTCCCCTGTGACATACCCAACTCCCCTGCGATTTCCCGGTAGGTCGGGTCACTGGGGGCGAGCATCGCCTCCAGCAGCCTGGGGCAGCGGCCGGGCAGCCGGGCCAGCGCGGAGCGCAACGCCCGGCGTTCGGCCGCCCCGAGGGCGGCGCGTTCCGGGCAGTCGGCCGGTCCGGCGGCGGGTTCCGTTCCGGCGTACGGGCGCTCCCGGCGGGCCGCGCGGCGTCCGCGGCGGGCCTCGCCCCGTACGGTGTCGCGCACCCAGCGGGCCGCGTCGGCGGGTGGTCCGGCGGCGGCCGGGCGCTCCAGCAGCCGCACCCAGACGCTCTGTTCGAGGTCGGCGGGGTCGAGCCCGGCGGCCGGGGCCTCCGCCCTCGCCTCCGCGCGCACCAGGGGTTGTAAGGCACGGACGACGAGGGCGGTGGAGGCGGCCGGGCCGGGGTCATGATCGAGAAGCGTCATGCCCCGGCGGACGTGCCGTGAGCGCCGCCGGTTGCCCCGGCGGCGCTCCACCACCCGACCGGGGTACGTGGGGGCGGGCGGCTGACGGCGCACCGCGGGGACGAGTGGTGCGCCGCGCCCGTCTCCGTACCGGGTCAGCGCCCGGCGTGGTCCGCCGCCGCGAGCAGCGCCGTGTCCGGATGGTCGGCGAAGATGCCGTCGATACCGGTGGCGAGGTAGGCGGCGCAGGCGCCGAACACGTCACCGTAGGCGTTCGGGTCGGTGCCGCGCCGGAAGTCGGCGGGCAGGAAGCTGTTCTCGTTGCGCAGCGTGTACGGGTGCAGCCGCAGGCCCTTGGCGTGCGCGTCCCGTACCAGCGTGGTCGGGGTGGTGAGCCGCCCCGAGGCGTCCTTGGGGATGACGAGGTCGAGGGTGGGGCCGATGCCCTGGGCGAAGGAGGCCATCCACGCCAGCCCGGCGGGCTTCACCAGGTCGGCGACGGTGCGCGGGTCGCCGGACTCGACGAAGTCCCAGGGGCGCTCCTTCGGGCCGGAGAGCAGGACGATGCGCGGGGTGTCGACGAGGCGGGCGAGGCGCTGGACCGAGCCGGGCTCGAAGGACTGGAGGATGAGCGCGGAGTTCCTGCGGTCCTGGCCGTAGCGGCGCAGCAGCCGGGCGAGCGGCTCCTCCAGGCCGAGGCCGAGCTTCCGGAAGTAGGTGGGGTGCTTGGTCTCCACGTACAGCCAGACCGGCTTGGAGCGCTTGCGGCCCTCCTTCTCCGCCCAGCGCAGCACCTCCTCGAAGGTGGGGACCGTCCAGCGGCCGTTGTAGAGGGTGTTGTCCGGGCGGCTGCCCGGGATGCGCTCCTTGGCCCGCAGGGTCTTCAGCTCGGCGAGGGTGAAGTCCTCGGTGAACCAGCCGGTGTAGGAGACGCCGTCGATGCTCTTGGTGGCCTTGCGGCCGGCGAACTCGGGGTGGTCGGCGACGTCCGTGGTGGCGGTGATGTCGTTCTCGTGGCGGCAGACGAGGTGGCCGTCCTTGGTCGGCACGAGGTCCTGCTCGATGATGTGCGCACCCATGTCGAGGGCCAGCTGGTAGGAGCCGAGGGTGTGCTCGGGGCGGTAGCCGCTGGCCCCGCGGTGGCCGATCACCGTCGGCACGGGCAGATCGCGCAGCGATCCGTGGCCGCCGCCGTGGCCCCGGCCCCGCTCGGCCGCCTGGGCGGTGGCGGGCAGGCCCAGGGCCGCGGTACCGAGGACCGCGGCGCCCAGGAGGCTCCGCCGGCCAGGGGTCTTCCGCGCACGCTCCGTCATGAATGCTCCTCGCTTGGTGATGTCCGGGACCGGTCGAGCGAGGCCCGATCGTAGGCTGGGAGGTGTACGAGAGGGCGGACCGTCGGCCAACATGGCGGAAACACGCGTCAACACTGCGTATCCGCTCCGTGAACCCGATGTGCGATCAGCGCATACCCGCGAGTATCGTCCTCACCTGCACCGACCATCACCCGTCGGCACCGGCCACCGCCCGTACGACCCATTCCATCGCGGCCGGCCAGGCCACGACACCGGAGGAACCGTTGTCCCGTCTCACGGTCATCAAGGCAGTGCTCGGACCGATTCTGCGCCTGATGTTCCGCCCACAGGTGGAAGGCGTCGAGAACATTCCCGGGACCGGGCCGGTGATCCTCGCGGGCAATCACCTCACGTTCATCGACTCGATGATCATGCCGATCTGCTGCGACCGGCCGGTGTTCTACATCGGCAAGGACGAGTACGTCACCGGCAAGGGCCTCAAGGGCAAGCTGATGGCCTGGTTCTTCACCGGCTGCGGCATGATCCCGGTGGACCGGGACGGCGGCCGGGGCGGGGTCGCGGCGCTGATGACGGGGCGCCGGGTGCTGGAGGAGGGGCAGGCCTTCGCGATCTACCCGGAGGGCACCCGCTCCCCCGACGGCCGGCTCTACCGCGGCCGTACGGGCATCGCGCGGCTGACGCTGATGACGGGCGCCCCGGTGATCCCGTTCGCGATGATCGGGACCGACAAGCTGCAGCCGGGCGGCGCGGGTCTGCCCCGGCCGGGCAAGGTCACGGTGCGCTTCGGTGAGCCGATGGAGTTCTCGCGCTACGAGGGCATGGACCGCGACCGCTATGTGCTGCGGGCGGTGACCGACTCGGTGATGGCCGAGGTGATGCGGCTGTCCGGCCAGGAATACGTGGACATGTACGCGACGAAGGCGAAGGCGGCCTGACCCGTACGACGGTGACGACGGTGGCCGCCCGCCTCACCGGGCGGCCACGGCGAAGGGCCCGCACCCCCTCGGGGGCGCGGGCCCTTCTTCGCTCCGTACGGCCTACGGGTGCTCGACGCCGTCCTCCAGCTTCTGGCCCCGCAGCAGGAACCAGGACGCGACCGCCGCCGCCAGCAGTACCGAAGCGCCGATGCCCGCGGCCGACCGCAGTCCGTCGACGAACGCCTCCTGGGCCGCCGAGACCAGCGGACCGGCCTGGGCGGCGGGCAGCGCCCCGGCGGCCTCGACCGCCCCGCCCAGCGACTCGTGGGCGGCCGACTCGACGTCGGCGGGGATGCCGGACGGGGTCGGGAAGCCCCGGTAGACGCCGGTGACGATGGAGCCGAGCAGGGCGATGCCGAGGGCCGCGCCCAGTTCGTACGCGGTCTCGGAGACGGCGGAAGCGGAGCCCGCCTGCTCCTTCGGGACGCTGGAGAGGATCACGTCGGCGGTGACGGTGAAGGCGAAGCCCGCGCCGACGCCGACGACCAGCAGCATGGAGCCGAGCAGCGGATACCCGGTGTTCTGGTCGAGCAGCGTCACACTGCCCAGGGCCAGCCCGACCGCGGCCAGGCCGCCCGAGACGACGGAGCGGACCGAGAAGCGGCGGGCGGCGAATCCGGCCAGCAGACCCGCGGTCACCGCGCCGATGGCGGCCGGCAGTTCGGCGAGCCCGGCCTCCAGCGGTCCACGGCCCTGCACCAGTTGCAGGAACTGGGAGAGGAAGAAGACCAGACCCGACAGGCCGAGGATGGTCAGCAGGTCGGCGAGGACCGCGCCGGAGAAGCCCCGGTGGTGGAAGAGCCGCATGTCCAGCAGGGGCGCGGGCAGCCGCAGTTGCCTGCGGACGAACCAGGTGAGCGCGCCGACGCCGGCGACGGCCGCCGCCCCGGCCTCCCAGCTCACCCCGTGCGCGGCCGCCTCCTTGATGGCGTACACGACACCGATCATGCCGACCAGGGAGAGCCCGACACTGAGCATGTCCCACGGGCCGGGGGCCGGGTTCTTGGACTCCGGGATCAGCTTGATGCCGACGACGACGAGGACGGCCATCACGGGCAGGTTGATGAGGAAGACCGAACCCCACCAGAAGTGTTCGAGCAGGAACCCGCCGACGACCGGGCCGACGGCCGCGCCCGCCGAGGCCATCGCGCCCCAGATCCCGATGGCGAGGCTGCGCTCGCGCGGGTCGTGGAAGAGGTTGCGGATCAGGGCCAGGGTGGACGGCATCAGGGTGGCGCCCGCGACACCGAGCAGCGCCCGGGCCACGATCATCATCTCGGGCGTGGTCGCGTACGCGTTGAGCACGGAGACCGCGCCGAACGCGACGGCGCCGATCAGCAGCAGCTTCTTGCGGCCGATCCGGTCGCCGAGGCTGCCCATCGAGACGAGCAGGCCGGCGATGACGAAGGAGTAGACGTCACCGATCCAGAGCAGCTGGGTACCGGTCGGTTCGAGGTCCTCGCTGAGGAACGGGGTGGCGAGACCGAGGACGGTCGCGTCCACGGCCACCAGCAGCACAGCGAGGACGAGGACGGCGAGCGCGATCCACCGCCCCGGGCGGCGTACGACGTCCGTGGTGTCCGGGTTCTGGTCGGTGCTGGTCATTGCTCTACGCTCCGGCGTGCTCCGCCGAGCAGCAACTCGACGATCATGTGTTGGAAATCCTGTGCGGCGACCCGCCCCGCCTGGACGGCCCAGGCGCCGGTGCCGACGAGCCCGTAGAGGGCCTCCGTCAGCCAGGCGGGGGTGAGGTCGATACGGAACTCGCCGCGTTCCTGGCCGCGGCGGAAGAAGGCGGAGACACGGGCGTCGGCCCGGTTCCAGCCCTCGTTGACCTCGTCGCCCTCGAAGAGCTGGTTCTCGTTGACGAGGAAGGACAGCAGTCCGGCGCTGGGCTCGACGGCCGCGATGAGGCGGCGCAACCCCTCCTCGGAGGTGTCCTCGTCGAGCCGGGCGGCGTCCAGGGCCGCCTCGAACTCCTGGATGCCGAGATTCTCCAACGCCCTCACCAGGGCGTCGCGCCCGGCGAAGTGACGGTGGAGGGTGGCCCGGCCGATGCCCGCCGCCCTGGCGACCTCGTCCATGGTGGCGGTCGATTTGCGGGTCAGCAGGGCGGCGGCGCTGCGCAGCACCTGCTCACGGTCGAGAGTCATGAGACAACCATAACCCACCTGAGACAAACTCGTCTCACCGCAGGGTGTGCGCGGGCGCGCAGCGGGAGAGCGGGGGGAAGACAAGAGGACGGCCGGGGAGGGAGG
>NZ_JAAXYC010000244.1 GCF_018619185.1 Streptomyces sp. McG3 | reverse complement strand
GGGGGGAGGGGGTGACGACCCATAAGGCGCTCATGGGTGCCGGGTCAGGAGGTCTTGGGGGCGTCGGGGCCCGTGGTGGCGTCGGCGCCGGGACCCTGCGCGGAGCCGCGGCGGCGCAGGGCGAAGAAGGCCCCGGCCGCGACGAGGAGCAGCACACCGCCGCCGATTCCCGCCCAGGTGCCGGTGCCCGGGCCGGAGTCGGAGGAGGCGGCCGCCGGTGCGGCGGAGGGCTCCTCGACGGCCTTCTCCGTGGGCTCGGCGGCCTTCGTCGGCTCACTGCCGAGGTCCGGCAGCGCGGGCAGTTGGGCCTTCTCGTCGACGGCCACGGCGAGCGAGACCGGGTCCATCGCGGTGCCCGCCCTGTACATGGAGCCGAACGCCTTGGCGCCGTCGGCGGTGAGGGTGGCGGGGGCTTCGGTGAGGGCGGCGAGGCCGTCCTTCGGCGCGAAGTCCTGGGCGGCGAAGGTGATGAGCGGGACGTCCTCGGTGGTCGTGCCCGCGCTGGTGACGTCGGCCGACAGGGTGCCCTCGCCCTTGGCGACGGCGACGGTGACGCCGGCGAACTTCAGGTCGAGGTCGTGGGCGCCGGTGAAGCGGACGCTGCCGCCGAAGTCCGCGTCCAGCGTCTGCTTCTTCGCGTCGTACGTCCCCTTGCCCTGCGGGAAGCGGAACAGGGCCCCGCCGTCCTGGGCGCCGTCGGCGAGCGTCCACTCGCCCTGGCCGATGGAGCCGGTGACGTACTCGCGGAAGGTGCGGCGTACGCCCCAGTCGACGGCGGCGTCCTCGAAGCGGCCCGCCTTCTCCCTGTCCTTCTTCTCCGCCTTCCCCTTCTCGTCCTCGTCCTCGTCCTGCTTCTTCTCCGGCGCGGACGGCTTCGGCTGGGCGGCCGCGCCCTGGGTGTCGACGGAGAGGCTGATCGGGTCGAGGGGGGTGCCCGCGGTGTAGTAGCCGGCGAAGGCGGAGGCGCCCTCGGCGGTCAGCGTGGTGGGGACGTCGGTGAGGGCGATGGGGGTGGAACCGCCCTTCATGTCGATCCCGCCGAGGCCGAGCCTGGCCAGCGGCACCTGGGAGCGGCTGGAGACCTTGCCGGTCCCCCGCTCCTTGCTGACCATGTCCGCGTGGAGCATGCCGCTGCCGCCGCTGATCCGGACGGTGGGGCGGCTGATCGTGAGGTCCAGCTCGTTGCTGCCGTCGGGCTTCTTGTGGCCGGTGAAGTGCACGCCGCCGGAGAAGCCGGAGGTGAGCGCCCCGGTGTCCGGGTCGTAGGAACCGGTCGCCGAGTGGAAGCGGAACTGGCTGCCGCCGACCGTGGCGGCGCCGCCGGTCAGGCTCCAACTGCCGCTCGCGATGGGGCCGGTGACATAGCTCTGGAACGAGGACTTGATGCCCCAGTCCAGTCGGCCGCCCTGCACCGTGCGGCCTGCCGCTTGCGCGGTGGCGGCGGGGAGCAGGGCCCCCAGCAGTACCGCGAGGAGCGCGACGGCGAGCGCGCGGGTGGATCTGGACGACGGCATGGGGACCCCTCCGAGGACTGGATACACAGGTAAGGCTAACCTAAGCTATCTCCAGCCCGGGCCGGAACCCCTCCGGTCACGCCGTTACCGGCGAACGGCCGACCGCACGCCGCAGAACGACAGGACGGTGCCCCGTGCACATCTCGCAGGCCTTCGCCACGAGGAGCCCCCAGGGCCCCGAGGGCCCGGACACCGGACGGGCCTTTCCCCGTCGCCCGGCCCGGGGCAGGGCGGCCGCCGCCCTCACCGCCGCTGTCGCTCTCGCCCTGGTCCTGAGCGGCTGCGGCGGAGGCGGCGGCTCCGCGCCGAAGTCCGCCGGGAGCAAGGCCGACGTCGACCGGGTCGAGCCGCTGGCCGCACCGCCCGCGCCGAAGCTGCCGGTGACGGTCGGCTCGGCGGACGGCACGAAGGTCACGATCGCGTCCACCGACCGGATCGTGCCGCTGACCGGGTCGCTGAGCGAGATCGTCTTCACCCTCGGTTTCGGGAAGCAGGTGGTCGCCCGGGACATCACCGCCACCTTCGAACAGGCCGAGAAGCTCCCGGTGGTGACCCGGGCCCACGACGTGTCGGCGGAGAGCGTGCTCTCGTTGAAGCCGACGATCGTCCTGGCCGACACCACCACCGGGCCGGCCGAGGCGATCGACCAGATCCGCGACGCGGGCATCCCGCTCCTCGTCGTCGAGCCCGCCAAGGAGCTCGCCGACGTCGGCCGCCGCATCGACACCGTCGCCGAGGCCCTCGGCGTACCGTCCGCCGGCACCGAGCTCAAGGAGCGGACCGAGTCCCGGATCGCCGCCGTCAGCAAGTCCATCCCGGACCACGCGGGCGGCAAGAAGCCCCGGGTCGCCTTCCTCTACCTGCGCGGCTCGGCCTCCGTCTATCTGCTGGGCGGCGCGGAGTCCGGTGCCGGTTCGCTGCTGGAGGCGGCGGGCGCGGTCGACGCCGGCAAGGAGTCGGGGCTGGACAAGGACTTCACCGCCATCACCAGCGAGGCGCTCGCCAAGGCGGCGCCGGACGCGATCCTCCTGATGACCAAGGGGTTCGAGTCGGTCGGCGGCATGGACGGTCTGGTGAAGATCCCCGGCATCGCGGAGACCCCGGCCGGGATGGACCGCCGGATCGTCACCGTCGACGACGGGGTGCTGCTCAACTACGGGCCGCGCACCGACCGGGTGCTCGCCGAGATCGTCGAGCAGCTGTACGCGAAGGGCGGCACGGACCAGTGACCACCTCGTACGAGGAACGCACGGAGACCGGTCCGAAGTCCCCGGGCGAAGGGGCGGACGGCGTCGCCGCCAAGTCCCCCCGGAGCAGGGCGTTCGTGCTCACCGCCGTGCTCTCCCTCGCCCTGCTCGCCGGCTGTCTGCTGTCCGCGGCGATCGGCGCGTACTCCATCCCGCTCGGCGACGTCCTGTCCTCCGTACAGCACCGGATCGGGCTCGGCGGCCAGGAGTTGGACCGGGTCGGCGAGAGCGTCCTGTGGAACGTACGGCTCCCCCGGGTCGCCCTCGCCCTGCTCGTCGGCGCGTCCCTCGGCTGTGCGGGCGCGCTGATGCAGGGCGTGTTCGGCAACCCGCTCGCCGAGCCCGGCGTGATCGGCATCTCGGCGGGCGCGGCCGTGGGCGCGGTCGCCTCGATCGCGCTCGGCCTGAGCTTCTTCGGCAACTGGACCATCACCGTCTGCGCGTTCATCGCCGGGCTGATCACGGTGCTGCTCGTCTACACGCTCTCGCGGTCCGGCGGCCGGACCGAAGTGGTGACGCTGATCCTCACCGGTATCGCCGTCAACGCGTTCGCGGGCGCGCTGATCGGCCTGTTCATCTTCTTCGCGGACAACGCGCAGATCACCCAGATCACCTTCTGGCAGCTCGGTTCGCTCTCCCAGGCCACCTGGCCCAAGGTGCTCGCGGTGCTGCCGTGCGCACTCGCGGGGCTCCTCATCGCCCCGTTCCACTCCCGCAAGCTGGACCTGCTGGCCCTCGGCGAGCGGCCCGCCCGGCACCTGGGCGTGGACGTGGAGCGGCTGCGGATCGTGCTGGTGCTGGTGGTGGCGCTGCTGACGGCCGCCGCGGTCGCCGTCGCCGGGATCATCTCCTTCGTCGGGCTGCTCGTCCCGCATCTGCTGCGGATGGCCAACGGCCCCGGCCACCGTTTCCTCGTCCCGGGCAGCGCGCTCGGCGGCGCCCTGGTCCTGGTGGCGGGCGACCTCGCGGCCCGTACGGTGGCGGCCCCCGCCGAGCTGCCGCTCGGGGTGCTGACCGCGCTCTTCGGCAGCCCGTTCTTCTTCTGGCTGCTGCGCAGGACCCGTCGTAAGCAAGGTGGTTGGGCATGAGGACGCTGAGAGACCTGTTCGCGGTACGCCCCCGGGAGCTCCCTTCGCCCGTGGCCCCCGGCTCCCCCGCCGTCGAGGCGGTCGGCCTTTCGGTCCGGCTCGGGCAGCGGCAGGTCCTGGACTCCGTCGGTCTGACCGCGCACGCGGGCGAGGTGGTCGCCCTGGTCGGGCCGAACGGTGCGGGCAAGTCGACGCTGCTGGCGGCGCTGGCCGCCGATCTGCCCGCCGGGAGCGGCGAGGTGCGGATCGACGGGCGTCCGGCCGCCGCGTGGTCCGCGCCCGAACTGGCGCTGCGCCGCTCGGTGCTGCCGCAGTCCACCGCGCTGTCCTTCCCGTTCCCGGTGGAGGACGTCGTACGGATGGGGCGGGCGCCCTGGGCCGGTACGGAGCGGGAGGACGAGGACGACGCGGCGGTGGCCGCGGCGATGGCGGCCACCGAGGTGACCCGGTTCGCGGCCCGCCCGTACTCCGCGCTGTCGGGCGGTGAGAAGGCCCGGGTGGCGCTGGCCCGGGTGCTGGCGCAGCGGTCCCCGCTGATGCTGCTCGACGAGCCGACCGCCGCCCTGGACCTGCGCCACCAGGAGCTGGTGCTGCGGATCTGCCGGGACCGGGCCGCCGCCGGGGACGCGGTGGTGGTCGTGCTGCACGACCTCGGCCTCGCCGGGGCGTACGCGGACCGGGCCGCCGTCCTGCACGAGGGACGGATCGCGGAACTGGGCCCGCCGGACGAGGTGTTCAGGGGTGAGCTGCTCGGCGAGGTCTACCGGCAGCCGGTGGAGGTCTTCCCCCATCCGCGTACGGGCAGGCCGCTGATCGTGCCGGTGCGCGGGGTCTGAGGCGGCTTGGCCGCCAGGGCCTGTCGTCGAACCGCCGTCGTCGCCCGGCAGACGGCGGTTCGACGACAGGCCCTGGGTCACGGTGTGGACGCTGTATCCGGTCCCCGTCCGCGCGCCGTCCGCCGCCCCGGTAGGGTTTCGACGGTCAGTGCGGGCGACGGATCAGAAGGCGCGGAAGCAGCGGATGACGAGACACCCTGGGCTGGGCCGGCTGACGGCGGGGCTCGCGACGGCGACGGTGCTGTGCCTGACGGCGAGCGGCTGCGTGACGGTGCACGGGGAGCTGGAAGTGCTGCCCGGGGCGAAGAAGCCGGAAGCCGCACAGGCGCTCAAGGAGTTCACCGACGCCTACAACGCGGCGGACAAGGCGTTCGATCCGGCGCTGGACGCGGACCGGGTGACGGGTTCGCTCGGCGCGATCAACCAGGCCGGGCTGAAGGCGCGGCAGACGTACAACCCCGACGGCAACAAGGCGCACAAGCCGCTGGTGCTGGACGACGCGGCTTACGTCGTCCCCAAGAAGGCGGGCTGGCCGCGCTGGTTCCTCGCGGACACCGACTCCAACCGTGACCAGGACGGCGGGAAGCTGGACACCCGCTGGCTGGTGGTGTTCGTACGGTCGGGCCCCGACGCGCTGTGGAAGGCGTCGTATCTCGCGGTCGTCCCGTCGTCCCAGGTACCGGAGTTCACCCTGGACGAGGACGGGTTCGCCACCCCGGTGGAGCCCGGGGACGACGGTCTGGCCGTGGCGCCCGCGGAGCTGAGCGCCTCGTACACCGGCTATCTCCAGAGCGGCACCCCTGATGTGTTCACCCCCTCCACGGCGACCTCCGGCTGGCGCGAGACGCGCCGCACCACGCGGCGGGCGGGGTTCTCGTACCAGTACGTCGACCAGCCGCTGACGAGTGCGGCGTTCGCGCCGCTCGGGCTGCGCACCGAGGACGGCGGGGCGCTGGTCTTCTTCAGCAGCAAGCACTTCGAGCGGCAGACCGCGGCGAAGGGGCTGCGGCCCGAGGTCAACGCGGATGTGAAGGCGCTGCTCACCGGCGAGGTGAACAGCAGTCTCACGAAGGAGCGGGTCTCCAGCCAGCTGGTGCACGTCCCGCCGCGCGAGGGGGCGGCCGGCTCCGAGTCCGGTGCCGGATCCGGCGGCAAGGTGCGGATGCTGAACCGGCTGCCGGGTCTGGTCGCGGCGAAGGGCGAGTAGGCAAGGCGGCCGTTCGGGCCGCCGCGCCGCCGGGCGGTCCGACGACATCCGACGGCGCCCGCCCCCGCGGCCGGGCGCACGACGGACCGGTGGACCAGCGGCTCAGCGGCTCAGCGGCCAGGCGATCGAGTCGTGGTCCAGCTCGCTCTGCTCGGCACTGCCCGCATACCGCGCGCAGGCGTCGGTGAGGGTCTCCAGCAGGGTCAGCGGGTCGGGCAGCTCGTGCTCGGGGCCCCGCACCCAGTGGACGTCGAGCTCACCGGGGAGCCGGGCGGGCGGCAGCAGGACGTAGCTGCCCCGGCAGTGCCAGCGCAGGCCCGGGTGGGCGTCCATGGTCTCGGGGTGGCAGTCCAGCTCGCAGGGCCACCACTCGTCCTCGTCCTCGGGGGTGCCGCGGGTGGCGGTGAAGAAGAGCATCCGGTCCTCGCCGGACTGGGCGACCGGGCCGACGTCGATGCCGGCGTCGAGAAGGCGCTCCAGGGCGCTGCGGCCCGCGGTGAGCGGCACGTCCAGCACGTCGTGGATCATGCCGGTCGCGGTGATGAAGTTGGCCAGCGGCTGGCTGTCGGCCCAGCGCTCGATCTGGGCGTGGTCGGTGGTCGACTGCGTCTGCCAGGCGAAGGAGATGGGATGCCGGGCGGGGGTGGGACAGCCGATGCGTTCGCACGAACATCGGTATCCGAGGGGGTGGGCGGCGGGGGCGATGGGCATGCCCGCGTCGGCGACCGCCAGGAGCAGCGCGACCCTGGCCGACTCGTCGGCCTCGGCCCCCGGTGATTTGGGACGTCGCCGCAGCCACTGGGAGATCCTGCTCTCTGTGCCGCGGAAACGGCCGGAATCGGCGCCCATCTATCCCCTCACCTCAGCAGTTCACCTCAGCGTTGCCTGTCCATCGTCGCACCATCCTGCGGTTCGGGTGGCCAGAGTTCACCAGCGGGGCCGTGTACCACCGCACCGAGTGAGCACCATCACGCCCGATGTCACCCCATACCGGACGTCCCCCACCATTGCCGGTGGGTCCTGGGCCCCCGCCGGGCCCTCCGGGGTCAGGGTCGCGGGGTGAGCCCGTCGAGGGCGTAGTCGACGATCGCGTCGGCGTACGCGTGGGTGAGCGGCAGGGTCCGCAGCAGCCAGCGGTGCATCAGCGGGCCGATGAGCAGTTCCAGGGCGATCCGGGGGTCGGCGTCGGCGCGCAGGTCCCCGGCCTCCTGGGCGGCCCGCAGGCGTGTGACGTACAGCGCGAGCTGCGGTTCGAGCAGCTTCGTGACGAATTCGGCGCCCAGCTTCGCGTCGACGATGCCCTCGGCGGTCAGCGCGCGGGTGGGGGCCTCCAGCGCCGGGTCGTTCAGCTCGTCGACGGTGGCCCGCAGGACGAGCTTGAGGTCGGCGGCCAGATCACCGGTGTCGGGGATGCCCTGCGCGGCGTCGTCGGACTGCGGTCCGGCCTCCTCGGCGGCCCGGCCCGCCAGGTCGAGGAAGGCCTCCATCAGCACGGCGGCCTTGGAGGGCCACCAGCGGTAGATGGTCTGCTTGCCGACCCCGGCGCGGGCGGCGATACCCTCGATCGTCGTGCGCTGGTACCCCACCTCTCCGACGAGGGCGAGGGCGGCGTCGTGGATCGCGCGGCGGGAGCGGTCGCTGCGGCGGCTGGAGTCGGGTGCCTTGGTGGGTGCCATACGCCCAATCTAACGCCGAACGAGCCGATACGTATCGTCTTGTGATGCCCAGGGGTCGCGTGCCGGGCGGCGCGGGGCGTCCGGGCGGTGGCCGTGACCGGGCGGTCCGGTGAACCACCCGATCGATCGACTGCGGATCCGGCGCGCACGGCGCACCATGGGCTCACGCACAGACCGTGCGCATCCCACCGTTCCGCGGCCCCGGCCGCCGTTCGCGAGGAGCCCGAGTTGAACCGTGACGCCACCCCTCGTCGCTACCTGATGTGCGCCCCGGCGCACTTCCGGGTCACCTACTCCATCAACCCGTGGATGGACCCGTCCAAACCCGTCGACCTGCCGCTGGCCCGGACCCAGTGGGAGGACCTGCGCGACCGCTACCGCACCCTCGGCCACACCGTCGAGCTGCTCACCCCCCGTCCCGACCTGCCCGACATGGTCTTCGCCGCCAACGGCGCCACGGTGATCGGCGGCCGGGTGCTCGGCGCGCTGTTCGCGTACCGGGAGCGGTTCGAGGAGGCCGGGGCGCACCGGGACTGGTTCCGGGAACACGGCTTCACCGAGGTCCATGAGCCGGAGCACGTCAACGAGGGCGAGGGGGACTTCGCCGTCACCGCCTCGTACCTGCTGGCCGGGCGCGGCTTCCGGTCCAGTCCGCTCTCGCACGCCGAGGCCCAGGAGTTCTTCGGACTGCCGGTCATCGGGCTCGATCTGGTGGATCCGCGCTACTACCACCTGGACACCGCGCTGTGCGTGCTGGACGCGGCGGCCGACGAGATCATGTACTACCCGGACGCCTTCTCCCCCGGCAGCCGGGCGGTGCTGCGCCGGCTGTTCCCGGACGCGCTGCTGGCCCGGGAGGCGGACGCGGCGGCGTTTGGCCTCAACTCGGTCAGCGACGGGCGTCACGTCCTGCTGCCGCAGGGGGCGACGGGGCTCCTGGACCCGCTGCGGGACCGGGGCTTCGAGCCGGTCCCGATGGACCTGGGCGAGCTGCTCAAGGGCGGCGGCAGCGTGAAGTGCTGCACCCAGGAGCTGCGGAGCTGATCCGGTCAGCCGGTGCTCTCCGGCGGCCAGGGGTCGCCCCAGGCGACGTCTCTGGCCGCCCGGTACAGCTCGCCGTGGCGCTTGGTGACCGTGGAGCGGGCCAGGCCGTCGTCGCGGGTGCAGAGCTCCAGCAGCACCTGGCCCTTGCGGATCTGCGGCCTGCGGGTGACCCGGGCGGGCGCCGGGGCGGTGGGGAAGCGGGTGGCGACGACGTAGGAGAACTTCTCGTCCTCGTGGCTCAGCGAGCCGCCCTTGACCTGCCGGTGCAGCGAGGAGCGGCTGACCCGGGCCGAGAAGTGGCACCAGTCGGCCCCGGGGGTGATCGGGCAGGCGTCGCTGTGCGGGCAGGGGGCCGCGACGCTCAGCCCGGCGGCGATCAGCCGGTCGCGGGCCTCGATGATCCGGGTGTAGCCGTCGGGGGTGCCGGGCTCCACGATCACCACCGCCTGTCCGGCCGCCGCCGCCGCGTCGACCAGTTCGGTCCTGGCCCCGGCGGTCAGCTCCTTGAGCACATAGCTGACGGTGACCAGGTCCACCGGGGCCAGCTCCAGCGCCGCTCCGATCCGCGCCTTCTCCCAGCGGGCGTCGCGGAGCCCCGGGACCCCGGACGCCTCGGCGAGTTCACGGCCGAGCGCGAGGGCCGGTTCGGCCCAGTCCAGGACGGTCGTGGCCGGGCCCTCCCAGACCCCGGCCACCGCCCAGCCCGCCGCGCCGGTGCCGCCCCCGACGTCGGTGTGGGTGGCGGGCGTCCAGTCGGGGGCGGCCCCGGCCAGGGCGTCGAGGGCGGACCGTACGGCTTCGTAGGTGGCGGGCATCCGGTACGCGGCGTACGCGGCGACGTCGGAGCGGTCCCGCAGGATCGGTGCGTCCGTCGGGGTCTCCCCCCGGTAGCTGGCGATCAGCCGGTCGACGGCCTGGGCGGCCTGCTTGGGCGGCAGTCCGTCGAGCAGACCGGCCAGCGCGGCGCGCAGGGACTGTGCGGTGGGGAGGGTGACGTTCACCGCCGAATTGTAGGGCGGAGGCGACCCGGCGGGCGCATTCCGCTTCGCCGGGGCCCAGGGCCTGTCCGGCCATTCCCGTCCGCCGCGCGGCCGCCCTGCGGGCGACGACGGGAATGGTGGGACAGGCCCCGGGGTACGGAGAGACGTGCGCGGGCGGCGCGGGTCCGCAAGGGTCCGCAAGGGTCCGCACCAAGACTTCACGTAACCGGTACGGAACGGGAATCCGGCGAACTCCACACCGCCGTGGGCCTGTTGCTACGCTGGCCCGCGCGTGGAGGGCACCAGATCAAGATGGTCCAGCAGGGGAGCCATGAGGCAGAAGATCGTGCGGCTGACGCTCGTCGGCGGGGTGGTCTTTCTCGCCCTGCTCCTGCTGCTGGCCACCTGTGGCGGCAGCCCCGACGAGGACGACCGGAAGAACGGCGGGGCCGACGGAACGGCGAAACCGGTGCTGCCGAGCGCCGGGCCGGTGACCCGGCTGACCGTTCCGCCGCAGTACACGACGGACCGGGGCTGGGAGATCATCGGCTCCTCCCCCGACGTGGCCGTCTCCCACGCGACGGGCCTGCTGGCCTATCTGGAGCGGTCGAAGGACAACCGCTACCGGCTGCGCACCGTGGACACGGCCACCGGTGAGCTGGGCTGGCGCGGCAAGGCCTGGCGGCAGCCGGACCCGCTGCACTATCCGCGGCTCGCCACGGTCGCCAAGGGCGACCGGCAGTTCTTCGTGACCTGGTCCTACGGGAAGGTCGGCGACGGGCTGTCGCCGTCGAGCACCTTCCTCGCGCTCGATCTGTACGACGTGACGAACGGGAACCGGCAGCGCGTCGAGGTGCCGTGGTCCGGCGCCCCGGACGTCAACACGAGCGGGCCGTCCATCGTGATCAGCGATGCGAAGGCGAACAGCACCCTGGTGGACCCGGTCACGGGTGAGGTGTCCGAACTGGCCGCGGACAAGCTGAAGTACCCCAAGGGCTGCCCGGCCTGCAAGCAGCTCACCGAGGTGCACGGGCAGACCGCCGAGGGCCTGCTGCTGGGCGGAGCACGGGAGTTCTGGGTGCGCGGCGGCTGGTTCAGCCGGAACGTCGCGCCCAAGGGCGCCGACAAGGGCAGCGGTGTGGTGACGTCGACGACCCCGGACCAGGTGCTGGCGAAGTGGGCGCCCGCGAAGAAGACCAAGCGGGCGGCGACGCACGAGCTGTGGGCGGTGCACGACGCGGCGACCGGTGAGGTCCTCACCTCGGTGGAGTGCCACAAGCCCGCCATAGAGCCGGGGCGTTTCCCGCAGGCGGTCCTCTCCCCCTCGGGCGACTACCTGATCGCCGGGAACCTGGCCTTCGATCTGGAGGCGAAGCAGGGCCGCTGCTTCGAGGACGAGGGCGGCGCCGCCCATCTGACGCTGGCCACGGTGACGGACGACGGCATCGCGTACGGGGCCGAGAACGCGCGCGACGCCTCGGAGGCGCTGTCCGGCGGCGGGCTCCCGGTCGCGATGGACTTCGCCACCTGGAGCACCGAGCGGCTGTCGCGCAACGCGCGGCTGCCGGGCACGGAGACGACCGGGGTCGGGGTGTTCCGCTGGACCGACCGGCAGGACCGTACGCACCTGATCGGCTACCCGCGCACCGGCTGAGCCCGCGGCGGACAGCGGTGGCTCAGAGGCCGCCGGCCTCGCGGCCCGCTCGCTGCCAGGGGCGGCACAGGAGCAGGAAGCAGGCCACCGCCGCCACCGCGCACACCACCTGGACCACGGCCATCGGGACGGCCGTGTCCTCGCCGGCGATGCCGACCAGCGGGGAGGCGACGGCGCCGATGAGGAACGAGGACGTGCCGAGCAGCGCCGAGGCGGAGCCCGCCGCGTGCTTGGTCCGCATCAGGGCCTGGGCGTTGGCGTTCGGCATCGCGAGACCCATCGCCGACATCAGCACGAAGAGCCCGGCCGCGACCGGCACGAGGCCGACCTCGCCGAAGACGCCGGCCGTCATGAGCAGCAGCGCAACGGCGGCCAGCACGATCACCGCGAGGCCGAAGCCGAGCACCTTGTCGAGGCTGATCCGGCCCACGAGCAGTTTGCCGTTGATCTGCCCGACGGTGATCAGGCCGATCGAGTTGAGCCCGAAGAGCAGGCTGAAGGTCTGGGGCGAGGCCCCGTAGATCTCCTGCACGACGAACGGGGAGGCGGCGATGTACGCGAACAGGACGGCGAAGGCGAGCCCGCCCGCGACCATGTAGCCGGTGAAGACCCGGTCGGCGAGCAGCCCGCGCATGGTGCGCAGGGCGTCGGCGACCCCGCCGGTGTGGCGGTCGGCGGGCGGCAGCGTCTCGTGCAGCCACTTCCAGACGACCAGGGTGAGGACGATGCCGACGGCGGTCAGCACGACGAAGATGCCCCGCCAGTCGGTGATCCGCAGGACCTGCCCGCCGATCACCGGGGCGATGACCGGGGCGACGCCGGAGATCAGCATCAGGGTGGAGAAGAACCGGGCCATCTCCACGCCGTCGTAGAGGTCGCGCACCACGGCGCGGGCGATGACGATGCCGGCCGCGCCCGCGAGTCCCTGGAGGAGGCGGAAGCCGATGAGGAGTTCGGCGGTGGGGGCCAGGGCGCAGATGGCGGTGGCGAGGACGTAGACGACCATGCCGAGGAGCAGCGGTCGCCGGCGGCCCCAGCGGTCGCTCATGGGGCCGACGACGAGCTGGCCGAGCGCCATTCCGGCCAGGCACGCGGTCAGGGTGAGCTGGACGGTGGCGGCGGGGGCGCTCAGGGAGTCGGTGACGGCGGGGAGCGCGGGGAGGTACATGTCCATGGACAGCGGCGGCAGTGCGGTGAGTCCGCCGAGGACCATGGTGACCAGGAGGCCGGTGCGCCGGGCGGTCCTCGCCGCCGGGCCGGGGAGGCCGGCGGGGGCGGTGACCTG
>NZ_JAAXYC010000243.1 GCF_018619185.1 Streptomyces sp. McG3 | reverse complement strand
GAAGCGGGCGGTGCGCGAGCACCACGAAGAGTGCGACGGGGAACTGTACGAGGGCGGAACCTGCACCTGTGACCTCATCCAGCGACTCGGACCGCCCTCCGACCGGGACGGCTACGGAGACGACTTCTGACGGCTCCCCCGCCGCCGTACGAGACCTCGGGCCTGCTATCAGGGCCCGGGGTCTCGTACGTGGTGACTGCAACGCGGTGGTGCAACACCGCTCCTGGAAGCTGGGAAGCGCGCGAACTGGCAGGTCAGGGGTGAAACGCGATGCGGTGTTGCACCCTCCGGCAGCCGGGTCGGGGTGCCTCCAGGCGGTCCAGACGTTCGTACTCGGAGCGAGGGTGCGCGGTGCCGGACGCAGCGCACGGTGCCCTCCTGCGTCGTGGACAGCCAGCCTTCCGCCTTCCAGGCCCGCTCTGGGTGCTCCCGGTAACCGCCGCCGTATTCGTCGTCGTCATCGTTCCGGAGGAATACTGGATGAGCAGTGCGGTACGGCGAGGGACTCAGCCCGGACAAGGCCGCCGCGTTGAACGATCAGCTGCACGGTGAGTGGCGGGCCTGGACTCGCTCAGACCGTCGAGGGCTTCCGGTCCGGGAGCTGAGCGCGGCATGAAGAGCACAGCGGGTTCTCTGGGGCTCGGGCCTGTTGCATGAGATCGAGTCTGGCAGGTTCGCGCAGCTCAGCGCCGGATGAAGGCCGTGTTCCGAACGCAACACGTGTGGTGGCGCTACCTCCGGGCGTCGCTGGCCGTACGGCGGCTTGGGCGCGGGCAGCCGGGGCGCGTTCCTATCGGGTCTTGGGAGCGGCCACTCGGAGGTGAAATCGGCAGGCCGCTGTCTTGTGCGCTGTTGTACCTCTTGGCGCGGCGAGCTTTGGGTTTGGGTCGTGATGTGCCCCTCGTCCGGGTGGTGATCTTTGGTGAGTCTTCCGCGCACCGGTCCCGCGCTGTCACGCTCTGTATGTGTCGATGACATGAAGTGATCGACCACTGGGGCGGCATGCCGCCCTGTGTCGGCCCTCGGGGGAAGGACCTGCGGTGAGCGTGAGAGAGATGAGCCGGTTCCGGCGGGACCCTTTGGGGTTCGTCGAGGATTTCGCCCGCCGCAGTCCGACCGACGTGTTCCGCCTCCCGTGGGGCGCCTGGTGTGTGCGTGACACGGACCTGGCGATGACGGTGCTGCGTGACCCGGTCTTCAACAGCGGGATGGCAGGCTTCTTCGGGGACATGCTCCCTTCTCGGGATACCCAGATCGGCGTCGGCCGAGCGGTGCGCAACACGGTGCGCGATTACCTCCCCGCCTATCGCGAGGCCATGGCCCGGGCGGTAGCTGAACTGCCTGTCGTCAGTGCATGGCCCCGCACTGGTCTCGAACTTGTCCAGCGAGCCACGGCCAGCCTCCTCTTGTACCCCGCTGCCGCGCCCACGTTGCGCCGGCTGCAGGAGCGGAACGTGCAGATCGGCATGATGCGCTCACCCCACATGCGCAACCGAGTGCGGGCAGAGATGCTGCGTCCCAAACGGAGGGCCGCGGCGATCGAACACGTCGCGCAACGTCGGGCCGAAGGCATCCCCCCGGGCCCGCCGCGGGACGTACTGGACGCGGTCCTTGGCGCGTGCCCCTCTGAGGTCACCGACCAGGGTGCGGCGTCGGCGTATTTGCTGCTGGCCCGTTCGATCGTGGGAACCGTCGGCTACGCGGTGGCGTGGGCGCTGCTTCAGGCGTGTGTGCACCATCGGCCGGGCTCGTCGTGGCCGTGGCCTACGGACTGGATGGCGCGTGAAGCGGCCCGCCACCGCCCGGTCGTCTGGATGGTAGGTCGCCGCGTTCCCCAGACTGCCGAGTACGGCGGGACCGCGTTCCAGCCCGGCACCGTTCTCTCCGTCAGTCCTTACTTGCTCCACCACGACCAGCAGCACTGGAGCAAGCCCGGGGAGTTCCGACCTGAACGCTGGGGTGAAGCCGGGGAGCACGGCCCCTACCTGCCCTTCAGTGCCGGACCCTTCACCTGTGCCGGCGCCGCGGTCGCACACACCCTGATCACCGAAGCCCTGACCGCCCTGACCAACGGCAGCCGCCTTTCGGTCCACCGCGCCACCATGCGCCCCCATGTCACAGACAGCGCCGTTCCCCGCGCCTTCGAACTTCAGCGAGACCCCACTCGCTGACATCCCTACAACACCCGAGAGGAGGTGGAATCATCATGATCGCTGCCATCCGACGCATCCTCAGCACTGCACCCGCGTCATTCTGGGAGGGATGGGGCATGCACTGGGCCGAGTAGCCAGTGCGCCCTGAGTGGCCCGCACGTCCAGCACACCAGGACGTGCGGGCCACCGTTCGTGGGTTGACTGAACGGATATCAGCACCGTCGTCGCCAGCGGGCTCACATCAACAACTCCTAGAGTCCTGCAACAGCCCGCCGCGGAGCCACGTCCCCCCGAGAACGAGCCTCGGAAGGTCCACACGCCCAGGTCACGCAACGTCACGCAACAGCTGATCCACCCCGAGAGAAAGCGGATTGCCTCCGTGCCCGTAGCGGTGGGTGGGCTGCTGGCAGCGGGCGCAGGGGCCGGTCTGGGTGCTCACGTCTCTAGAGCCTACGACCGGGGCCGTCCAGGCTGGGACAGTTGTCCTTCAGCGGTGTGCCCTCTCTACGACGGCCCCGAGCCGTCGCCCGCTCCCGGCCCAGCGCAGCGCAGCCCGCTTCCCCGACCTCTCCTTGCCCGCTCCCGCCCACCATCCAGCGCCAGGCCCGGGGAACGAGGGGAAGTCTGACCACTCACCACCGTCCATCCCGCCTCTGAGCTGCACCAAGTCAAGGCATCGCTTCGGGATGGCGCAACAGATAGTGCAACAGTTGGTGCAACCCTTGATGCATCCGATGGTGCTACGCCGCCGCGTGGCCGTGGCCGGAGTCGGTGCTGGGACGCGGGTGGCGACTGCCCGGCGAAGCGTCGCCGTCCCGTCCCACGGGGTTGGGGCCGGAACCTCGCGGCCGGCTGTCGACGCGGAGCTCGTGGTGAGTTCCACCGTGGTGAGGTCGCCGGTGGACCTCCCGCCCCGTACTCCGCTGACGCCCGAACAGGTGGAGCGCGGCTTCCACTACCTCCTGGCGCTGCAGATGGGTGGCGGCGCCGCTGTCACCGGGCGGGCGGAAGCGGACCCTCAGCTGGCGTTCGTCCTGCTGCGGCTGGCCGAGGACATCATCTGGCCCGTCACGGCCGTCGACGAGGAGACCACCGATCCGTGCGCGGACTCCTTCGCGCTGGACGAGGTCGGGTGCGTGCTGCTGTCCGCGCTGCGCGACTGGGCGCGCGACTCCCCCACCACGGCGGTGCCCGGCACCGCCCGCAACATCATCCGCTTCGTCGAGAACGTCGTCCCCGACCCCGAGGACCACGGAGACACCCACGCCACCCTGGAGATGATGTGCGACGAACATCTGGCGCTGGCGCACGCGGTGCAGTGCGTTTCTCCTTGACCTGAGCTGAGCTGAAGTCAAGGAGAAACGCACCGGGTGGAATCCGCGACGCCCGCCTTACGGAGAACCCCCTCGGAACGGAGTCCTGCGATGTCGCCGACGTACTCCTCAGCTGGAGGCCGTTGGCTTCGGAGAGGCCCTCGAAGCGCGCCACCGGCCTGGTGAGTAAGGGCGGGCGAGTGGTCTGACCTGGGATGGGGAGTGGAAGTCACCATGCGGCGGGGAGTGGAACTCACCATGCGGCGGGTGGGGCCAGAACAATCCGTTCCTCATCCCGGTCCAGTCGAGCCCGTGTCTCCTGGCCCGGAAAAAACCGCCCTGGGCGGCGGGCTCTCTCCGTCCGTGGTCCCGGTTCCAAGGGCCCGGCGAGTGCTTGCCGTGGCAGCCAGGTGGGCCCCGACCACCCCGCGCGCTCGTAGTTCCTGGAGGTCGGGCAGGCGTATGCCGGGCAGTGCGTCGATGATGTCGGCTTCGGCTGCGCGAATACTGCTGGGCCCAGAGGGTTCAGGGCCTGTGCCAGGGGCGCGGCGAGTGGTCGATGAGGCTCGCCCGCAGTTGTTGACCCGGGACAACCGGGCGAGTCGCTGGACGGCTGCGTGGCAGATCAACGGGTCGGAGGTCGTCTGGCCAGTCCGGGATATGGGTTCGGTGCTGTCGTCGAAGCCGGTCCGCGGGTTCACCTGGAGGACGGAGCGGAGACGTCCTTACCCGTGCTCTTGGTGCTCGTCATCGTCCCGTTCCTCATCGCGCCCGGCTTTGACCGGGGAAATCAGGAGGGGCCGTCCTCTGGTGGCGGGCGATGATCGGGGTGGGTGTGGCGGTTATCGGTCCTTCGTGGTCTGGTGGCCGGTTCGAGTCATATACCCGGTTCGGGTGCAGCTCTAGTCTGTCGGTGCACGCACGGCTGCACCGCCTGTGCTTCCCGGGGCCATGAGGTCCCGCCGCGGTGGTGCGGAACCTGATCCGAGGGATGACTCCATGTCTTCGTCCACCGTGTTACCGGGTCCGTCGCACCACAGACGCCGCTTGGCCGCTCTCACCGTGATGCCTCTCCTTGCGGCGACCGGTCTCGTGGCTCTGGCTTCGCCGGCTTCTGCGGCAGGGGTCTGCGGGGACCCTGTTGTGACGGCCGCCACCACCACGGTCACGTGCAGCGCCGGCGGTACCGGCAGCCTCACCGTGCCCGCCGCCGCTACCAGCGCGCAGGTCACTCTCAAGGGCGCGGGCGGCGGCCCGTCGACCGACGGCATACCCGGCGGTAAAGGCGCCCAGGTCGTGGCCACGCTCGCTGTGACGCCAGGCTCCACCCTTAACGCCGCTGTCGGCTCCCAGGGCACCACCGTCCCCGGCTACCCGGGCTACGGCGGCTTTGGCGGTGGTCTGGTAGCTGTGACCGCCCCGGGCGGCACCCCGCTGCTGACCGCCGGCTCCGGGGGCGGCGCGGGCGGGCGCGGCTACGGAACCCCCAGCTTCCCCGGCACACCCGGCGGCGACAGCGCCAGCGCGGGAAGCCCCGGCAACGGCGACGCGACCCGCGGCGGCGGCCAGGGCGGCGGTCCGGGCACCGCCACCGCCGGCGGCCCTGGAGGCGCAGGCGGAACAGGCGCCAGCCCTAGCCCCGGCTCCCACGCCGGTCTGGCCGGCTCCTTCCCGAACGCTCCCGGCGGCACGTTCAGCACGGCCTTCTTCGTTCCGTCCGGAGGCGGCGGCAACGGCGGTGCGGGCTACGGATCCGGCGGTGCGGGCGGCGCCGGCGGCTTCGCCGGCGACGCAGGAGGAGGCGGCGGAGGAGGCGGCGGTGGTTCCAGCCTCGTCTCCACCACCGTTCCCGGATCACCGTCCTCCGTCACCGACGGCGTGAACGCCGGTGACGGATCGATCGTCTTCGTCTTCCCCAACCCGCAGGCCGACATCGCCGTGGACGTCACCGCCACACCGCACCTGGGCATCCTGGTGCCGTACCTCACCTACACCCTGACCGCCCGCAACACCGGCCCCGACGCGGTCACCTCCACCACCATCACCGCACCGCTGCCCTCCGGCACGAGTGCCACCAACCTCTCGCCCGGCTGCACCACCAGTGCCGGCACCGTCAGCTGCGCCTACACAGGCATCGCCAACGGAGCCAGCGCCAGCAAGTCCTTCCGCGTCCCGCTCAGCCTCCTCTCCCTGGGACAGGTCACAGTCACCGGCACCCGCACCGCCTCCGCACCCACCGACCCCAACCCGGCCAACGACAGCGACAGCGCCACCTGCACCGTCCTCTCGATCGTCCTGGTCACCTGCCCCTGACACCAAGAGCCCGCACCACCCATCGACTCCGAAGCCCATAAGACCGACGGAGTCCTCCCTTCTCTCCTGGTGATACACCGGCGGCGTGGAACGACCGCCTTTCACGGGTGAGGATCGGGCCGGTCCACCTCGTGCGGGCCGGGCCGGTCAGCCCCTCTGACCAGTTGCGTGCTGACTCCCGGCTGCCGGGTCCCCGGGGACAGACAGGAGACCGGAGCAAGCCGACGTTGATGTGCCCCGCGTACGTGTTCCGCTACGAAGCAGGGCCCCAGGAAATCTCCCGGGCCCTGCTGGCGTCTTGGCGCAGCAAGGGAGAGGGCCAGGGCGTCAACTCGTGAGGATGCATATGGCGCTCCGTCACCGAAGAATGCCAACTGACGTGCCCCACTCTTGCCAACTACAAGGGCATCACAGTCCTCTGACCAGCTCCATCCGACCGCAGATCTGGCCAACCAGACTGCGTCGTCGCAGTGGACGCCTTCGCGGCACAAACCCGTGCGGGCTCCGTCTGGGGCGGCACGGTCAGGTGACACCGGGGCGCGCTCGTACGATGAGCTCCGTGACCACTCGCCGCGTCCTTGGCGCAGGACCCCAGACCCCCGCGCCCAGCAGCATCCGCGCGGCTGAGGCCGACATCCTCGATGCGCTCCCCGGCATACGCCTGCCGGACCTTCACGAACTGCGGGAGCGCGGCGTCGTCGGGTCCCATCTCCCTGGAGCCCTGGGCACCCGTCGGGTCCTGGGGGCCGGGGCTCTGACCGAGGAAGACGCAGAGACTTCTGGCTGATTGATCTGCGGGAATCGGGGGCCGGTTTCAAAAACGGGCCCCTGAATGAGGCGGGTCCGGGGAAGCTCCGGCCAGGGCTTGGCCCTACCTGGTTGACGAGCGCTTGCGCGTTCCAACCGGACCGAGCGGATGGAAGCCGGACCGTCTCTCCGCTGGTAAGGCACCTTCCCACCACGGCAGCCCGCGTTCCAACGAGCGGCGCTGTGTTGGAAAATGGCTGTTCACAGCGTTCCACTGCCGCCCTCCATGTGGAATCGGTGGCCTGTGGCATCGAGGCGTGCCGTAGGTGGCGGGCCCGGCCTGCATTATGGCCGGGCCCGCTGTGCTTATCGCGCCTTCGGCAGCGCGGCCAGCGTCATGCGTTCCTCACCGCGGCGGTTGCCGACGACCCGCCACACCGCCCTGCCCGCCCCGTGCTTCGTCAGCAGGGGCAGGGTCGTGGTCGCCACGGTGAGCCGGTAGGCCACGCCCACCCGGCCGGCCCGCTCGTGGAAGGCGGCTTCTCTCGTGTCCGGGGCCGCGCGGCGTCGGGCCGGGGCGAAGACGAACAGCACCGGCGGGAACGGGCGGTCCAGGGACGGCCCGGCGTAGTTCTCCTGCCAGTGCGAGCGCGGGGGCCGGGCGGCGTTCCCGCGCCCGTTGGCCGGGGCGCCCCGGTAGGCGTCGTAGCGTTCCAGCTTGGCGATCAGGCGGGCGTAGGACATGGTTCGGTCGATCTCCACGAACGCGCTGGAGCCGTTGTTCAGGAGCACCACGCCGTCGGGCAGCAGGTTCCCGGCCGGGGTGGGGTGGGGCGCTTCCACCCGCCAGTCCGCGTGGTCGGCGAGCTGCGCCTGGTGGAAGGCGATGGCGGCGTCGACCAGGGCCAGGCCGTGCTCGCGGAGGCCGGTCTTGCTCGCGGCGATGCGCTTGCCCGTGGCCCGGCCGGTGGTCGGTGCGAGCTCACCGGAGGCCGCTGCTTCGGCGAGACCGGCCGGGGTGCAGTGCCAGTAGCTCTGCTGGGCGCGGTTGGTCCGGCCGACCAGGGCCGGGGACTCCTCCAGCAGGTTGCGCAGCGCCCGGCGTACGTGGTCCGTGTCCTGGTGGTGCGGCAGCAGCAGCGCCTTGAGCTGGCGGGGTGTGGCAAGGCGCAGCTGGGCGAGGGTCAGCAGGACCTCGCCGCGGATATCCGCGCCGGCCTTCGCGACTGCGGTCTTGCGGGGCCGGGACGCTTCTCCAAGTACATCAGTACTTGTAGAAGAGGAGTTGCAACCGGCCGGGGCAGGCGAATCAGGGGTCTGATCAGCGACAACGTTCAGACGGCGGCGAGTGGCTGCGGGGCTGGGTGCGGGGCTTGGCGCAGGGCTCGGAGCGGGGCTCGCTGTCGCAGCGGGGTGCGTCGGGGAAGGGCGGGTGTGCGGATCGGGTGCGGCGGTCATCGGATCCTCGGGATTCTCCGGCCCTACGCGGCCGGATCGGCGACAGGTCCGGCCCGTCCGCGGATGTGCGTACGGGCCGGAGCCACCGTGCGAGGTCACCCCTTGACCGCGGTCTGATGCCCGCCGGCCGCCGGTGTCCGGTACGTCCCTTGACTGCCCCTTGTCCTCCCGGTTTGTCCGTGACCGGAGTCATGCCCGCACCACGTCCCGGAGCGCAGCCTCTGTCCACAAGGCCGGACGCGCACCGTAGGGATCGGCCGGGCACACCAGGCACCCGGCCAGCGAACAGCAAGGAGTTGTCATGGAGATGACGTCGCCCAAGGTGCCCCAGCTCGCCCCGGAGCAGATCCTGCGGGCCTGCGACTACGTGGAGCTGGTCTGGCAGGACGACGAGGAAGCGTGGGCCCGGCTGGAGGAGTTCCACCGGGACGGCAAGGAGCTGGCGCAGCTGGTGGGCGAGTTCGGTGCGCTGCTCCTGGACCGCTACCTCACCGTCGTGCCGGACGGGCACGTCGACTGTGAGGCCGGGTACGTCATGGACAAGCTGGTGGCGGTGGCCACCTGGTACCTCAAGCGGTGGTGCTACTCGGGTGGCGGGGCGCAGTGCGCGTACACCTCGGCGGGGTTCCTGATCGAGTGCATGCAGGAGGTCGACCAGGTTCACCAGTTCCTCGCCGATATCCGCCGCGACGCCTACACCGGGCGGCCGGTGGCAGCGGCCTGAGCCGGGGTGGCCGGGCCAGCGGCCTGGGACGGAGATCTCTCCTCTCCATCGCGGCCCGCTTTCGGTGGTGATGCCGGAGGTAGCGGAGGTGGGCAAGGGGACACGGCCTGCCGTGCGCGATGGATCGGGTGGCGTCCACTCCTTCGCCGCAAGGCCACCCGCTCCCACCCGATGTCATGGATCGGATGGGGTCCACCCCGTCCGTGCCACCGGCGTCGGTGGAGCCCATCGTGCGGAGTGGGCTCCACTTCCACTCGGTGGGTTCCACCGACCAGTGGAAGTCCGTTTCGCCCCTTGACCACCCCTTGACCGCCTGATCTGTCCACTCTCCGAGTGACTCCCGGTGGGCTCCACTCCGCTCGGTGCCACCGGGAGTGGGCGCCACCCGACGCACCACTGCGGCTTCCACTCTCCGGGTGGGCTCCACTCGCCTCGGACACTGCCTGAGCGCATCGAGTGAATGGCGGAGCCCTCGTGGCCACTCATCCACGGCGGCGGCCGCGCCCGGTGCGCCGCCGGCTCGCCCGGCCCGCGGGGTACTGCCGTGAGCGGGAACGGCACTGGACGGCTGGTGGCTTCGGCACCGGGTAGAGCGCCGCGCGCAGCCGGGCCGCCTCGGCGAGCTGCTCCAGGCGCTCACGCTGCGCCGGTGACAGGTGCGGCAGCGTCGGGGCAACCATGAGGTCTCCGTGCTCGAAGGGAGCGGTCCCCCGCACCCTCGCTGCTCCTGCGTGGTCTCGGCGGTGGCGGACCGGTTGCGTCCCGGCGTCTGGCCCGGTGACTTCGCCGCCCGTCCCGCCCGACGGGCCCAGGCGGGCTGTCACGGCTGGAGGCCCTGGCCCTGGCCGGGCTGCTGGTGATGCTGGTGCTGCTGCTCGTGCTCCTGGCGGCGCTGGTCGGCCGGTCCGGACGGATCTGCGGCGGCCGGGAGCTCCCGCTCCTCGATGGCGCGGCGGCGGGCGTTGGCCTCCCGGGTGAAGGCCGCGAACCGGTCCAGGTTCTCCGGTGTGCGCACCCACGTCTCCGGGTCGGTCGTACGGCCCTCCAGGTCCTGCGGTGTGCGCGACGTCGCCAGGCCGGCCGTACGGCCCTCCAGGTACTCCTCGGGCATCGCGGCCTGCTGATGGGTGTGGATGGCTGCGGCCCGCTGCGCCGGGGTGAGCGCGGCATCCCGGCCCGTGAGGTCGACGGCGTGCGGCGCGTCCGACGTCCGGTCGTGCTGGTGGTCACCGGAGTGCGCAGCATCCATCGCGGTCGCGGCCGGGGCGTCGTCCTGTGCGGCGGGTGTGGGGCGGGCGGCGCGGATCGCGTTCTGGACGGCGAGGCTGGCGACCCGGGCCCGCTCGTACCGGCTCGACTCCCGGGGCGGCTTGCCGTCGGTCCCGGCGATCCACCACCGGTCGGGCTCGGCGAAGTCGGCGGTGTAGAAGAGCTGGTCGGCGGCCGGGGCCGGTCGGCCGGGCTGGACGACGGTGGACTGCTGGCCGTGGGCGGCCAGGGCGCGGTTGGCGATGTAGTCGTCCAGGCCGCGGCTGAACTCCTGGCCGCGCAGGGTCTCCAGCAGATGCCGGCGGGCTTCGGCCAGGACATGGCGGCGGGCGAACTTACCTCGGACGGTGAAGACGACCGCCGCGACGTCGACGGCGGCGAGTACGGCGTCCACGTGCGGATCGACCCGGGCCCGGATCGCCGCCCCGGCCGTACGGCAGCGCTCAAGGAGCCCGGCGACCATCTGCCGGCCGAACTTGAGGAGGGCGGACGCCTTCCACCAGGCGAGCAGCTGCTTCAGCGGGCGCGGGGTCTTCTTCTCGGGGCGGGTGTCCTGCGCCGCCCACCTGGCTTCGTCGACTGCAAGTAACAGCAGTTGTCGATAGTTCTGAGCGGCATTGAGTGCCCGACGGGCGACAGAATGTTGACGAGTTCCGACGGCGCTGTGGGCACTCGGAGGCCGGAGTCGGGCACAGCAGGGCTTCGCCCCGGTTATAGGGAGGGTGTGGTCGGCGAGACGCTCAATGCCTACGGCCGGATCATCCTCGTGCCCGCGCGGGTGGGAAGGCCCTTCTGTGGCCGGTCAAGCCCGTCTACGATCTTGTGCCTGGGTTGGGGGAGGACGTGGACGGGTGGCGAACGGGTGGCTGAGACTATGTTCCGCAGGTGGCGTGGGCTGTTCCGGCAGCAATGCCCGCAGGAGGCGGCGGTCCTCGAAGCCGACATCACAGCGTTCGGCGAGGAACTGGCGCGCGCTGAACTCGTCCCGGTGGACCAGGGAACCGCCGCTCTCGCCCTTGCCGACTACGAGCGGGCGCTCGATGCCTACGAACGGGCGAAGCGGACACTGGTGGGCGGCCACGGCCGCAACAACCAGAAGGCCGAGGCCGCCGCGCTCGCCTTGGAGGAGGGGCGACACGCCCTGGCCTGCGCGCAGGCCAGGGCTGAAGGTATGCCTCTGCCGAAGCTCCAGCCCCCGTGCTTCTTCGACCCCCGTCATGGACCGTCGGTGACCCGAGTCTCCTGGAAGCCTCCGGAGGGGGAGCCGCGTCCCATCGACGTCTGCGCGGCGGATGCGGTCCGGCTCGGGGATAACCGGCCCCCCATCGCCACTGACAGACCCTTGAACCGGCGCCCAGATCGTGCCGTGCCCAAGGAACAATCCGCCGAACCCGTGGGGCGGTCCGCCGCCCCCGCGCCGGGCGGGCGTCGGCATCCCTACCGCATCTGGCCACCTGACACCCCCGTCGCACAGCGCGCAGAGGGCCAGGGCGAGGGCAAGGCGCGGCTCCGACGCCCGGAACGCGGCCAGCCGGTGCTCTTGGTGGTCCGGCTCGACGGTCCCGGCCGCGTAGACCTCCCCGGCTTCCCAGCTTCCCGCAGCGTCAAGGCCGGTTCCAGCCTGCGCCGCATGATCGTCCCGCTGCCCGCGGACGGCGGTGAGTACATCGGAGTTCGGATCCAGGCGTCAGGGCCGTGGCGTGCCTGGCTCCATCCGCCCCAGCACATTCCCGTTCTGGAGTCTCGGATCAACTCCCGTGGCCCATACGTCTTCCGGTACACCGGCGGCCCGGCCACCCTGATGCTCAGGCAGCACGGAAGCGGCGCCCTCCGCCTCCACGAGCTGACGGAAGCTTTCGAAACGGGGCTGCCGCTGTTCACAGGCAACGGCACCTGCAACGGCCAGACCCGCCTGACCGGGCCTACCCTGATCCGCGTTCGCTCCAGCGGGAACTGGCACCTCACTCTCCAGTGAGCACTCCCTGCAGAAAGACGAAGGGCGCGGGCCACCTCGGCACCGGCGGTGCGCCAAGAGAGGCGCCATCAACGACGCTCGTGCCGTCGCCGGCGCGCCTCGAGCCATGAGCACCTGGATACCGCTCTGGCAAGAATCCCAGCGCCTCCCGAACTCATCGATATCGCCCGACCCTTGATCCAGGCACCTCCCGAACACGTCGACAAGTGACTTCACTACTGCTCGATAGAGCCACCCACCACCCGAGACCGTGCCGGGCCTTCTCGCCGGGCAGCCGCCCGTACTCCTGGACATACGTGTAGGTGAGGCCCTCGAGGACGTCCTCGATCCGCTGACGGCGAGTGGAGGACCAGCCGATGAGCTCGGAGTCGACACCGGCTATCTCCATCACCGGGCGCAGGCCCGGCGCCACTTCCCTGGGGGCCGTCGCCAGTCCCAGCTCCTCGCACACCTCGGTCGTCATCGTCAGGGTGTAGAGCGTTCCGGCGGCCACCACATGCCGGTAGAGCCGGTAGGTATCCAGCGCGCCCCACACCGGGTCGCCCGCCCGAGACCGCGCCTGCGGCTCCCCCACCGGCCTCCGGCTCAGGGCCCGCCGCCCGGGTCGAAGACCTCATCGCCGCCTTCGGAAAGGTCCTGAGCACAGCCGGCAACCGCGCCCCCTCCCCCGGGCGTCCTCGCC
>NZ_JAAXYC010000242.1 GCF_018619185.1 Streptomyces sp. McG3 | reverse complement strand
GATGAGCAGTGGGTAGGGGCCGGGGGCGGGGAGCAGCAGGTTGGGGAGCCGCTCGGTCTGCCAGGCGCGGCGCAGCCGCCCGGGGAAGGCGGATATCCCGCCCACCGCGCGGACCAGTCCCTGGGACCAGCCGCTGCCGGCCTCCAGGTCGGAGGTGAGGACCGCGAGCTCCTCCGGGCGCCGGGCCACGAGGGCGAGCTCCATGCGGCGCATGAACGTGTCGTGCGACAGCTTGCCCTGTGCCGCACCGTCTCTGAGCACGCCGAGGACACGGTCGCGCTGGGCGTCCGACAGCCGCGCGGGACTCGTGTGGAACTCGAAGGAGGACGTCACGTCGACGATTGTCGGGCCGAGGGGCCCGGGGTGTCCAGATGAGGCCGTGTTTCCTCCCGCGCTGACCTGCGCCGCTCCCCGGCGGACCCCCTTGCTAGGGTCTGCCGCTCATCCATCACGAGGAGATTCCGTGCCCCCTGTTCCACCGCGGCTGACGGTCCGTCCGCTGTCCGGACCCGATGAGCTCGACCTGTTCTGCGGCCTTTCGTACGTTCTCGACCACGAGCTGGCCGACGATCTCGCCACCGGGCGCCGCGTCCCGGGGTGGATGTGGGTCGCCCTGGACGGGGAGCGGGTCGTCGCCAGGGCCGCGTGGTGGACCGACGCGGCGGGCAACAGTCCCTTGGCGCTGGACTTCTTCGACCTGGACGACACTCTTCCGGTCCCGGAGCGCGTCGCGATCGGCGTCCGGCTGCTGGAGACGGCGACGGCGGCCGTGCTGCCCGCCGGTGCGGAGCGGCCCGAGTACGGGCGGTTCGTGCCGCCGGACTGGCATGAGGACCCGGTGGCCCGGGACGTCGTCGAGGCGCGGATCCGCGTGATGGAGGAGACCGGGGCCCGGATGCTGGTGGAGCGGCTGCGGCTGGAGTGGCGGGCCGGTACGCCGGTGCCCGAGGACTCCGGCCGGCTGGTGTTCCGTCGGGTCACCGGCCGGGAGGACCTGGTCGCGCTGATGGCGCCGGTGATGGAGGGCACCCTCGACGCCCACGGGCAGGAGGACCTGGCGTCCGGGCTCGATGCCCGCGAGGCGGCCGAGAAGCAGTACGACGAGGAGCTGGCGGGATACTCCACCCCGATGGACTGGTGGCGGATCGCCGAACTGCCCACGGGTGAGCCGGTCGGCTTCGTGATCCCGGCCCGCAACAACTACAACCCGATCATCGCGTACATCGGGGTGCTGCCCGCCCGGCGCGGGCACGGGTACATCGACGACCTCCTCGCCGAGGGCACCCGGGTGCTGGCGGCCGAGGGCGTGGACCGGATCCGGGCGGCGACGGACCTCGGCAACGTGCCGATGGCGCAGTCCTTCGAGCGCCTCGGCTACGTGAACTTCGAGCGGGCTTTCAACATGGTCTGGGACAAGCCCCGTTGACTCCGTCCCGTCGATCCCGCCGTTAATCCGTTGGACGGCGGGATCGGGGGCGGCTACGGTCGGCACCGACATCGGAACCGGTCGTGGAAGGAGGCGGGAAACGTGCGCAGGAACAGCGGCACCACCGTTCGCAGTACATCACTTTCGCGCTCCCGCCCCGTCCGCCGGGCGGTGTCGGACCTCGTCTGACCGGGAGCGCGGCATTCCGTCCCGGAGGACACCTTCATGACCGATCCGGTCATCCGCGCGCTCACCCCGAGCGACGCCGCACTCTTCACCACGTTCGAGGACAGCCCCCACGTCGGCCGGGCCGCCTTCGGCCACGCGTACACCTCGACGGCCGACGGCGGCGAGTACCGCCCCGACTGGTCCTGGGTCGCCCTGCGCGACGACACCGTGATCGCCAGGGCCGCCTGGTGGGGCGGGCCCGACGACACCGAGCCCGTCGTGCTCAACTGGTTCGACTTCGCGGACGGGGAGGCGGAGGCGGGCGCCGAACTCCTGCGCCGCGCCCCGTTCGACAAGGAGTACGAGCTGATCGCGCCCGCCGGGTGGCGGGACGATCCGGCGGTGCGGGCCGCCGTCGAGGCGCGGGTCGCCGCCGCGACGGCGGCCGGCATGAAGCCGCTGGTCGAGCGCTACCGCTATCGGTGGACCCCCGGCTGCCCGCTGCCGGAGCGGACCGGGCGGCTCACGTTCCGCCCGGAGCCGGACGACACGGTCATCCTCGATGTGCTGCGCCGCGTGCACTCGGCCACGCTGGACGCCCACGCCCGCAAGGCCATCGAGGGCCCCGGCGGTCTGGAGGCGGCGGCCCAGGAGGAGTTGGACTTCTTCCACTGGTGCCCCTCGCCGCGCGAGTGGTGGCGGCTCGCGTACACGCCGGACGGCGAGGTGGCGGGCATCCAGGTGCCCGCGCACAACCCGTCGGGGCCCTGCGTCGGCTTCATCGGGGTCGTCCCCGAGGCGCGCGGGCACGGCTACGGCTACGACCTGCTGGTGGAGTGCACACGCTTCCTCGTCGAGCAGGGCGCCGAGTTCGTCGCGGGCGCGACGGACCGGGGCAACGTGCCGATGGCCGCCGCGTTCGCCCGCGCCGGGTACCCGGTCACCCAGGAATGGGTCCATCTGGCGTGAGGGCCCCGGCCTCCTCGGCCAGCCACTCCAGGCGGAGCCGCTGCTCGGCGGGGATCGTCGCGTCCTCGCCGCGCGGCCCCACGTTGAGCAGGACGTTCCCGCCGTCGGCCGCCGTGTCGCGGACCAGTGAGGTGAGGGCTTCGCGGCCGATGAAGGCGTCCGCCCCCGAGGCCCGGTTGTAGCCGAAGCTGTGGTCGACGCCCCGGGTGATCTCGTACGGGTCGGAGCCCTCGTAGCGGGCGTACTCCGGGGTGCGGAAGTCGAAGACGGGCGGTGTGCGCGGGACGAAGCCCTCGCCCTGCGCCACCGTCCGGCGGTCCCACCAGTTGTACAGCGCCTTCGCGCCCGGCAGGTTCAGGCCCCGCCAGTGCGGGGCGTAGGGCAGCAGCCGGTCGTTGACGACGCCGTGCGGGACGGTGAAGCGGTAGAAGTCGACCAGGGAGCGGATCTCGCCGGCGGAGGCGGGCCAGGCGATGTCGTTCCAGAGGATGTCGGGCCGGTAGCGGCGGATCAGCTCCCGCAGCTGCGCGTCGGCGTAGGCGGGGTAGCTCCCGCGCGGGACGGCGGAGAACATGTCGGCGGCGGTGCCGATGGGCCGGTCGTCGAAGGTCCAGTCGAGCCCGCCGGAGTAGTAGACGCCAAAGCGCAGGCCCTCGGCCCGTACGGCTTCGGCGAACTCGCCCACCACGTCCCGGGTGGTGTGCCAGCCGGAGCGGTGCGGGTTCTTCGTCTCCGAGGGCCAGAGGCAGAACCCGTCGTGGTGCTTGGTGACCAGGACCGCGTAGCCGGCCCCCGCCTCGCGGAAGGCGCGGGCCCACGCGGCCGGGTCCCAGCCGGCGAGCCCGTCCTCGAAGTCGCGGCCGAAGTCCGTGTAGGGGCGGGTGCCGTAGGTGGCGCGGTGGTGGGCGGCGACCGGCGAGCCGGGGAAGCGGAGCGCGTTCTCGTACCACTCCGCGTACGAGGTCCAGCCCAGCGGCGCGCGTCTGCCCGCCGCCGGGAGTTCGGCGGCGGGGACGTAGGGCGGGGCCCAGCCGGGAACGGATGCGGGTGTCCAGTGAACGAAGATCCCCAGCTGGGCCCGGGACCACCATGAAGCGACCATGGCGGGAGTATTGATCATGCGGGGGGAGCCGCGTAAGCCCCCTCGACCGCCTGATTCCGCTTCTGTGCCTTCTGGGCGCGGATCAGGTCGCGATACCAGGCGTAGGAGCGCTTGGGCGTACGGGCCAGGGTCGCGTAGTCGATGTGGACCAGGCCGAACCGCTGCGAGGCCCCCTCCGTCCACTCCACGTTGTCGGTGAGCGACCAGGTGAAGTAGCCGCGCACGTCCACCCCGGCGTCCATCGCCGCGCGCAGGGCGGTCAGGTGGCTCTCCAGATAGGCGATGCGGCGGTCGTCCGCGTGGGGCTCCTCCAGGGCGCAGCCGTTCTCGGTGATGTACAGCGGCGGGAGGCGGTCGCCGTAGCGGGTGTGGAGCGCGGTGACGATCTCGGTCAGCCCCTCGGGGACCACAGGCCAGCCGAAGCCCGTCTTCTCGTACCCCTCGATCTCCCTTATACCGAAGGGGAGTTCGGCGGGCATCGCGAAACCGGAGAAGGTGTCGAGCGCCTCGGGCCCGGGCGCTCCGACGAGGGTGGGGTTGTAGTAGTTCACGCCGTACCAGTCGAGCGGGGTGGAGATGACCTTGAGGTCGTCGGCGACCGGGCCCGGCATCAGCGCGGCGAGGTTCTCGTCCGGGTAGCGGCCGGTGAGGACCGGGTCGGCGAAGAGCCAGTTGGTGAGCGTGTCGTACAGCTCCGCGCCGAGGCGGTCCTCGTCGGTGTCGCCCGCCGTCCAGACCGGGGCGTGCGAGAGGGCGGCGCCGATGTTGTCCGCGCCCGCCGCGCGCAGGGCGCGGACGGCGAGGCCGTGGGCGAGGAGCTGGTGGTGGGCGGCGGGCAGGGCGTCGAGGAGGAGGGTGCGGCCGGGGGCGTGCTCGCCCAGCGCGTAGCCGAGCATGGTGACCTCGGCGGGCTCGTTGACCGTGATCCACATGGGGACGCGGTCGGCGAGGCGTTCGGCGACGATGCCGGCGTACTCGGCGAAGCGGTAGGCGGTGTCCCGGTCGAGCCAGCCGCCCGCCTCCTCCAGCGGGAGCGGGGTGTCCCAGTGGTAGAGGGTCGGGGCGGGGGTGATGCCGTGGGCGCAGAGCTCGTCGACGAGCCGGTCGTAGAAGTCAAGCCCGTCGGCGTTGACGGCTCCGCTGCCGCCGGGCACCACGCGGGGCCAGCTGACGGAGAACCGGAAGGCGTCGGCGCCGAGGCCGGCCAGCAGGGCCACGTCCTCGCGGTAGCGGGCGTGGAATCCGGTGCCCCGGGTGGTGTCGGTGCCGTCCTTGATCCGGCCGGGCAGCGCGGCGAAGGCGTCCCAGCCGGAGGGGCCCTTGCCGTCCGCGTCCACCGCCCCCTCGGTCTGGAAGGCGGAGGCGGAGGCTCCCCAGAGGAAGCCGGGAGGGAACATCGGCACGGTCATCGCGGCCTCCAGCAGCCGTACGTATGAGCAGAACCAGTACGTGTGAGCAGAACCTGTATGAGCGGGAACCTCGCCGGGCAATGATCAGGACCAGACCTTAATCGCCGGTGGCGGGCGGCAACAGAGCCTGTCGCGTGGATCGTGGAGCCCGCCCGCGGGCGGCCGCGCGCCCCGCCCAGGGACGAGGAGTGGTGGATGCAGTTCGAGGTGTGGGCCCCCGAGGCGGACTCGGTCGTGCTGGAGGCGGCGGACGTCCGGTGCCCGATGGAGCGCGACGCGGGGCGCGAGGGGTGGTGGACGGCCGGGGCGGACGCCTCGGACGGGGTCCGGTACGGGTTCCGGCTGGACGAAGGACCCCTGCTGCCGGACCCCCGTTCGCGGCGTCAGCCGGACGGGCCCGACGGCCCGAGCGCGGTCGTCGACCAGGAGGCGTACGCCTGGCGCGAGGCGTGGGCGGGGCGGCGGCTGAACCGTGCGGTGCTGTACGAGCTGCACGTGGGGACGTACACCGCCGAGGGCACTTTCGACGCGGCGGCGGCGCGGCTGGGCCATCTGGCGGAGCTGGGCGTCACCCATGTGTCGCTGATGCCCGTCTGTCCGTTCCCGGGCGTCAACGGCTGGGGGTACGAGGGGGTCTCTCTGTGGGCGGTGCACGAGCCGTACGGCGGACCCGAGGGGCTGAAGCGCTTGGTCGACACGGCGCACGGGCTGGGGCTCGGGGTGGTCCTGGACGTCGTCCACAACCACCTGGGCCCGTCCGGCAACCATCTGCCGGCCTTCGGCCCGTACTTCACCGACACCCACCACACCCCGTGGGGCGCGGCGGTCAACCTGGACGCGCCGGGCTCCGACGAGGTGCGGGCGTTCCTGCTGGGCAGCGCCCTGGCCTGGCTGCGCGACTACCGGCTCGACGGGCTGCGGCTCGACGCGGTGCACGCGCTGGCCGACACCCGGGCGCTCACCTTCCTGGAGGAGCTGTCGGCGGCGGTCGACGCGCTGGCGGTCGAGGTGGGCAGGCCGCTCGGGCTGATCGCCGAGTCCGACCTCTGCGACCCGCGCACCACGACCCCGCGTCCGGCGGGCGGCCTCGGGCTGCACGCCCAGTGGAACGACGACTTCCACCACGCCCTGCACACCGCGCTCACCGGCGAGTCCCAGGGCTACTACGCCGACTTCGCCCGCGCGCCGCTCGCCGCCCTCGCCAGGACGGTGACGTCCGGGTTCTTCCACAACGGGACCTTCTCCAGCTTCCGGGGCCGCACCCACGGCCGCCCGGTCGACGTGACGCGCACCCCGGCCCACCGTTTCGTGGGCTACGCGCAGACGCACGACCAGATCGGCAACCGGGCGCTCGGCGACCGGCTGGCCACCTCCCTGACCCCCGGTCTCCAGGCCTGCGCGGCGGCCCTGGTCCTGACGGGCCCGTTCACGCCGATGCTCTTCATGGGCGAGGAGTGGGGGGCCCGGACCCCCTGGCAGTTCTTCACCGACCACACGGACCCGGAGCTGGCCGAGGCCGTACGCAACGGCAGGCGGCGGGAGTTCGGCGCGCACGGCTGGGACCGGGAGGAGATCCCCGACCCCCAGGACCCGGCGACCCGCGACCGGTCCTGTCTCGACTGGTCCGAGCCGGAGCGCGAACCGCACGCTCGGCTGCTCGCCTGGTATCGCGAACTGATCGCGCTGCGGCGTACGTTGCCGGATCTGCACGACCCCGACCTGGCTTCGGTGAAGACGGCGTTCGACGAGGACGCGCGCTGGCTGGCGTACCGCAGGGGCGACCTGCGGATCGCGGTGAACCTCGCGGACAAGCCGGCCGCCATCCCGCTGGGCTCGGGGCGCCACCGACGTCTCGGTGGGCGGGTGTTGGCGGCCTGGGAGCCGGTGGAGGCCCCGGGGGCGGACGGCGTACTGCATCTGCCGCCGGAGTCGTGCGTGGTACTGGCCGATGACTGATCGCTCCCGGCCTTTCCCGTAACTCCCTTGTCTTCGCGTGCACTTCAACTCGTAGCGTTCGGGGCAGCGCACGACACACGAGAGGAACACCATGAAGCAGCGATTCCTGGGGCGTTCGGGGCTGCGCGTCAGCGAACTGTGCCTGGGCGCGATGACGTTCGGCCAGGACACCGACGAGGCGGCCGCCCATCGGATCCTCGACACGTTCACGGAGGCGGGCGGCACGTTCGTCGACACCGCCGACGTGTACAACAAGGGTGTCTCCGAGGAGATCGTCGGCCGGTGGCTGAAGGGCCGCCGGCGCGACGATCTCGTCATCGCCACCAAGGTGTTCGGGACGATGGGCGACTCCCCGAACGCGGGCGGGCTGAGCCGCAAGCACATCGTGTCGGCGGTGGAGGCGAGCCTGCGCCGCCTCGGCACGGACCACATCGACCTGTACCAGACGCATGTGTGGGACGCGACGACGCCGGTCGAGGAGACCCTCTCCACCCTGGACACGCTGGTGAAGGCGGGCAAGGTCCGCTACCTCGGCGCGAGCAACGTCTCCGCCTCCCAGCTCCAGCGCGCCCAGGACCTCGCGGACCGGAACGGCTGGGAGCGTTACGTGTCCCTCCAGCCGCTGTACAACCTGCTGGCGCGCGAGATCGAGTGGGAGCTGGTCCCCGTCAGCGCGGCGGAGGGCGTCGGCATCATCCCGTGGAGCCCGCTCCAGGGCGGCTGGCTGACCGGCAAGTACCGGCGCGGGATGACCGCCGCCGCACCGGGCACGCGAGAGGCCCGCTATCAGGAGGAGCTGGGCCGGGAGGCCTGGCGGGAGCGGGACAACGAGGAGACCTGGCGGGTCGTGGAGGCGGTCGTCGCGGTGGCCGAGGAGGCGGGCCGCACCCCGGCGCAGACCGCGCTGCGCTGGCTGCTCGGCCGGCCCGGCGTCACCGCGCCGATCGTCGGGGCCCGGACGCCGGAGCAGCTGGCCGACAGTCTCGGCGCGGCGGGCTGGGAGCTGACGGCGGAGCAGGCCGAGCGGCTGGACGCGGCGAGCGCCCGGCCGCTGCCCTACCCGTACGACGTCCTGCACCGCTTCCGTGACCGGGAGCCGCGCGACGACTGAACCGGGGAGGCCCGGGGCCGCCTACTCGACGACGGCCAGTTCGCGGGCGGTGGTGTTGAGCCGCCGCCCGCCGTCCTCGGTGACGGCCACGATGTCCTCGATCCGGACGCCGAAGCGGCCCGGGAGGTAGATGCCCGGCTCCACGGAGAAGCACATGCCGGGCACCAGCGGCTGCTCCTCGCCCTCGATCATGTAGGGCGGCTCGTGGGTGGTGACGCCGATGCCGTGGCCGGTGCGGTGGATGAACCGTTCGCCGTAGCCGAATTCGGTGATCACCGCGCGGGCCGCCCGGTCGATCTCCTCGCAGGCGACACCGGGCCGGACGGCGGCACAGCCCGCCTGCTGTGCCTCGCGGACGATGTCGTGGACGCGCTGCTCCTCGGCGGTGGGCTCGCCGACGTGGACGGTACGGGAGGTGTCGGAGCCGTAGCCGTGCTTGAGGCCGCCGAAGTCGAGGACGACCATGTCGCCGCGCTCGATGGTGCGTGTCCCGGCCTCGTGGTGCGGGTTGGCCCCGTTCGGGCCGGAGCCGACGACGGTGAAGTCGACCTGGGAGTGTCCGAACTCGCGGAGCAGGGCGGCCAGATCGGTGGCCACGTCGACCTCGCGGCGGCCGGAGAAGCGCACCTTGAGGATCTCCTCGTACGTGGCGTCGGCGGCGGCCCCGGCGGCGGTGAGCCGTTCCAGCTCGGCGGCGTCCTTCACCGCGCGGAGCATCGGGAGCGCTTCGGTGAGCGCGGTGTAGGAGGTGCCGGGGATCTCCCGTTGGAGGCCGAGCAGATGCATCGCCCAGGCGTTGTCGCTGACGCCGAAGCGGCCCTCGGCGTCGAGCAGCGGGGCGGTCACCGCGTACGGGTCCTTGCCGTCGGTCCAGTCCCGCAGGGTGAGGGCGGGCGCCCCGGTGGCGGCGGCCGCGTCGGGGGCCTCCAGGGTCGGGACCACCAGAACCGGGTCCTGGCCGGCCCGCAGTACGAGGAGTGTGAGGCGTTCGGTGCTCACGGGGCGGTAGCCGGTGAGGTGGACGAGGTCGGGACCCGGCGCGACGATCACCCCGGCGAGCCCGGCATCGGCGGCAGACTCGGCGGCGCGCGCCATCCGGGCCCGGTAGTCGTCGGCGGTGAAGGGCGGCGGGGCGGACTGCTGGGCGGACGGGCTCGGGCTGGACATCAGGGCCTCCTGGCGGTGCGACACGGCACACAGCATCCTGCCCGCCCGGCGGGGCGTACGCGACCGGCTTGCCGGAGCGTGTCGGCTGTCGGCGACACCCGGCGGCGGTCAGGAACGACCGGCGCGGGCCGTCGGCAACGCCCGGCGGGCGTCAGGAACGCCCGGCAGGCTTCGGGGACGACCGGCGCGGGCCGTGCCGTCAGGAACGACCAGCGCTGGCCGTGCCGTCAGGAACGCCCGGCGGGCGTCGGGGACGGCCGGCGGGTCAGAGGCGCACGATCAGGTCCGCCCGGTCCCGGCCCCGCTCCACCAGCCGGGCGTTGGCCTCGTCGGACCGGGCCACCCACTCCTCCGCGTGGAACCGGGGCCTGCCGTGGCGGACATGGCGGTCGACGAGCCGGCGCACCCGCTCCTCCGGGTCGAGGTCCAGGAACCACACCTCGTCCAGCAGACCGCGCACCGGGGCCCAGGGGCCGTCGTCGAGCAGCAGGTAGTTCCCCTCGGTGACGACGAGCGGGATGTCCGGCTCCACGGGCAGCGAACCCGCGACCGGCTCCTCCAGGGACCGGTCGAAGGCCGGGGCGTAGACCGCGTGCAGCGGGTCCGGTGCGCGCAGCCGCCGCAGCAGGGCTGCGTACCCGGCCGCGTCGAAGGTGTCGGGGGCGCCCTTTCGGTCGGCACGGCCGAGCCGGTCCAGCTCGGCGGCGGCCAGGTGGAAGCCGTCCATCGGGACGAGGGCGGCGCGTCCGTCCAGGGCCGCGACGAGCCGTTCCGCCAGAGTGGACTTGCCTGCTCCGGGCGGGCCCGCGATCCCGAGTACCCGTCGCCCTCCGGTCTCCGCGAGGGCGCGGGCCCGGTCCGTCAGCGCGGCCCGGCCGCCGGTGGTCGTGCCGTCCAGGATGTCCATGCGGGGCATTGTGCGGGGGCGGGGAGCTCCGGCGTTAGTGTTACGTATAACCATCTCGCCGGAAGGATTCCCCCGCCATGTCCCACATCGCCCTGGTCACCCTGGTCGTCCGCGACTACGACGAGGCCCTCGCCCACTACCGCGACGCGCTCGGCTTCGAGGTGGTGGAGGACACCGACCGGGGCGACGGCACCCGCTGGGTGGTGGTGCGCCCGCGCGGGTCCGCGCCCGGCACGGGGCTGCTGCTGGCCCGCGCGAAGGACGAGGTCCAGAGCCGGGCGGTGGGGGCGCAGACGGGCGGCCGGGTCGGCTTCTTCCTGCACACCGAGGACTTCGCGGCCGACCACGCCCGGATGGTGGCGGCCGGAGTGCGGTTCCTGGAGGAGCCCCGGCACGAGACGTACGGCTCCGTCGCGGTCTTCGAGGACCTCTACGGCAACCGCTGGGACCTGCTCCAGCCGGCCGCCTGACCCGCGCGCCCCCGGTGCGGCCCCCTCACGGGGTGAACCCGTCCCGGCCCCCTCACGGGGTGAACCCGTCGCGGCCCTCCAGGTAGGCCAGCACCGCGAGGACGCGGCGGTGGACGGCGCCGTCGTCCGGATCCAGGCCGAGCTTGGCGAAGATCGAGCCGATGTGCTTGCTCACCGCCCGTTCGGAGACCGTGAGTTCGGCGGCGATGGTGGCGTTGGCCTTGCCCTGCGCCATGTGTTCCAGGACTTCGCGCTCGCGGGCGGTGAGGCTCTGGAGCGGGCCCGCCGAGGACTTGCGGGTGAGGAGCTGGGTGACGACCTCCGGGTCGAGCGCGGTGCCGCCCGCCGCCACCCGGTCCAGGGCCTCCAGGAACTGTTCGACCCGGCCCACCCGGTCCTTGAGCAGGTAGCCGATGCCCCGGGCGCCCCGGGCGAGCAGCTCGGCGGCGTACGTCTCCTCGACGTACTGCGACAGGACCAGGATCGGCAGGTCGGGCAGTTCGGCGCGGGCGGCGATCGCGGCCCGCAGCCCCTCGTCGCGGAAGGTGGGCGGCAGCCGTACGTCCAGCACGGCGACGTCCGGGCGGTGTTCGAGCAGGGCGGGCAGGATCTCCGGGCCGGCCGCCGCGTCGGCCACCACCTCGTGTCCGGAGCTGGTGAGCAGGAGGATCAGGCCCTCGCGCAGGAGGGCGTTGTCCTCGGCGATCACGATCCGCACGGCAGCTCCACTTCGATGTCCGTCGGCCCCCCGGCGGGGCTGCTGACGCGGGTGGCGCCGTCCAGCGCGGCGACCCGCCGCCGGATGCCCACCAGCCCGCTGCCGGCGCGTTCGTCCGCGCCGCCGCGACCATCGTCGCCGATGGTCACCCGCAGGAGGCCGGGGGGCCGGTCGACGCGGACCCGGGCGGCGGTGGCGCCGCTGTGCTTGCTGATGTTGGTGAGCGCCTCGGCGACCACGAAGTAGGCGGCGGCCTCGATCGCGGCGGGCAGCCGCCGCCCGTCCTCCACGCCGTCCAGGTCCGCCGTGACGGGTACGGCGACGTCGGCGGCCAACGCCCGTACCGCACCGGCCAGTCCACGGTCGGTGAGGACCGGCGGGTGGATGCCGCGCACCACGTGCCGCAGCTCGGCGAGCGCGGCTTCGGCCCCGTCCTGCGCCTCGTCCAGGCGGGCCCGGGCGGCGGCCGGATCACGGTCGAGGAGCTGCTTGGCGAGCCCGATCCGCATCGACAGGGCGACGATCCTGGCCTGGGCGCCGTCGTGCAGGTCCCGCTCGATGCGCCGCAGTTCGGCCCCGTGCGCGGCGACCGCGCCGGCCCGGCTCTCGGTGAGGTGGGCGATCCGCTCGGTGAGTTCGGCGGCGGGCGGCGGGGCGAGCAGTGCCATGGTCCAGCCCGCCGAGAGGTCGGCCAGCACCGGGTGCCAGCGCAGCGCCCAGCCCGGCCGGTCGGGCGGCTCGATGCCGTACTCGTCGGCCCGCCGCCGGTCCACCGGTCCCACGACGGACAGCGCGACACCGTCCACCAGCAGGGCGACGGGCCACAGGATCATCGTGAGGTAGCCGAGCCCCATGCCGAAGAGCGTCTGGACGGGCAGCCAGAGCGCGAGCCGCCAGGTGGTCCGGTCGGTGAGCGTCCGGCGGACCCGTTCGGACAACTCGCCGCCGTCCAGCGGCGGATACGACGCGGGGCGGTGTCCCGGCCCGAGCCGGGCCGCCGCCCTGCGGCTCTCCGCCGAGGCGGCCCGGCGCAGCAGCGTGGCGGCCTCCGGCAGCGCGGGCAGCCCGATGATCGCGACGGCGAACAGGAGGGCGGCCACCACCAGGAACGCGCCGACGTAGGTCAGCATCGCGACCCCGATGCCGATGAGGAGGTAGCGCGAGGCGTCCCAGGAACGCCGGACGGCGACCGTGAGGGGACCGGGTGGTGAGCTGCTCATGGCAGCCCACGGTACGGGGGCGGGCCCGCCGCCGGAGGGGGGC
>NZ_JAAXYC010000241.1 GCF_018619185.1 Streptomyces sp. McG3 | reverse complement strand
GGGTGGGGTGGGGCGTCTTCGCACAGTGAGCGTCTCCCGACCTCATGGACGGAGTGGCGAGGCCGCCCGCATGGTCGGACGACTGAAGGACTCACCCGTCCCGCCCGGCTCGGCCCTTCAGTCGTCAGACCTCGTTGTCAGCGACTTCCGCAGCCGCCCGATTCCGCCGCCGCTTGGCGAAGTCGACGACCAGGAACGCCACACAGAGAACTCCGATCGCCCCTCCGAAGACCCGGGTGTAGATCGGATATCCGGAACTCGCCGCTCCCCAGATGCCGGAGACACCCAGCAGCACCGCGTAGGCGGGCGACTCGGCGAACGCCCGTTTCCTGGTCACGGCCAGGCTCTCCTCTCACGAGCTCTTCCATCAGCGGCGATCACGTCCCGCTTCCGGGACTCCGCGCCTTCGCGATGGATGGGCGAGAAGCTCTCACCCCCGCCGGGGACCTTTGCACAGTCATGGTGAGGTGTCGATGATCCGCATGAAATATGGGTGTTGACACCCATGCGGCAGGTGATGACGCGTCACCGGTCTCCGACATCCGCGCAGGGCGCGGCGCAGGCGCCGGGCGGAGTGCTCGCCCAGGACAGAGCCGGCGTGGTGGACGGGCCCCCGGGACCCCTCCGGGGGACAAGCAGGTGATTCATGTCACCAGGCTGCGACGGGATGGCTACGGTCGGCCACGTACCGAAACGAACGCCGCGAGGCGTTGCACCCGGAGGTCCATCCGTGGCCAACATCCAGACGCTCGATCCCGACGCCTCCCCGCTCGCCTACTACGGCGGGGAGTTGCGCCGCCGCCGCGAGGCCCAGAAGCTCACGCAGCCGCAGTTGGGCGACATCATCTTCTGCACCGGCTCGCTGATCGGCCAGGTCGAGACGACGAGAAAGATCCCCACCCGCGACTTCTCGGAGCGGCTGGACGCGGCGCTGGGCACGGACGGGACGTTCTCGCGGCTGGTGGGGCTGGTGCTGCGGAGCCAGTTGCCGACGTGGTTCCAGCCGTACGCGGACATGGAGGCGAAGGCCGCGTACATCTCGACGTACCAGGCGCAGGTGGTCTACGGGCTGTTGCAGACGGAGGAGTACGCGCGGGCGGTGCTGGCCACCGGCATGCCGGACGATCTGGAGGGTCTGCTCGCCGCCCGGATCGAACGCCAGCGGATCCTGGAGCGGGAGAAGCCGCCGCTGGCCTGGGCGATCCTGGACGAAGCCGTGCTGTACCGGCCGATCGGCGGCCACGAGGTGATGCGGGCCCAACTCCAGAAGCTGTTGGACTACGCGGCGCACCGCTGGATGCGGATCCAGGTGCTGCCGTTCGAGGCAGGTGAACACGCGAGCTTGGCAGGCTCGTTCAACCAGTTGCGCTTCGACGACGACCCGGAGATCGTCTACACCGAGGACGTCATCTCCGGCCATATGACGGCCAGCCCCGAGACGGTCAGGGAGGCCTCGCTCCGATACGCTCACCTCCAGGCCACCGCACTCTCCGTCGAGGAATCGGTGGCGCGGATCAGCCGCGTGATGGAGGAGCGTTATGGAGACCGTCCCTGACCTGACGAACGCGGAATGGCGCAAGTCGAGCTACAGCGGAAACACCGGCGGCGACTGCGTCGAGTGCACCGTGACCGGCGGCGCGGCCTGGCGGACCTCCTCCTACAGCGGCAGCACCGGCGGCGAGTGCGTCGAGGTCGCCGCCAACCCCACCTGCGGGTCCGTCCCCGTCCGCGACAGCAAGAACCCGACCGGCCCCGCCATCGTCCTCGGGGCCAACGCCTGGCAGGCGTTCGTGGACGGGCTGCGCTGACACGACTTCACCGGAAGCAGGGCGGTACGGGCGACTGGCCCCGTACCGCCCTGTTCGGCGTCGGCCGACACGTCGTCGGCCGGGGCGGTGACCAAGGGAGGGGAACCGGAATGAGCGCGCGGGACGAGAACGACAGGACCGAGACCGCCTGCCGGATCTGCGGGCATGACGACGGCGAGCCCGTGTTCGACGAGTACGGCGCCCCTCGGTACGTCATCTGCCCGTGCTGCTACAACGAGTCCGGCATCGGGGACGACACCGTGTCGCAGGTCCGTGAACTGCGTGGCTACTGGGTCGGCAACGGTGCCTCCTGGCATGATCCGAAGCTGCGGCCGGCCGACTGGGATCCGCTGAGGCAGTTGGCGAACATCCCGCCGCGGTGGCGCTGATCCGGAAGGCTGTTCGCTGCCCTCACGTCGCGCGTCGCCGGTAGCGCGGACAGCGGCCGCGGCGACGCCGACGAAGGACGGGCGACGACGCCGGAAAAGCGATTGCCCGGTGGTCGGCCCGTGACATAGCTTCTCGCTGGCTCCGGGTGGTCCAGACCAAGCCTCGGGGTGTCGAGCCACGTCAACGGGACGTCCATGACTGCCGAACAGGCACTCCGCCCCCCACCGAGCGACACCGGCGACACCCTGCCGGGCATCTTCTCCCGGCCGTACGCGGCGGCCACGCTGACCTTCGCCACGGTGATGTTCCTGACCGGCTTCGCCGCGCTGGCCGTGGTGCCGACGCTGCCGACGGCGGCCGAGGATCTGGACGGGGTGTCCCTGTTCCCCCTGGTGGCGGGCAGCTTTGTCGCTGCCAGCCTGCTCGGCGGCGTATTGGGCGGGCACTGGGCGGACCGCTCCGGCGCCCGGCGTCCGCTGGCGCTGGGCATGATCCTCTCCGTGGTGACGCTCCTGGTGTCGGCGTCCAGCGTCTCCGTCTGGCAGTTGGTGGCCGGCCGCTTCGTCGACGGTCTGGCGGCCGGGATGGTGGCGGTGTCGGTGACGACCGCCATCGGGCAGTCGTATCCGGAGTACCTGCGGCCCCGGATGCTCGCGATGATGAGCGCGAGCTGGATCATCCCGTCGCTGGTCGGACCGCCGGTCGCCGGAGTGGTCGCCGAGGCGTGGTCCTGGCGGACGGTCTTCTACGGCCTGGCCGTGCTGACCGCGCTGCCCGCGATCGCCCTGGTCGCGGTGTTGGGGAAGGCCCCCTCCGGCGAGAGTGACCAGGCCCCGCCCGCCGACCTCCCGCCCGCCGGGGAACGCGCCTCCCGGCCGCCGCTGGTGGTCGCGGGGATGCTCAGCCTGGGCGCGGCGCTCGGCCAGTACGGCGTCTCCGGCTGGGACGTGCGGCACCTGCTGTTCGTCGTCGCCGGGGTCGCGCTGCTGGTGGTCTTCGCGCCCCGTCTGCTGCCGGAGGGCACCTGGCGCAGTGCCCGGGGTCTGCCCACCGCCGTGCTGCTGCGCGGGCTGACCTCCGGTACGTACTTCACCGTCGAGGCGCTGGTGCCGCTGATGCTGATCACCGAGCGGCGGGTGGCTGCGGTGACGGTCGGCGTGGCGTTCACCGCCTCCGCCGTGCTGTGGGCGGTCGCGTCGTGGGCGCAGGGCAAGCTCCTCCAGGACGTCGCCCGGCACCGGCTCGTCACGGTCGGCGCCCTGATCATGGCGGTGTCCGTCGCCTTCGCCGTGGCGGGCAGTTTCTCCGGGGTGTCCCCGCTGCTCGCGATGGCGGCCATGCCGCTGGCGGCGATCGGGATGGGGATGCTCGACCCGTGCGTCACGGTGCTGTCGCTCTCCCACAGCGCACCGGACCGGCTGGGCCACACCACCAGTGCCATGCAGACCAACATGAACCTCGGGCAGGTCGTCGTCCTGGCGTTCGCCACCGCCGTGCTCAACGCCGGGCTGGCCGCAGGGACGAGCCGGCTCAGCGGCTACGCGATCACCTTCTCGCTCCTGCTCGTGCCGACGCTGCTGGTCGCCGTCCTGGCCGTCCGCGCGCGCAAGGACGTTCCCGGCCCCGGGTGACCGGTCGGGGCGCGGTGGCAGAGTGGGCCCATGGCCACCTACGAGACCATGCCCTACCACCTGGAGACCGAGCGGCTGATCCTGCGGCCGTGGGCCGAGTCGGACGCCGAAGGGTTCAGCGACCTGCTCGCCGAACGCGGCAGGGGGAAGCCCCCGGTCGAGCGCATCCGCACGTCCATAGGGGAACTGCTCGCCGCGACGGAGACCACGGGGATCGCCCTGCTGCCCATCCAGCGCCGCGAGGGGGGCGACTTCCTCGGGTACGCCGGGCTGATCATCGGCCGCTCCACCCTGGAGGAGCCCGAGATCGCGTACGAGCTGTTCCAGCGCGCCCACGGGCAGGGCTATGCCACCGAGGCGGCCGGTGCGGTGCTCGGAGCCGCCGCAGCGACCGGGCGGAAGAGGCTCTGGTCGACCGTGGCCACGTGGAACGCCGCGTCGTTGCGCGTCCTGGAGAAGCTCGCGTTCGAGCGGGACCGCGTCTCCATGGAGGAGAACGGCGAAGTGGTGTGGCTCACCCGCACGTTGCCCTGATGCGGATCGGCTGCCCGTCGCGCGCTGCTAGATTCATCCGCCATGCGTTCACGAGAGTACGACCTCGAATTCCGGCAGCAGTCCACCCGTATACGCAACTGGGGAGCCGGTCTGCTGCTCCTGTCGGCCCTGTTGTGGGGCTGGTGCGCGATTCTGCTGCTCACGGAGTACACGGTCGAGACACGCAGCGGCCACACCGCCGAGTGCGAGGCACGTCTGTTCACGGAGCGCGGCACGGCCAACGAGGGTCTGTGGAAGGGCGATTACTGCCAGGACGAACGCGACTGGCCCGAGGCGCTGCTCATCCTGGGGCTGTCCCTTCCCGTAGCGCTCGTGGGGACCGCGCTGTTCACGAGCGGACAGGTGAGCCGGCGGATGAGCGGGCACTCCCAGGCGATGCGCGAGCTGGACCGGATCGCGGACGAGCGGGAGAAGCGCGCCGAGGCCTGACCTCCTGCTTCCGGCAGGCCTCCGCCCGCCCGGGAATTCGGTCGCGCCCCGTGAGGTGAGCCGTTAACTTCCCTCCGTGCGCCGTGGACCGCGTGGCGCGACGACGAGGGGGCCACGCGTGAACGACCACGATCGACGGACCGACCGGCTGAGCATGCTGATCGAGCAGTTCGACCAGGCGCGGGAGATGGCCCAGGTCCGGCTGAAGGGCCTCGGGGACGAGGAGTACCTGTGGGAGCCGGCCCCCGGCAGTTGGTCGATCCGGCGCCGGGACGAGGCGGTGACGCCCCGGGCGTACGGCCCCGGCGCGTGGGTCATGGACAAGGGGGCGCCGGAGATCCCGGCGAGCGAGTACGCGGAGGTCGCGCGGCAGGCGGCGGGCGGCATGTCCGTGGCGAAGATCGCCGAGGACTGGAGCGTGAGCGCCGAACGGGTCGAGGAGGTCCTCGCCTTCACCGGTGAGCCGGAGCCCGACGTCGTGCCGGTCACCACCATCGCCTGGCGGCTGGCTCACCTGCACTCCGACTTCGCGGGCCGGTGGGAGTGGACCTTCGGCGAACGGCGGCGGGATCCGCACCTCCTGGTCGACTTCACGCCGTCCGCCTCCCTGGCGCTCGACCGGTTCTGGGAGACGATCGACCGCCACCGCGCGAGCATCGCCACGCTCACCGACGAGCAGCTCGACACGGTCGGGCTCTCGCAGTATCCGTACGGCTCCGACCCCGACGACCCGTACATCGGTGTGCTGACCAACGCCAACCTGGAACTCATCCACCACATGGCCGAGATCGCGCTGCTCCGCGACCTATGGCGGGCCCGTCGCTCCGCCCAGGGCCTTCGGTGACATGTCCCGGTCGCCCGGATCAGCGCCACCGGGGCGGAATGTTTCGCATCTGTTCCAGCAGGTCCCAGCCCCGGTGCTTGTGCTGGCGCTCCGCCGAGGGGCTGCTCCACGGGGCCGCCTCACCCCGCCAGCTCCCACACCAGCAGCTCCGCGGGCCCCTGCACAGCGACCGCCTCCAGGCCCTCCGCTCCGGTGATCCGGGCGGCGTCGCCGGGGCCCAGTTCCTCGCCGCCCAGGGCGACCCGCCCGCGCACCACGTGGACGTAGGCGCGCACCGCGTCCGGGACCGCCGTGCGCTCGCCCCCGGTCAGACGGCGGGCATGGAGCATCGCGCCCGCGCCGGGCAGGGCGTACGGGGTGGAGTCGGCGATGCCGGGGACGACCGTGTACGAGGGTTCGCCGCCCGGCTCCAGGGGGGCCAGCCACATCTGGAGGAAGGTCAACGGGGCCGTGCCGTCGTTGCGTTCGACGTGGCGGACCCCCGAGGCGGCGCTCAGGTGGGCCACGTCCCCGGCGCGGACGACGGTGGAGTGGCCGGCCGAGTCGCGGTGGGTCAGCTCGCCCTCGACGACCCAGGTGACGATCTCCGTATGGCTGTGCGGGTGCTCCTCGAAGCCCGAGCCGGGGGCGAGGCGCTCCTCGTTGCAGGCCAGGATCGGGCCGAAGCGGAGGTTGTCCGGGTCGTAGTGGGGACCGAAGGAGAGGGCGTGCCGGGTGACGATCCCGGCGGTCTCGTCCCCGCCCCGGTAGCGGTCATCGGACCGGTGCACGGATATCACCCGGCCACGGTAGCCCGGGGGCGCCCGGCGTACGGCCTCGGCAGCGAAACGGTTGCGCCCGGCACGCGGCGGCGGGAGCGAAACGGTTGCGCCCGCCCCCGGCGGTGGAAGCGGAACGGTTGCGTCAGGTGTTCGTCTACCCGCCGGTACAGGGCACCGTCGCCCCGGCCCACCGATCCCCCGGCCCGATAAGGCAGTCTTGTCCTCGTGCCCCGACCCGATCCTGAGCTGCCCCCCGCCCACGACGCCCACCAGCACGCCGCGACCCTGAAACGGCTGGAGCAGTCCTCCGGCCGGCTGGCCGCGAACGCGATTGCCCGCATGGACGAATCGCTGCCGTGGTACCGGGCGATGCCTCCGGAGAACCGGTCCTGGATCGGCCTGGTCGCCCAGGCCGGCATCGCCGCGTTCACCGAGTGGTTCCGGCATCCCGAGACCCCGCAGGCCATCTCGACCGATGTCTTCGGCACCGCGCCGCGCGAACTGACCCGGGCCATCACCCTGCGGCAGACCGTGGAGATGGTGCGCACCACGATCGAGGTCATGGAGGCCGCGATCGACGAGGTGGCCGCCCCGGGCGACGAGTCGCTGCTGCGGGAGGCGCTCCTCGTCTACGCGCGCGAGATCGCCTTCGCCACCGCCCAGGTCTACGCCCAGGCCGCTGAGGCCCGGGGCGCCTGGGACGCCCGGCTGGAATCCCTCGTGGTGAACGCGGTGCTCTCCGGCGAGGCCGACGAGGGGGCCGTGTCGCGGGCCGCCGCGCTCGGCTGGAACTCGCCCGAGCACGTGTGCGTGATCCTCGGCACCGCGCCCGACGGGGACAGCGAGCTGACCGTGGAGGCGATCCGGCGCGCCGCCCGGCACGCCAAGCTCCAGGTCCTCACCGGCGTCCTGGGCAACCGCCTCGTGGTCATCGCCGGCGGCAGCGACAACCCGCTCCAGGTCGCGAAGGGCCTGATCGGGCCGTACGCCGCCGGACCCGTCGTCGCGGGTCCCGTGGTGCCGGACCTGCTGGCGGCGACCCGGTCCGCGCAGGCGGCGGCAGCCGGGCTGAAGGCGTGCTCGGCGTGGCAGGACGCGCCCCGGCCGGTCCTGGCGGACGATCTCCTCCCGGAGCGGGCGATGGCCGGAGACCCCGCCGCGCGGGACCAGTTGGTGGAGGAGATCTACAGACCGCTGGAAGAGGCCGGTTCGGCCCTGCTGGAAACGCTCAGCGTCTATCTCGAACAGGCGAGCAGTCTTGAAGGCGCCGCCCGGATGCTTTTCGTGCACCCCAACACCGTGCGCTACCGGCTACGACGTGTGACCGACGTCACCGGATGGTCCCCTTCCGATGTGCGCTCCGCGTTCACACTGAGGATCGCCCTGATCCTGGGACGCTTGGCCGCAGCGGATCCTCAGTCCTAGACTTTTGTTGGACTTCAACAATTCCCCCGACGGTTCTTCGTCCCTGTCCCCACGGGCGTGGGGAGCCGTTCACAAGAGAGAGTGTGAGGGTGCTCGTACTCGTCGCTCCCGGCCAAGGCGCTCAGACGCCCGGCTTCCTGACCCCCTGGCTCGAACTCCCCGGTGCCGCGGACCGCATCGCCGCCTGGTCCGATGCCATCGGGCTCGACCTTGCCCACTACGGCACGCGCGCCGACGCGGACGAGATCCGCGACACCGCCGTGGCCCAGCCGCTCCTGGTCGCCGCCGGACTGCTCTCGGCAGCCGCCCTGGACGCCTCGCCGTCCGTCGTCGCGGGCCACAGCGTCGGTGAGATCACCGCCGCCGTGCTCGCGGGCGTCATCGACGACGAGGCCGCGCTGCGCTTCGTCCGCACCCGGGGGCTCGGCATGGCCGAGGCCGCCGCGGCCACCGAGACCGGCATGGCGGCCCTCCTCGGCGGTGACCCCGACGTGACGGTCCCGCACCTGGAGAAGCTCGGTCTGACCCCGGCCAACGTCAACGGCGGCGGCCAGATCGTCGCCGCGGGCACCGCCGCCCAGATCGCCGCCCTGGAGGCCGACAAGCCCGAGGGCGTGCGCCGGGTCGTCGCGCTGAAGGTGGCCGGCGCGTTCCACACGCACCACATGGCCCCGGCCGTGCAGAAGCTGCGCGCCGCGGTCGGTGACCTCACCGTCTCCGACCCGACCGTGCGCTACGTTTCCAACGCCGACGGCCACACCGTGGCCACCGGCACCGAGGTCATCGCCCGGCTGGTCGGGCAGGTCGCCAACCCGGTCCGCTGGGACCTGTGCATGGAGACCTTCCAGTCGCTGGGCGTCACCGCACTCGTCGAGCTGAGCCCCGGCGGCACGCTGACCGGGCTCGCCAAGCGCGCGCTGCCCGGTGTGAAGACGCTCGCGCTCAAGACCCCCGACGACCTCGACACGGCCCGCGCGCTCATCTCCGAGCACGCAGGCGCCTAAGGAGCGAGCATGTCGAAGATCAAGCCCAGCAAGGGCGCCCCGTACGCACGGATCCTCGGGGTCGGCGGCTACCGTCCCACCAGGGTCGTGCCGAACGAGGTGATCCTCGAGACGATCGACTCGTCCGACGAGTGGATCCGCTCCCGCTCCGGCATCGTCACCCGCCACTGGGCCTCCGACGAGGAGACCGTGGCCGCGATGTCGATCGAGGCGTCCGGCAAGGCCATCGCCGACGCGGGCATCGATCCCGAGCAGATCGGCGCGGTCGTCGTCTCGACCGTCTCGCACTTCAAGCAGACCCCTGCCGTCGCCACCGAGATCGCCCACCGGATCGGCGCGGGCAAGCCCGCCGCCTTCGACATCTCGGCCGGCTGCGCGGGCTTCGGTTACGGCCTCACCCTCGCCAAGGGCATGATCGTCGAGGGCTCCGCGGAGTACGTCCTCGTGATCGGCGTGGAGCGGCTCAGCGACCTGACCGACCTGGAGGACCGCGCGACGGCCTTCCTGTTCGGTGACGGCGCGGGCGCGGTCGTCGTCGGCCCCTCGCAGGAACCGGCCATCGGCCCGACCGTGTGGGGCTCCGAGGGCGACAAGTCCGAGACCATCAAGCAGACGGTGGCCTGGAACGACCTGCACATCGGCGACGTCTCCAAGCTGCCGCTCGACTCGAAGGGCGAGATCAAGTTCCCGGCCATCACGCAGGAGGGCCAGGCGGTCTTCCGCTGGGCCGTCTTCGAGATGGCGAAGGTCGCCCAGCAGGCGCTGGACGCGGCCGGGATCGCCCCGGAGGACCTGGACGTCTTCATTCCGCACCAGGCCAACATGCGGATCATCGACTCGATGGTGAAGACCCTCAAGCTGCCGGAGCACGTCACGGTCGCCCGTGACGTCGAGTCCACCGGCAACACGTCCGCCGCCTCGATTCCGCTCGCGATGGAGCGGCTCCTGGCGACCGGTCAGGCGAAGAGCGGCGACACCGCGCTCGTCATCGGCTTCGGGGCGGGTCTCGTCTACGCCGCGACGGTCGTTACCCTCCCCTAGGCACACCGGACCTTTTGGTCCGTACGCACGAACCCTGAAGAAACCCACCGAAGGAGCGCCAAGATGGCCGCCACGCAGGAAGAGATCGTCACCGGTCTCGCCGAGATCGTCAACGAGATCGCCGGTATCCCGGTCGAGGACGTCCAGCTGGACAAGTCCTTCACCGACGACCTGGACGTCGACTCGCTGTCCATGGTCGAGGTCGTCGTCGCCGCCGAGGAGCGCTTCGACGTCAAGATCCCCGACGAGGACGTCAAGAACCTCAAGACGGTCGGCGACGCCGCCGACTACATCCTGAAGCACCAGGGCTGATCCCAGCCCGGCTGTGTCGCCACCCGGCGGTGGCGCCGCTGATTCACGACCCTCTACACGTGGAGAAGATTTTCCAGTGAACTCGACCAATCGCACCGTGGTCGTCACCGGTATCGGCGCAACCACTCCGCTGGGTGGCGACTCCGCATCGACCTGGGAAGGTCTGATGGCCGGCCGGTCCGGCGTCAAGCCTCTCGAAGGCGAGCGCTTCGCCGAACTGCCCGTCCGGATCGCCGCCCTCGCGGCCGTCGACCCGGGCGACGTACTGCCCCGCCCGCTGGCCCGCAAGCTGGACCGCTCGGCGCAGTTCGCGCTGATCGCGGCCCGCGAGGCCTGGGCGGACGCGGGCTTCACCGCCAAGGCCGGCGAGGACGAGAGCATCGCCCCCGAGCGCCTGGGCTCGGTCATCGCCTCCGGCATCGGCGGCGTGACCACCCTGCTCGACCAGTACGACGTGCTGAAGGAGAAGGGCGTACGCCGCGTCTCCCCGCACACCGTTCCCATGCTCATGCCCAACGGCCCGGCGGCCAACGTCGGCCTGGAGGTCAACGCCCAGGCGGGCGTCCACACGCCCGTCTCCGCCTGCGCCTCGGGCGCGGAGGCGATCGGGTACGCCGTGGAGATGATCCGTACCGGCCGTGCCGACGTGGTCGTCGCCGGTGGCACCGAGGCGGCGATCCACCCGCTGCCGATCGCCGCGTTCGCCAACATGATGGCGATGTCCAAGAACAACGACGAGCCCGAGACGGCCTCGCGCCCGTACGACACCGGCCGGGACGGCTTCGTCCTCGGCGAGGGTGCGGGCGTCGTCGTCCTGGAGTCCGCCGAGCACGCCGCCGCGCGGGGCGCCCGGGTCTACTGCGAGGTGCTGGGCCAGGGCCTGTCGGCCGACGCCCACCACATCGCGCAGCCCGAGCCCACCGGGCGGGGCATCGCCGCCGCGATGCAGAACCTGCTGGACTCCAGCGACCTGAAGCCGTCCGAGGTGGTCCACCTCAACGCGCACGCCACGTCGACGCCGCAGGGCGACCTCGCGGAGATCAAGGCGCTGCGCAAGGTGCTGGGCGACGACCTCGACCATGTCGCGATCTCCGCGACGAAGTCGATGACGGGTCATCTGCTGGGTGGCGCGGGCGGCATCGAGACCGTGGCGACGGTCCTGGCGCTGCACCACCGCATCGCTCCGCCGACCATCAACATCGACGAGCTCGACGCGGCGATCGACGCGGACATCGTGCGCGGTGAGCCGCGGGTGCTGCCCGAGGGGCCGATCGCGGCGATCAACAATTCGTTCGGGTTCGGTGGGCACAACGTGGTGCTGGCGTTCCGGTCCGTCTGAAGTTCTCCGCAGTGAAGCCCGCCTCCCGGTTCCCGGGAGGCGGGCTTCCGCGCTGTCAAGCCCCTCCGGCGATCGAGGAGCGGGGTCCGGGGCAGAGCCCCGGCAGCTAGACGACCTGGTGCAGCCAGCGAACAGGCGCGCCCTCGCCCGCGTGGCGGAAGGACTCCAGCTCGTCGTCCCACGGCTTGCCGAGCAGGGAGGCGATCTCGGTCTCCAGGTCGCTCTCGCCGCGCACCGACCGGGCCAGCGCGGCCCGCAGCCGGTCCTCGGGGATCAGGATGTCGCCGTGCATGCCGGTGACGGCGTGGAAGATGCCGAGGCCGGGGGTGGAGCTGTAGCGCTCGCCCTCGGCGGTGGGGCACGGCTCGGCGGTCACCTCGAAGCGCAGCAGGTCCCAGCCCCGGAGGGCGGAGGCCAGCTGCGAGGCGGTGCCGGCGCGGCCCTTCCAGGAGAATTCGGACCGCCAGGTGCCGGGCGAGGCCGGCTGTCTGATCCAGTCCAGCTGGACCCGCACACCGAGGACGCCCGCCACCGCCCACTCGACATGTGGGCACAGCGCGCGCGGTGCGGAGTGAACGTACAGGACTCCACGTGTCGTCACCGGAACCTCCCGTGTGGGACGAGGTACGCCTTCCCCAGCGGCCTCGCGCCCGTACCGCCTCTTTCCGGCCGGCTACCGAGGTTGTCATCAGTAAACAGCATCGGGAGTTAATCTCCTGAAAAGGGACAGTATGTGACGTGACGTAATGTACCGGAGCCGCCCGTGTGTGCGCGGGCGGGCGGGACACCACTGGTCCGACGGGGAAAAGCTACCGTGCGCCGGGGCCGTCCGTGTGACGTACCGTCGGTCTCGGGCCCCTGATTCGCCGGCTTTCACCCGGCAGGGCGCGCAGGGCCCCGACCTGGGGATCGTGTGGTTGCCGGGGGCATGTCCAGAGGCATAAGCCAAGGGTTGACCGGAGGGGATCCGACCGATGCCGGAGCGTGCGACACGCCCACGAATGCGTACCTCTGCCGCCGTGCTGACGGCGCTCTCCTGCGTCGGCGTCGCCGCGTTGGCCGGGTGCAGCTCCGACGGGGCGGCGGGCGGCGTGTCGCGGAACGCGCCGGCGGCCACCCGCGGCGCCTCGCCGTCCCCCTCCCCCACCCC
>NZ_JAAXYC010000240.1 GCF_018619185.1 Streptomyces sp. McG3 | reverse complement strand
GAGGGCTGCCGCGCAGGTGACGCCGACTGAGGTGACCAATAGTGCACGCATACGCACGATCCTGGCCATATAGCCCTGAGTCCGGCGACCCGGACATCGGCCCCGCCGTGACGCACCGTCGGCCGAACCGGTGTACGTGACACCCGTTCAGCCCGCCCGGCACAGCGTGCCCGCGTACGCTTGCGCGGATGAACTCCAGCGACCGCACCCCTGCCGACCTGCTGCGATCCGCCCTCGCCGCGGACCCGGCCCGCCCCCTGGTCACCTTCTACGACGACGCCACCGGAGAACGCGTCGAACTGTCGGTGGCCACCTTCGCCAATTGGGTGGCCAAGACCGCCAATCTGCTCCAGGGCGACCTCGCGGCCGAGCCGGGCGACCGGCTCGCCCTGCTGCTCCCCGCGCACTGGCAGTCCGCGGTCTGGCTGCTCGCCTGCTCCTCCGTCGGGGTCGTCGCCGACGTCCAGGGCGACCCGGCAGCCGCCGATCTCGTCGTGACCGGCCCGGACAGCCTGGAGCGGGCGCGGGGCTGCCGGGGCGAGCGCGTCGCCCTCGCCCTGCGTCCGCTGGGTGGCCGGTTCCCGCAGACGCCCGAGGGGTTCGCGGACTACGCGGTGGAGGTGCCGAGCCAGGGCGACCGCTTCGCGCCCTTCGCCCCGGTGGACCCGGACGCGCCCGCGCTGGCCGTCGGCGGGGTCGAGCTGACAGGTGGGCAGCTCGTCGCCCGGGCCCGCGAGGACGCCGACGCCCTCGGACTCGTACCGGGATCCCGGCTGCTCACCGGGCGTACGTACGACACCTGGGAAGGGCTGAGTGCCGGGCTGTTCGCGCCACTCGCGGCCGGCGGGTCCGTGGTGCTCTGCCGCCACCTCGGGCAGCTCGACGCGGAGGGGCTGGCCAAGCGGACCAAGAGCGAGCGGGTCACCAACACCACGGTATGACAAGCGCCCTGATGTGCACTCGTCCGGCCCACAGCGGGCCGAGTCCTCGGTAATCGGCTCCGGAGCGGGTAGATGATCGGGCGGTACAGACCACTCTCCTGGCCGTGCACAACCAAGCGTGAGTTTCAGCCGTCTACTCCTGCGACCGGCGGCCCCTCGCGCCGCCGAACGTGAAGGATGGACGCAGACGTGACCGACAGTGCTGGCCCGCCGTCCGACCCGGACCACCCGGCCGGGGACAAGCCGCAGGGCAGGTCGCAGGAGGAGTCCGTCCCCGAGGACGTGACTCCCGGGGACGGGAACCCCAAGGACGGGACTCCCGAGGACGGGAACCCCCAGGACGGGACGCCGGCGGCCGGGGACACCCAGGAGCCCGCGGAAACCCCTCGGACCCCGGAGGACCCGACGGCCGGGGAGAGGACCCCGGCCGGCGCGGAGCCCGAGCCCGGGATCGGGGCGGGTGCCGACCCTGGTCCCGAGCCCGGTCCCGAGCCCGCCAAGGCCGTCGGCTCCGAGGGCGCCGGGGAAGGTGACGGCGCGCCCGGGGCCGGGGGCGGCGACGGCGTGCAGACCTGGGCCGACCGGCCCAAGGACGGCGGCTCCACCGCCCGCAAGCGCCACTGGCTGCGCTGGACCGCGCTCGCCGCCTCGTTCCTCGTGCTGGTCGCCGCGGGCGTGGGCTGGTGGATGTACCAGAAGCTCGACGGGAACATCACCACCGACACGAGCGCCGCCGCCGAGCTCAAGGCGTACGAGAAGGAACGGCCCGCCCCGGTCGTCATGGACGCCCAGAACATCCTGCTCATCGGGTCCGACAGCCGGGCCGGGGACAACCGGAAGTACGGCCGGGACGACGGCGGCAGCCAGCGCTCCGACACCACGATCCTGCTGCACCTGGCGGCGGACCGGAAGAGCGCGACCGCCGTGTCCCTCCCCCGTGACCTGATGGTGGAGATCCCCAGCTGCCGCACCTCGGACGACAAGGAGACGCGGAAGCAGTTCACCCAGTTCAACACGGCGTTCGAGGTGGGCGGAACCGCCTGCACGATCCGCACCGTGGAACGGATGACCGGCATCCGCGTCGATCACCACATGGTCGTCGACTTCAACGGCTTCAAGGACATGGTCGACGCCGTGGACGGGGTCGAGATCTGTCTCAAGGAGCCGATCGACGACAAGGACGCGCATCTGGAGCTCCCGGCCGGCCGGCAGACGCTGAACGGCGAGGAGGCCCTCGGCTACGTACGGGCGCGCAAGACCCTCGGCGACGGCAGCGACACCGAACGCATGGAGCGCCAGCAGCAGTTCCTGGGCGCCCTGGTGAACAAGATGCAGAGCAACGGCGTCCTGCTCAACCCGACGCGGCTCTACCCGGTGCTGGACGCGGCGACCAAGTCGCTGACCACGGACCCGGGGCTGGACTCGCTGCGCGACCTGTACGACCTGGTGCGCGGGATGCGCAACGTGCCGACCGAGCAGGTGCAGTTCCTGACCGTGCCCCGGCAGCCGTACCGCAACAACGTGAACCGGGACGAACTCGTCGAACCGGACGCGGGCGAGCTGTTCGAGCAACTCCGTGAGGACCGGCCCGTCGCCGTGGTCCCGGCCGACGAACTGGAGGAAGCACAGCGCGACCAGGAGGGGAAGCAGGACGGGAAACCGGACGACACGGGGTCCGGGAGTCCGACGCCCACACCCACCTATTCGGGTTCGAGTGCGGCGGATGACCTGTGCAAGCAGTAAAGCAATTGCCAAGACATAGAACGCAATCGACGCCTAATGGGAAGAATGCCCGGTTGTAAGGGGCGTGGAATGTGTCACGCACGTCGCTCGACGCGGAATCGGCCGGATAGTGTGACGCGATCCGGTGCTTCCGGCCGTCAGGTCGTGCACTGCTGGAGCGAAGGAACGAGCGCCTTGCCGGGGGAGGGCGCCTCGCGTGGCACCGACGGAGGACGCAGGCAACCGTGGACGCGCACAGTCGTGGACGGGCGGACGATATCGACCCCGCCGACCAGTGGGTACTCAACCCGCACACCGGCAATTACGAATTGCGACTGGATCACTCCGCTGGGGAGTCGAGCAGTCCTTCGCGAACGGCTACGGCTGAGGGAACCGGTCGCCGGGGCGGCTCCCGGACCGGTTCGTCCCGCGAGGGTTCGGGACGCCGAGGCGCCGGTTCGCGTGAGCGCGAGGGCGCCCCGGACGGGCCGCGCCGCGAGGTGCCCGGCCAGCGCAGCCGCCGCAGCTCCCAGGGGGGACGCGGGGCCGCCGAACCGCCCGCACCCGGCCGCCGGAAGCGCAAGCCCCAGAAGTCGCGCAAGAAGAAGGCGCTGCTGTGGACGGGCGGGGTCATGGCGTTCGTCGTGGTCGCCGGCTCGGCCGGGGCGTACGCGCTCTACCAGAAGCTCAACGGGAACATCGACGCCATCGACGTGGGCGACGCCGGCAGCAAGAACGTCGTCACGGACGGCCCGATGAACATCCTGATCATCGGCACCGACAAGCGCACCGGCAAGGGCAACGAGGGGTACGGCGACAAGGGCAGCGAGGGCCACGCCGACACCACCATCCTGTTCCACGTCTCCGAGGACCGGACCAACGCGACGGCGATGAGCATCCCGCGCGACCTGATGACCGAGATCCCCGAGTGCGAGTCGAAGGACGCGGACGGCGCCTCCACGGTCATCCCCGGCACCCCGAACGAACGCTTCAACACCAGCCTCGGCCAGAACGGCCGTAACCCCGGCTGCACCATGAAGACGGTCGAGAACATCACCGGGGTCAAGCCCCACCACTTCATGATGGTCGACTTCAACGCGGTCAAGGACCTGACGGCGGCGGTCGGCGGCGTCAAGGTCTGCATGGCGAAGCCGATCGACGACCCGAAGTCGCATCTGAAGCTGCCCCAGGGCGAGTCGAAGGTGCAGGGCGAAAAGGCGCTGGCCCTGCTGCGCACCCGGGACAGCTTCGGCAACCGGAGCGACCTCGACCGGATCAAGGTGCAGCAGCAGTTCCTCGGCTCCATGATCCGCGAGATGAAGTCGAGCGACACCCTGACCAACCCGAAGAAGCTGTACTCGCTGGCCGACGCGGCCACCAAGGCGCTGACGGTCGACACGGGCATCGGCAACGCGCAGAAGCTGATGACGCTGGCCGAGGAGATCGGCAAGGTCGACACGAAGAACATCAGCTTCCTCACGATGCCGGTCATAGACAACCCGGCCGAGCCGAAGCCGGTCACCGTGGTCGTGGACCCGGTCAAGGGCGAGCAGCTCTTCGCGATGATGCGCTCCGACACCTCGCTGACCGAGGTGAAGCAGAAGGAGAAGGCCGCCAAGGGCAAGCAGGCGGCCCTGCTCAAGGGCCCGAAGGCCGAGGCCGCCGACGTACGCGTGGACGTCCTCAACGGCGGTGAGATCCCCGGTGCTGCGGGCTCGACCGTCACCTGGCTCCAGAACGAGCAGGGGGTGCTGAAGTCCACCAACAAGGCCAACGCACCCGAGAAGATCAAGAAGACGACACTGGAGTACGCGCCCAACCAGGCCGATCAGGCCCGGGCGCTGGCCGAGATGATGGGGCTTCCCGCAGAGGCCATGAAGCAGGGCACCACCGACGCCGAGGGACTTGAGGCGATGGTGCTCACGCTGGGGGCGGACTTCAAGGGCGCGGGCCAGCTCATCACGGGACCGACGAAGCCGCCGAAGGATATCGAGAAGGCAAGCGCCGACAAGGCGGTATGCGCCCAGTGACACCGGGTCACCGCGCCACAGCGGAAATCTGAACAGCATGGGGGGTCCGGTGGGACGGAGCAGCACGCCCGGGGGGCGGACGCGATCACGCGACCGCGGCGCCGATCGACTCGGCTGGGACGGGAGCCCGCACGAGGGCGACGCGCAGGGAGACGGCGACGGGCCGGGGGGCCGTGAGGAGCCGGGTGGCCGTGGGGCGCCGGAGGGCGGCCGTCGGGCGGCCAAGGGCCGGGGCGGAAACGGCGGCGCACAGGCGCGCAGCAGCCGACGCGCGCCCAAGAGCGCGAAGCGGCGTGTGCTGCGCTGGAGCGCCTCCGTGCTCGCCGTGCTGATACTCGGCACCGGCGGCGCCGGCTATCTCTACTACGAGCACCTCAACGGCAACATCAAGAAAGAGGATCTGACCCTCGGCGACCAGCAGATGGCCGATCACAAGGCCAACGCCGCCGGACAGACCCCGCTCAACATCCTGCTCATCGGTTCCGACGCCCGGGACTCCAAGGCCAACCAGAAGCTGGGCGGGGCGAAGGAGACCTTCGGCGCACCGCCGCTGGCCGACGTGCAGATGCTGCTCCACATCTCCGCGGACCGCAGCAACCTCTCCGTGATCAGCATGCCGCGCGACACCATGCTGAAGATGCCCAAGTGCACGGCCCCGGACGGCGAGGTCTTCCCCGCCAGCACCACGGACGTGCAGACCAACCAGAGCCTGGGCCGCGGTGGTCCGGGGTGCACGGTGGCCACCTGGTACGAGCTGACCGGCATCAGGATCGACCACTTCATGATGATCGACTTCGCCGGTGTGGTCTCGATGGCCGACGCGATCGGCGGCGTCCCGGTCTGCGTCGACGCCAATATCGAATCCCGGGGCCGGGACGGCAAGGGCTCCGGGCTGAAGCTGGAGAAGGGCACCACGTACGTCAAGGGCGAACAGGCCCTCCAGTGGCTGCGCACCCGGTACGGCTTCGAGGACAACACCGACCTGGGGCGGGCGAAGGCCCAGCACCAGTACATGAACGCGATGGTCCGCCAACTGCGCAAGGGCACCAAGCTCACCGACCCGGCGAAGCTGATGAACCTCGCCGAGGCGGCCACCGAGGCGCTGACGGTCGACAAGGGCCTCGACACGGTCAAGAAGCTCTACGACCTGGCCGAGGAGTTCAAGAAGGTCCCCACGAAGCGCATCACGATGTCGACCATGCCCAACGTGTACGGCACCGGCACGAACAACGGCCGGGTCTACCCGAAGGCGGGCGACGCGGAGCAGCTGTTCCGGATGGTCCGCGACGACGTCCCGCTGGACGGCAAGGCCTCCAAGCGGAAGAAGCCGGAGGCCACGAAGGACCCGTCGGCGCCGGTCGGCGAGATCGCCGTCGCCGTGCGGAACGGAACAGCGACGGACGCGCTCGGGCCGGCCTCGGGGCGCGCCGGTGACGTGATGGAGCAGCTGAAGGACGCGGGCTTCGCGAAGGCCACCGTCGACCCGGGCAACGTGACCGGGGCGGCGCGGACGGCGATCCTGTATCCGAGCGCGGATCTGGAGGGCGACGCGCAGGCGGTCGCCAAGGCGCTCGGTGTCCCGCTGTCGCAGGTGAAGAAGTCCACGGACGTCTCGGGGATCTCGCTCGCCGTGGGCGCGGACTGGCGCGAGGACGGCGCCTACCCGGTGTCCAAGGGCAAGGAGAAGACCCCGGAGTCGGCGGGCGCCCTCAACGGCGACGACGACAAGGCCTGCATGAAGGTGAACCCGGGCTACACCTGGTGACGCCGTAACGGCACGGGTACGCGAAGGGCCCCACCGCCGGGCGGTGGGGCCCTTCGTACACGTCGGGCGACCGGTGTCAGACGGTCTCGCTGCTGCCGTTCATCGCCGGGCGGCGGCTCGCGATGACCCGCTTGGCCAGCGACCGGGGGCTGGTGAGGAAGCCGAAGCCCCAGCACATGTGCATCGTCGCCAGCGCCACCGGGATCTGCGCGCGGGCCTTCAGCGAGAGGCCCTTGCCCGCGGGCAGCGACCCGGCGACGATCGCGGCCACGTAGCCGCCGGGGACGATGAGCGCCCACGGGGTGACGGCCGCGCCCAGGACCAGGCCCGCCGCGATGGCGACGACGGCGGTCGGCGGGGCCAGGTAGCGGAGGTTGATCGAGCCGGAGTGGTAGCGGGCGACGACGTGGCGCCACCGGCCGTAGTCCTTGTACTGCTTGGCGAGCGCCTTCACCGTGGGGCGCGGGCGGTACTGGACCTTCAGCTCGGGCGAGAACCAGATCAGCCCGCCGGCCTCGCGGATGCGGAAGTTCAGCTCCCAGTCCTGGGCGCGGATGAACTCGACGTTGTAGCCCTCCGCCCGCTCCAGGGCCTCGCGGCGGAAGACGCCCAGGTAGACGGTCTCGGCCGGGCCCGCCTGGCCGCCGGTGTGGAAGGCGGCGTTGCCGACGCCGATCTTGGAGGTCATCGCGGCGGCGACGGCGTCCTCCCAGGCGTTCTCGCCCTCGGCGTGCATGATGCCGCCGACGTTCTGCGCGCCGGTCTCCTCCAGGAGGCGGACGGCGGTCGCGATGTAGTTCGGCGAGAGCATGCCGTGGCCGTCGACCCGTACGACGATCGGGTGGCGGGAGGCCTTGATCGCCGCGTTGAGGGCGGCGGGGGTGCGGCCGGTGGGGTTGGGCACGGTGTGGACCCGGGGGTCCTCGGCGACCAGCTCGGCGGCGATCTCGTCCGTACGGTCGGCGGAGGGGCCGAGCGCGATCACGACCTCCATCTCACCGGGGTACTCCTGCTCCAGGATGTGCCGGACCGAGTTCCTGAGATGACGTTCCTCGTTGAGCACCGGCATGATCACGGAGACGGCGGGGTACTGCGCGGCAGACATGTGGTCCTCGGGTGGTCCTCGGGGGCGCCGGGGGTGCCGCACCGCGGGAGGCGGGCGCCCCGGGAGGTGGCGTTATTCGGCCGCCACGTTACCGCGAATGGGGGATACCCATGCGCGCCGCCGGGTCGCGGGCCGGGACGGAGATCGTATGGGCCTACCGTGCGATGGTCCCCTTGCACCGCAGAGGTGTCTCCCTTGCACCCCGGAGGTGTCTCCCCCGTGCCCGCACCGCAGCGACCGCAGCGCCCGCCGCAAGCAGGACGAGCGGCCGCGCTGGGGCATGCGGGTGGCCACGGGCCTGTCGGTCCTGGTGCTGGGGGCCGGCGGGATCGGGCACGCCGTGGTGAGCAGCCTGGAGGGCGGCATCGGCCGGGTCGATCCGTTCAAGGACATGAAGAACCGCCCCCAGGGGGGCCACGGCACGAATCTGCTGCTCGTCGGCACCGACGGCCGGGACACGATCACCAAGGCCGAGAAGAAGAAGTACAAGCTCGGCGGCGCGCCCTGCCACTGCACGGACACGATCATGCTGGTGCATCTGTCGGCCGACCGGCAGCGGGCGAGCGTCGTGAGCCTCCCCCGGGACAGTTACGCCGAGATGCCCGCCCACACCGACCGCACCACGGGCAAGCACCACGCAAGCCACCCGGTGAAGCTGAACGCCGCGTACGCGGAGGGCGGGCCGACGCTGACCGTGCGGACCGTCGAGAACATGACCAAGGTCAAGATCGACCACTATCTGGAGGTCGACTTCACCAGCTTCATGAAGACGGTCGACGCGGTGGGCGGGGTGAAGATCTGTACGGCGCGGCCGATGAAGGACTCGTACACCGGACTGAACCTCCCGGCGGGCACCCATGAGCTGGACGGCGGCCGGGCGCTCCAGTACGTGCGCTCGCGCCATGTGGACGTGGCCGCCGACCTGGGCCGGATGGAGCGCCAGCAGAAGTTCATGGCGGCGCTGATCAAGCAGGCGACGAGCAGCGGGGTGCTGCTGAACCCGGTGAAGTTCCAGCAGGTCTCCGCCTCGGCGCTCGGCTCGGTCCGGGCCGACGAGGGCTTCGGTACGGAGCAGATGCTGGCGCTCGGCAAGGCGATGAAGGACTTCGGGCCCGCCTCGTCGGAGTTCGCCTCCGTGCCCATCGGCAACCCCAGTTTCCCGGTCAAGGGCATCGGCTCGACGGTGCAGTGGGACGCGGAGAAGGCGAAGAAGCTGTTCCAGGCCCTGCGCGAGGACAAGCCGCTGGCCCCGGCGAAGCCGAAGCCCGCGGCCGGTCCGAAGAAGCCTCCGGCCGCGCTCGTGGACGTGGCGCCGAAGGAGATCCGGGTGCAGGTCTACAACGGGACCCCGAAGGACGGTCTCGGCCGGACGGTGGACACGGCGCTGCGGGCGACCGGCTTCACCACCACCGAGGCCCCGCTCAACGGGGAGGTGCGGGAGCTGAAGCGGACGCTCGTGGAGTACGACCCGCGCTGGGACCGGTCGGCGAAGTCCCTGGCCACGGCCCTGCCCGGGAGTGAGCTGAAGGCGGTGAAGGGCCAGGGCCCGCAGCTGAGGGTGACGGTGGGCTCGGACTTCACGAAGGTGCAGCGGGTGAAGGCGGAGAGCCGGCAGACGGGCGAGTTCTCCACGGTGACGGGCGACGAGGTGGTCTGCCCGTAGCCCGGTGGCCGTGACCCGGTGGGCGTCAGGGCTAGCTGGGGCTCGGTAGCCGTACGGGTGGCCCGGTCGTCGCCGGTGACCGTACGGGGGCTCAGTCGTCGATGCCGTCGGCGGCGCGCTTCTCGCGGAGCTCCTTGATCGCGCGGCGGCGGGCGAGCCGGTGGGTGCGCCGGATCTGCGCTTCCTGGTAGCGGCGGTTGTCGCGCTCGGTCTCGGGGATCACCGGCGGTACGCGGCGCGGCTTGCCGTCCCCGTCCACGGCGGCGAAGACCAGATAGGCGCTGCCGACCTGCTGGGCGGGGGTCGACTCGTTCCAGCGTTCGGCCATCACCCGGACGCCGACCTCCATCGAGGAGCGGCCGGTCCAGTTGACCTGTGCGCGTACGTGGACGAGGTCACCGACCCTGACCGGCTCCAGGAAGACCATCTCGTCCATCGAGGCGGTCACCGCGGGCCCGCCGGAGTGCCGGCCGGCCACCGCGCCCGCGGCGTCGTCGACCAGTTTCATGATCACGCCACCGTGCACCGTGCCGAGGAGGTTGGTGTCGCTGCCGGTCATGATGTGGCTGAGGGTGGTCCGGGACGCCGCGGTCGGCTTGCCCGGAATCTCGCCCTCCGGGCGGGTGGCCTGATCTGTCATACAGTCCACCTTATGCGGGGGCCCGCGTCCCGCAGAATGCATCAGGTTCGCAACAGCCGTGGCCCAAATCCCCATACACCCTGTAAAGGCTGTAGGGCGGCGCGGCACACTGAGCGAATGAACGATTGGCCCGATCGACGGACCGGCGACCGCAGCGAGCGCTACGGGCGGGGCAGCGACAGCGCCCGGCCCGAGAGCGCACGGGCGATGCCCCACATCCAGCGCCGCCCGACCCCGCCGCAGAGGCCGCAGTCTCCGCCGCAGCGACCGCAGGTGCCGCCGCAGAGCCAGGGATACGACGACCGCTACCAGGACGGCGGCTACGGCAACAGCCCCGACCCCGGGTACGACAGCGGCTACAACACGGGCCAGGTCTACGGCTCGGGCGGCGGCGGATCCGACGGCCGGGGCGGCGGCGGCCGTCGCGGCGGCGGTGACGGGGGTTACGTCCACGGCCGCCCGGACTGGCGCCGCCGGATCAAGCTCGGCGCGCTGACCCTGGTGGTCGTGGTGCTCGCGGTCTCGATCTCGACGTACTTCTGGGCCGACTCGAAGCTGAAGCGCGAGGTCGACCTCTCCAAGGTCATCGAGCGCCCGGAGTCCGGCGACGGCACGAACTACCTGATCGTCGGCTCGGACAGCCGTGAGGGCATGTCGGCCGATGAGAAGAAGCGGCTGCGCACCGGTTCCGCGGAGGGCAAGCGGACCGACTCGATGATGATCCTGCACGACGGCTCAGGCGGCCCGACGCTGATCTCGCTGCCGCGCGACTCCAACGTCGAGATCCCGTCCTTCGTGGGGTCCGAGTCGGGGAAGAAGTTCCAGGGCACCGGCCGGCAGGTGAAGCTGAACGCCGCCTACGCCGAGGACGGCCCCGAACTGCTGGTGCGCACGGTCGAGTTCAACACCGGGCTGCACATCGATCACTACGTCGAGATCGGCTTCGGCGGCTTCGCGAAGATCGTGGACGCGATCGGCGGGGTCGAGCTGGACATCCCGAAGGCCTTCAAGGACAAGAAGTCCGGCGCCGACTTCCAGGCGGGCAAGCAGACGCTGAACGGCGAGCAGTCCCTGGCCTTCGTCCGGACCCGCTACGCGTTCGCGGGCAGCGACCTGGACCGTACGAAGAACCAGCAGAAGTTCCTCGCGGCGCTGGCGAGCCAGACGGCGACCCCGTCCACGATCATCAACCCGTTCAAGCTGTACCCGACGATGGGCGCGGGCCTGGACACGCTGATCGTGGACAAGGACATGTCGCTCTGGGCACTGGGCAACATGTTCTTCGCGATGAAGGGCGTCACGGGCGGTGAGGGCACGTCGATGAACATCCCGATCTCGGGCAGCGTCGGCGGCAACCTGGTCTGGGACAAGGCCAAGGTGAAGCAGCTGGTGGAGCAGCTGAACAACGACGAGAAGGTCACGGTCAAGGGCAACTGAGGCCGCGAGCAGAGCCGTTGAGGGGCGCCGGGCTGTTGCCCGGCGCCCCTCTTGCCTCTGCCGGGGCCGCCTACGAGCCGTAGGTGATGTTCCCCTTCTCGTCCATGAGGGGGTGGATCCGGGAGGGGCCGTAGTCGTCCACGTCGGACGGGCGCGACGTCTCCGGCCCGTCCGGCCCGATCCGCATCACCCGCTCGACCCGGACCACCTCGAACCGACGCCCCCGCACCACGAGTTCGTTGGGCCGCCGGCGGGAGGTGAACTTCTTCGCGGCCCGGCCGTGGAGGGCCGCCTCCTTCTCGTCCACCTTCATCCAGGCGGGCAGCTCCGGCATGTCCGGCAGATCCGGCAGTTGGGTAACGGGCCGGGTGAGGTGGTGGACGAGGGCGCGGCGGGCGCCCTGCGGGGTGGAGTACTGCCCGGTCACCATCGACCAGGTCACCTCCTTCCGCTCCACCACCCGGAACGTCGTCGGGAGGAGCACGACCCCCGGGTGGGTGGTCAACGCCCGCCGGGAGTCCGCCCGTACGTCCTCGGGGAAGCGGGCAGCCGTGTAGGAGAGCCCCAGCAACCCGGCCCGGTCGATCCCCTCGGTCAGCCCGACGGCGGCCGCGTGGTCGACGACGAAGCCCTCGGTCCGGGAGAGGTCGGGCGCGTCCAGGTCCCAGCTGTCCTCGTCCGGGTCGGTGGCCCGGGGCGGCTCCAGGCGGTCGCCGCCGATCCGGGCGAACTCGTCGGCGCGCACGATCCGGTAGCGGACGCCGTCCGCCGACACCTCGTCGGTCGCCTCGACCTCCAGCCGCGCCACGGCGTCCAGCAGGGACCTCCGCACCGCCGGATCGTCGATGTCGTCCCTCGCCCTGAACCACAGGAGCGAGTTGAGCTCGTCCCGGGCCATCTGCGGGAAGCCGCAGTCCAGTTCACCCAGCAGCCGCCAGCGGGGCCGGTCGCCGCGCCGCTGCTCGGCAAGCCCGAACAGAGGCCCCCGGACCACGACGTTCGGGTACTTGCGGACCGAGGCGAACGCGTCCGCCTCGGTGACCTCGGAGACCGGGTCGTCGCGGCGGGTGACGTTGATCGTGAGGTGGTCCGGCGACTTCTCCGGGTGAGCATCCATGCACTCAGTGTGCCGAAGGGGGGTGTCGGTGTCAGGGTTTCCGCCGCAAAGGGCCCCCGTCGACCGGAGTTGGCGCCGGGGCGAGCGCGCCCGGCCGCCCGTGGGGGCCGAGCGCGCTCGGAGCGTGCGGGGTGTCGCGTGTGCTTCAGCTGCCGGAGTCCGAACCGGAGACGGGCGTGCCACGACCCGGTGGCGGCCGACCGGATCGTGGCCCACCGCGACCCGGTGGGCCACGACGTCAACTACCTAAAGAACCAAGAGAAATTACCCCACCC
>NZ_JAAXYC010000023.1 GCF_018619185.1 Streptomyces sp. McG3 | reverse complement strand
TGACGGACCCGGCCCCGCCTGCCGGCCCGGGTCCGTCAGGCGCCGAGGCCCTGGCCGAACCCGCCGTCCACGGTCAGTTCCACCCCGGTGGTGAAGGTGGCCTCGACCGCCAGGTACAGCGCGGCGGCGGCGACCTCTTCCACGGTGCCTCCCCGGCCCATCGGCGTGGAGGCGTTGCCCTGTTCGACGAACTCGGCGCGCTGCTCCTCGGTCAGTTCGGCCACGCCCATGGTGGGGGTGAGGATGAATCCGGGGGCGATCGCGTTGACGCGGATCCCCCGGGGAAGCAGCTCGGCGGCGAGCACCTTCGAGAAGGCGGCGACGGCTTCCTTCGCCGCGGAGTAGGCGCTGAGACCGGGGAATATCTGGTCGTTGGAGACGGTGGTGAACACGATCGAACCGCCCTCGGCCATCAGCGGCGCCAGCCGCTGGACGGTGAAGAAGGCCCCCTTGGCGTTCACGTCGAAGATGCGGTCCCACGACTCCTCCGTGACCTCTTCGAGCGTCTGGAACTCGGCGATGCCCTGATTCACGAACAGGTAGTCGATGGAGCCGAGGCGGTCGGCGACCTGGTCCCGGAGGGCGTCGATCGCGCCGGCGTCGGTGACGTCGGAGCGCACCGGGTGGGCCAGCGGGGTGCCGAGCGCCGCCTGGGCCTCGGCCAGCCGCCGGTCGTCGCGCCCGGTGTACATCACTTCCGCGCCGCGGTCGGTCAGCGCCCGGACGATGGCCCGGCCCATGCCGATGGTGCCGCCGGTGACGACCGCCTTCCGGCCGGCCAGGGCCTTCGGGTCGGTGGTGGGACGGTGCAGGGTCTTGCGGTTCGTTGCCATGCCGGTGAAGCTAGACCTTGACATTGATGTCAGAGTCAAACTTCTGTGCCGGGAGTCACATGTTCATCGGCGAGCTGTCGAAGCGCACCGGCGTCAGTACCAGGAGCCTGCGGTACTACGAGCAGCAGGGGTTGCTGCGACCGCTGCGACGGGCCAGCGGCTACCGCGAGTTCAGCGAGCCCGACGTCGCCGCCGTACGCCGGATCCGGATCCTGCTCGCGGCCGGGCTGAACACCGAGCTGATCCGGGAAGTGCTGCCCTGCATGGCCGAGGAGGGCGCCATCCTGGCGCCGACCTGCGAGGAGATGGCCCAGGACCTCAAGCACGAGCGCGAGCGCATGGGCCGCTCCATCGAACAGCTCCAGGCCGCCCACGCCATGCTCGGCTCGATCATCCACGCGGGCGAGGCGGTCACCGCCGGCCGACGCGCCTGAGTCACCGCCTGACTCACCCGTGCCCGGACGACCGGGACCCCGTACGCCCGGCCGGGGCGACCGCCACCAACGCGGCGATTAGCGGGAAGAGCGCCACCACGCCGAGGGCCGTGGAGAGCGGCATCGACTTCGCCAGCGCGCCCGCGGTGGCGCTGCCGATGCCGCCGCCGACGAAGAACGTGAGGTTGAGCAGCCCCATCGCACCTCCGCGCCGGGCCGGTTCGATGTGCCCCGACATCAGCGCGGTGGTGAAGACCTGCGTGACGGAGAACGCGGAGAAGCCGAGCGAGGCGCCGAGGATCAGCAGCACGCCGGAGCCGGTCAGCGCGCCGGCGAGGGCCGCGGCGAAGGCGATCGAGACTCCGGCGAGGAGCCGGTTGCCGTGGTCGCCCGCGGTGAGCCGGCCGGCCATCCTGGAGAGCACCGCGCCGACGACCGCGCCGGGCAGCAGCCGGACGCCGACGGACAGGACGCTCCAGCCGTGGTCGCGGACGAGGAGCTGCGGTACGGCGTACATCGCGGCGAACAGGCCCCCGTACACGCCGATGCCGATGACGGCGGCTTTCAGGAACACGCGGTCGGTGACGAGCGCGCGCGGCACGAAGGAGGTGTCGCTGCCGCGGATGCGCCGGGTGAGTCCGGCGGCCGACAGGACCAGGACGGCGGCGGTGGCGATCACCAGGGGGGAGCCCAGCGCGAGCGCGGAGGACTGGATCAGCACGAGGAACGACATGGCGGTGAGCGTCAGCAGAGCGGCGCCCGGCAGGTCCATCGGGCGGCCGGAGTTCTTGCGCGCCGGCGCCCCGGCCAGGCACAGCGGAACGATGAGCAGGGAGAGCGCGGGCAGGACCAGAGCGATGCGCCAGGTCACCCACTCGGTGAGGACACCGCCCGCCAGGGTGGCGCCGGCCGAGAAGATCGCCATCGTCGCCCCGAATCCGGCGAAGACCTGCGGCCGCCGGTCCGGCGGCACCGAGGCGGTGAGCGCCATGGCACAGGCAGCCATGGCGCCGGAACCGGCGGCCTGGACGAAGCGCCCGGCCACCAGGACGCCGAGGTCGGTCGCGACGAGGCAGACGACGGCGCCGACCGCGAGGGCCAGCGAGCCGAGCAGCAGGGCGGCGCGCACGCCGCGGGTATCGGCGAGGCGGCCGAACAGCGCGGTGCCGACGCCGAGGGCGAGCGCGTGGGCCGTGAGGACCCAGGCCGTGGCGGTGGACGAGGCGTCGAGCGAGGACGCCACGTCGGGCAAAGCGACGCCGGCGGCGGTGACGCCGAAGACGACGGGGCCGAACAACGCCCCGTAACGCAGCCCGTCCGAGCGTGCTCCCGGGGAGGAGGCGGTGCCGGTCGACGCGGTCGACGCGGCCTCGTGCGTGGTCACGATGGACTCCAGAGGATGACGGCCGACTCGTTCACGGGCGCGGCGCGATGTTGTGGTTGAGCCGGAAGAGGTTGTCGGGGTCGACCGCGGCCTTGATCCGGGCCAGCCGGCCAAAGGTCTCCGCGTCGTAGCACTCCGCCGCCGAGTCGGCCGTGTCCGCCCCCGCGAGGAAGTTCAGATAGCGGCGGCCCGTGCTCCAGGGCTCCATCGCCCCGAGGACCACGTCCGGCGATCCGGGCGGAGAGAGGGTGGACAGCGTGTACGCGCCCTCGCGGACGCCGACCGCGTTGGGCACCTCGGCGGGCCGGGAGAGCGCGCCGCCGAGGTGACGCACCTCGACCATCAGGTCGCCGCACGACGAGCCGGCCCCGGCCGCCCGCAGCAGCGCCTCCATGGCGTCGCGGCCCAACTCCCGCAGCACGATGTTGCGTTCGTGGTACGGGAGCGGATGCGTCGGGTCCTGGTGGATGTCGGCCACCGAGGTGTACGGCATCTCGGCGACCGAGTCCACCAGCGGTGTACCGCACTCGCGCAGCGGACGGACGAGCCGCTCCCCCTCATCGGCCCGGCCGGTGAACGCGATCCGCACATGCGCCGCGAACGTCCCGCGGAGGAACTCCGGCACGTCCGGCACGTCCGGCAGCCGCAGCAACGACACGGAGGAGGTCATCCCCTCGGGCACGGTCGCGGTCCACTGCCGCCAGGTGTGCAGGACCCGCGCCGCCTGCCCGCCGGGGAAGTGGATCCCACCGCCGTAGAGCCGGCGCACCGGCATCAGGCCGAACCGGAGCCCGGTGACGATGCCGAAGTTCCCCTTGCCGCCGCGCAGCGCCCAGAAGAGGTCCGGGTGCCGGTCACGGGTGACCTGTCGGACGCTGCCGTCGGCGGTGACGACCTCGATACGGGTCACGTGGTCGGCGGCGAACCCGAACTGCCGTCCCAGCGGCCCGAGTCCACCGCCCAGCGTGTAACCCACGACGCCGACCAGCGGGGACGACCCGTTGAGCGGCGCCAGGCCGTGCGGCCCGCAGGCGGCTATCACCTGGTGCCACTGGGCTCCGGCCTCCACGTACGCCGTACGGGTGAGGGGGTCGACGGCGACCGCGTTCATCCGGCGGGTGGACACGAGGACACCTCCGCGCGCGGACGCCGCGATGCCGTGACCGGTCGCCTGAACGGCGATCGGGAGCGCCTCCCCGGCGGCGAAGGACACCGCGGCGGACACGTCCCCGGCCGACTGGGCGGCGACGATCAGGCCGGGCCGGTGCTGCCCGATCCGGTTGAAGCCCGCGAGTTCCCGTGCGTACCCCGCGTCCTCGGGGGTGAAGACCTCGCCCTTGAGCCGGGCGACGAGCCCGTCCAGGGAGCTCACGGCGATTCCCGGATGTTCGGGTCGTTCGGGTAGTCCGGCCACGATCACGTCCTTCCTCTCGTGCCGAGCGGCGGCGGTAGGAGGAGGAGTCTTCTCGCCCGGGAGGGCCTCTCCCATCCCCTTCTTGAGGGGTTGGAAGGTTCCGGCGGAACTGGCACATTCATGGGATGCCCGGTTCGACGATCTCCCGCACCCCGGCCTCCCGTACGTCGGTCGGCCGGGCGGAACTGCTCTTCCGGACCGCGAGGGCCGCCGACGCCCTCGGCCTGTTCGCCGAGGCCTCGGCCCACCTGCGACGGCTCATGCCGTACGACGCGGCGGTATGGCGCGTCACCGACCCGGTGACCGGCATGATGACGGCGCCCATCCGCGCGGAGAACCTGGACGAGGACGGCTGCGCCGTCTACTGGGAGTCCGAACTGTTCACCGAGAACGTCAACCTCTTCCGCGACCTGGCACGGGCCCCCGTGCCGGTCGCCGGACTCCGGCAGACCACCGGTGACCTGCCCGCGCGCAGCACGCTCTACGAGGCCTTCATGCGCCCGCGGGGATTCCACGACGAATTGCGAGCGGTCCTGCGCGTGGGGGGCCGTCCCCAGGGTCACATCAGCCTGTTCCGGGCCGAGGGGCGCCCGGCCTTCGACGACGCCGAGACCCGGCTGATCGCCTCCGTCGTCACTCCGCTCGCCAAGCAGTTGCGCTCGTTCGCCGAGCCCGCCCCGCAGCCGCAGCCGGGCGGCCCGCACGGCCCCGGACTCCTCCTCTTCGACGCGAACGGCACACTGCTGTCGTTCAACGACGACGCCCTGGCCTACCTCGACACCCTCCCCGAAGGCCCTGCCGTGCCCTCGCCCCAGGGCATCCGGGTGCCGGCCTGGGTCCAGGCGACCGCGATGAAGGCCCGCGCCGTCGCACAGGAGCGGGACCGCGGCCAGGCCCGTGCCCGGGTACGGAACCGGGCCGGCCGCTGGCTGGTCTGTCACGCCTCCTGCCTGCGGGAGGCGGGCGGCGGACCGGGTGCCTCCGCCGTCGTGATCGAGCCCGCGAAGACTTCGGAGATCGTGCCCCTGATCGTGGACGCGTACGAGCTCACCGACCGGGAGACCGAGGTCACCCAGTACATCGCCCGCGGTCTCCCGACCGGCGAGATCGCCGCACAGCTGCGCCTCTCCCCGCACACCGTCCGGGACCACATCAAGGCGGTCTTCGAAAAGGCCGGGGTCTCCAGCCGTGGCGAACTGGTGGGCAAGCTGTTCACCGAGCACTACGCGCCCCTGGCCGAGAAGAACATGACCCGGGTCGGTGCGGACTGACGACGGACGGCCCCGCGCCGGTCATCGGTCACCGGCGTCCGGCGGCCGCTGCCCCCGGCTGTGCGCGACGAGCAGCACGTCCCGCGGAGACAGGACGGCCTGCGTCAGCGCGAACCGTACGGCGACCTCGCCGGCCGCCCGATCGGAGCATCTGATCGCGTCAGCCACTGCATCGAGGTCGCCGGCGGCCACCCCGGCCTGATCCCCGTGCGCGACGGCAAGGTTCCCGTCGGCCCCGTGCTCCTCGTCCGTCAGTCCCCGGCCCGCGCCCCGGCCCACGCGCGGGCGGCCGTCACGTCCTGCGTGGCCATCGTCGGGCAGCCCCACAGCTGTTCGGCGCTGTGGATCGATGCCGCGCGCTCCGCCGGGAGGTCCGCCGGCGCCACGAAGGCGAGGCCGCGGCAGAGCTCCGTGAGGCCGGGCCGGATCAGCTTGAGGGTCCGGACGCGTTCGGCGGTGGAGGTACCGGATGCCGCCGGAGCGGGAGTGCTCCCCTGTGGCGGTGCGGGCATCAGGAGGATCGCCGCGAACGGCTCGGCACGCTCGGTGAGAGCGCGCAGTTCGTCGAGGACCAGCGCTTGCGCCTGGTCCATGGGCAGCCCCGAGGCGTCGATCTCCCGTGGCTCCCGTGCTGCTCCCCGTAGGTCCATCAGCCGACCCTAGCAGCATTAGCGACCAATGGTCACTAATATGGCCCCACCCCTCCCTGCGTACGCTTGCCCCGATGAACAGCACCGGAAGGAACGGGCCCGGGCGGCCGCCGCGGCTGAGCCGGGAGCGGATCGCCGATGCCGCCCTGCAAGGGGACGTGACGACGCTCACCATGCGGGAGCTCGCGACGAGGCTCGGGGTCGCGCACTCGTCGCTGTACCGGTGGGTGCCCGATCGCGACGGCGTACTGGACCTCGTCAGCGAGGTCATGGTCGGCCGGGTGCTCCCCGAGGACGAGCCCGACGCCGCGACCTGGCTCGACTGGCTGGAGCGGCTCGCGTGGGCGATGCACGACGAGTTCCTGGCTGTGCCCGGATACGCGGCGCACGTGGCCCGCCCGCACCGCCACCACCTCGCATCCTTCGAGCGGCTGCACGGCAAGGCCGTCGCGGCGTTCCGCGCGGGCGGCGCGGACACCCGGCAGGCCGAACAGAACTGGTCCGTCTTCGGCCTGGGCGTGGTCCGTTGGCTGGCGGCGGCGGGCAGCGCCCCGGCGGAGCCGCCGTTCGGCCTCTACCTCGGCACGCTGCTGCGCGGCCTGCCCCGCCACGACGAGGGACACCGCCCCGGCGCATGACCTCCGCCCGGGACCCGTGTCAGCGCACGGTGCCGTCCCACTGCCACTCCACGCGCCGGGGCAGCCCGGGGAGCGCGGCCCGGCCCGTGCACCACAACAGCGTGTCGGACGGGCGGTGTCCGGAAGGCGCGCCGGGGAAGAGACGGGCCAGGACGGCGGCGCTCGTGGGGTCGGGCAGGTCCCACGGGACACCGAGGGCGCGGGTGATGTCGTGGGTGTGGAGGGTCAGTTCGGTGATCGCCATGGCGGCGAAGCCGCCGGCGTCGGAGTGACCCCAGGGGTGCCAGGCCCGTACGTCCGGCGCCGTGCCGCGGACGGTGGAGGCGGCGAGGGCCGAGGCGATGCGGAGGCCGTCCAGGCAGTCGGCGACGGGTGCCTCGGGGTCGAGGGAGGCGAAGAGCGTGATGTAGCGGTCGGTGGGGCGGGCGATGAGCAGGCCCGCGTAACCGGTCAGGCCGAGGGCCAGGTGGTCCAGGGTCTGGCGGCAGCTCCAGTCGAGGCCGCGGGCGGGGCGCGACCAGTCCCGCCCCGCCGCCTCCCCCAGGGCGGTCAGGCTGTCGTCGGTGGCGGTCGCGAGCAGGTCCGCCCAGCGCGGGGCACCAACCGGGCGCGCCGCCGGGGCCGGAGGGGTGACGGCCGCCCGGGTCACCGTCACGCGCCGGCCGCCCTCTTCGTCAGGACCTCGATGACGCTCGCGTAGCTGTCGGAGCCGTGGCCCGCGTCCCGGGCGCGTTCCATGGTGGCCTTGAGGAGTTCGGGCAGGGCGTTGTCGAGGCCCCGGGCCGCCGCGGCGTGCAGGAGGTGGTCGATGGCCGCGATCTGTACGTCGACGGTGGCGTCGTCGCCCGGGTAGCGGCCGGCGTCGACCTGGCCGGCGTAGGTGGTGAGGAACCCGGTCACGGCGCCCAGCCAGCGGATCGCGACCGGGGTGAAGGCCGTGGCCTCGATCTTCTCCGCGCCGACCAGGGCGGTGCCGTGCAGCCAGCCGGTCATGGTGGACCACATCAGGCCGAGCAGCGCGGCGTCGTAGAGGGAGGCCAGACCCGGCTCGGCGCCCAGGTGCAGGGGGTCGCCCAGGGCCGCCAGGGTCGGGCGGTGGGTCTCGAAGGCGGTCGGCGAGCCGCCGTAGAGGAACATCATCTCGGGGCTGCCGACCCCCGGCGGAGTGGTCATGATCGCGCCGTCGAGGTAGTCGGCGGAGTGCGAGCGGGCCCACGCGGCGGCTTCCCGGGCCTGCTCGGGCGACCCGGAGGTGAGGTTGACCAGGGATTTGCCCGCCAGGTCACCCGCGACGGGGTCGAGGGTGGCGTGCAGCGCGTCGTAGTCCAGTACGCACACGATGATCAGCGGGCTCGCCGCGACGGCCTCCTCGGGCGTCGCGGCGAGCTCGGCACCGCGCTCGGCCAACGCCCGCGCCCTGTGCGCCGAACGGTTCCACACCGTGGTCGGGTGCCCCCGCTCCAGCAGGGTGGCTGCCAGCGCCGATCCCATCTGACCCAGCCCGATGACCGTCACGGCCGAACGCTCGGTACCCATGTTCCGACAACTCCCTGTACGTCTGCCCACGCCTGGGCCGGTTGATCACGTACGCACCACGCTCGCAGCAGGAGAAGGGCGGGAGAAGTGACACCAGTGACGGCGACCACCAAATTCCTGCCATACGCTGCACCGTATGAGCGCTGGTTCCGTCGCCGTGGTCGTGACCGAGGAGATCCGCCTTCCCTCCTGGGACCTGTACGAACTGAGCATTCCCTGCACGGTGTTCGGGAAGCCGCAGCCCGACCTGGCGGACCCCTGGTACGACCTGCGGCTGTGCGGCACGCGGGAGGCCGGCGCGGACACTCCGGCGACCGGGGCCGGACTCTCCCTGCACACCCGCTACGGCCTGGCCGACCTCGCGGGCGCCGACACCGTCATCGTGCCCTCGGTGCCCGACCCCTGTGTCGACGAGGGCCGGCCGCTGGACCCGGCACTGATCGCGGCTCTCCGCCTCGCCCACGACGCCGGTGCCCGCATGGTCTCCCTGTGCACGGGCGCCTTCGCCCTCGCCGAGGCGGGCATCCTCGACGGCCGGCGCGCCACCGCCCACTGGATGCACACGGCCCAACTGGCCGACCGCTACCCGAAGGTGCGGGTCGACGACTCGGTGCTGTACGTGGACGACGGCGACGTCCTCACCAGCGCCGGGCTGACCGCGGGACTCGACCTCTGCCTCCACCTCGTACGCCGCGACCTCGGCGCCCACGTGGCCAACCAGCTGGCCCGCCGGATGGTGGTGCCGGCCCACCGCCCCGGCGGCCAGGCTCAGTTCATCGACCAGCCCGTGCCCGCCACCGACGACCGGGGCCTGGCGCCCGTGCTGGACTGGGCCCGGGCGCACCTCGACCAGCCGCTGACGGTGGAGGACCTGGCCCAGCGGGCCGCGATGAGCCCGCGCACCCTCTACCGGCGGCTCCAGGCGGCCACCGGGGTGACCCCGTTGCAGTGGCTGCTGAATCAGCGGCTGCGACGGGCCCAGAGCCTGCTGGAGTCGACGGACCTGCCGATCGCCAGGATCGGGGAGCTGAGCGGCCTCGGCACCGCGAACAACCTCCGGCACCACTTCGTCAGACAGATCGGGGTGTCGCCGAGCGACTACCGCCGCGCCTTTCCCCTGGCGTGACGGACGCCCTCGCCGCCCGGGATCCGGGCCCCGGGCGGCGGGGGGCGCCTCTCAGGCCCAGGGGTCGAAGGGGATCCCGGCGGGCTTGGAGTTGTTGAGCAGATTGCGGAAGCGGTCGTCCTTGTCGGTGACCTTGATGGTCGCGGAGCCGAAGTCGGCGTTCATGAGCCGGTCGCGCAACTCCGTGCTGGGGAAGCCGTTCCAGTCGACGACCGGCGGGTATCGCCAGGTGCCGTAGTGGTTCTCGGGCGGCTCGTCGTTGCCGTTGGCGAGGCGGAAGAAGTGCGTGCTCGGCCCGTCCTTGTGGTAGACGGCCTTGGGATGCGAGCCGTCGAACCGCACCTGCGAGCGCGGATAGGTCTTCACCGTGCTGTGCTGCGTCGTCGAGACGTAGTCCACCTGGTCGGAGCCCTGGTTGACCCAGGAGATCACATGCTCGAAGTCGTGACGGTGCCCGCCGAGTCCGCTGCCGTGGACGGCCTGGTCCTTCTCGAAGTAGGTCGCGTAGACGATGCCGCACCAGCCGTTGTTGCACTTCGACCGGGCATACGTCTGCGAGTTGTCCAGGTCCCCCCGGTCCCGGCAGCTGCCGTTGATCGCGCCGGTCGTCTTCAGCCCGGGCGCGAGGGTGCCGTCCGGACCGATGGCGGGGGTGGCGTAGCAGCCGTCGCCGTCGTAGTCGAAGGCGGGCGAGAACGCCTGCTCGTAACCGCCCGCGTTCTGGGGGAGGCTGCCCGGCGGATCGGCGTGGGCGGCGGAGGCGGTGCCCAGCACGAGGAGACCGGCGGCGGCGAGGACGGCGGCGGTGCGGGTGGTGCGCTTGCGGACGGCACCTGTGGCGCCGAACCGGTGGCGAAGGGGAAGCGGAACGCTCGCACCGGCGGGGTCGGCACCGCTGTTCCCGGCGGGCGTTGGGGGTATCGGCGGAGTTCGCATGGTTTCTCGCTCCTGACTCATCGGGCACATCAGCACGTGGCGACGGGGTCGGCCTCCGCAAGAGTTGCCCGGGTCATGACAGAAGGAAACGGAAGGCCGGCCCCCACCCGCGTCACGGGCGGCGCGACGCCGGGCCGTGCTACGCCTGACGGGCTTCCGGCTTGTGGGCCATAAAGCCGGCGACCGGCCGCTTCGCGCCCTCCTCGGGCTCCTGAAGGGTCCGCCCCGTGATGACGAACCCGGCCCGCTCCAGCAGTTCGGCGATCCGGTCCCCCGGCAGCCGGTAGCTGTCGAAGGGGACGGCGGGGCCTCCGTAGCCGTACGTCAGCTGCCGGTGCCCGTCGTCGCCGACCCGGGTGACGATCAGCAGGTGCCCGCCGGGCGCCAGCGTCCGGTGGAACTCGGCGAACGCGCCGGGGAGCGACTCCGGCGGCAGGTGGTGCGTGGAGTAGAACGCCAGGATGCCGCCCAGTTCGCCGTCCCCCGTCTCCAGCGCGGTCATCGAGCCGACCTCGAAGCGCAGTTCCGGATGGGCCGCGCGGGCCAGCCCGACCATCCTCGGCGAGAGATCGATCCCGAACGCGGAGACCCCCAGCCCGGTCAGGTACGCGGTCACCTTGCCCGGCCCGCAGCCCACGTCCGCCGTCGGCCCGAGGCCGGACGACGTGACGAGCTCGGCGAAGGCGGCCAGCACGGCGCGCGACAGCGGGTCCAGCTCACTCGGGTCCTTGACGGTCCGGGCGTAGTCGGCGGCGACGGCGTCGTACGACTGCCGGATCGTGTCCAGGTGCGGGGGTTCCATCACCCCGTGACGTTATGCCGACCCCAGGACGGACGGCTATGGGTGTGACCGAGCTGTGTGGATCTCCCGGAGTACAGGTCGGCTCAGGCCGGGCAGATCCCTTCGGGCAGGCCCGAGGGCAGACCGGAGCGCTCCTCCGCCGTGAGGTCGCGGCCGACGACGGCGCACAGGTGCCGCTTCCAGAGCTCGGGGTCGAGATGGATCAGGTCCAGACGGCCGCGGTCTCCGTTGCCTCCCCCGAAGCTGCCTCCGGAGAGCGTACGCAGCAGAGTCCTGCCGTCCTTGGTGGCCGCCAGGAAGTGCTGGTGCGCCGCGAAGTCGTACGTCTGGTAGGCGTTGGAGTCCGCGAGCTGCTGGAAGCGCACCGAGCCGCCGTTCGCGACGAAGAACTCACCGCCGGCCCCGGTGAAGCCGAAGACGAATCCGTCCCCGGTGAAGCGTTCGTCGGAGCCCAGTGGCCCGAGCGGTCCGACGAGTCTGGCCGGCCGTTCTCCGGTCGCCGTCGACCACATCTCCATCATGCCGCCGGGCGACTTGGCGGCCGCGTAGCTACCGCTGCTGTCGCGGACCGCCCGTTCGATCCTCGGGCCCAGGCGGACGCGCAGATCCTTGTTCTCCTTGCCGGTACGCAGATGAACGGCGTGCAGGACCGGGGCGCGGGCGACCATGACCTGCACATAGCCCTTCTCCGCATGGGGGTTCACCGCGAAGCCCGAGTCCACGGCCTCCGGGCGGCCGGAGCCGAACAGCGGCGGGTTCTTCTTCGTGAGGCCCAGCAAACGGGCGTCGATGACGGGGGACAGGCGGCGGCCGGTCCTGGCGTCCCAGTGCTCGATCCGGCTGCCGGAGAGGGTCACGAGTTCGTCGCCGCCCCGGAGAAAGGTCAGCGTCAGCGCTTCCGGGGCCCCGCCCCGGTCCTCCGGGGGCGCGTGTGTGCTGACCTCCGCCACCTGGCGCAGCGACGGAATCTCCCGGATCTGGACCCGGTCGCGGTCGACCACGTCCGCCACGAGCGTTCCGGCGTCGTTCACCAGCAGGTCATGCTCCACGGCCCGGTCGACCACCACGGCAGACGTGGGCCGTTTCACCTCGGTGGTGATCCGGCCGGTCGCCGCGTCGACGAGCGCCAGCGTCTCGCCCTCGTCGGGCTCGTCCAACTCCCTGATCTGGGCCACCAGGGACTTGCCGCCGTCGACCAGGCGCGGAGAGCCGACGATGATGTCGGAGCCGTCGACTCCGCGCGGGATCAGCGGCTGGGCCGTCACGTGGTTGTCACCGTAGGAGACCACCGGAACGACCGGGTGGCTCGCGTCCTGGAGGAGACGGCCGACGACCAGGTCTGGCGGCGCCACCTCGGCCCGCGTCACGCGGCTGCCACGTCGCGTGCCGACGATCATCCACAACCCATGGTGGTTCGCTACGAAACGATCGCCCTTCTCGTCGACGGCGATGCTTCCGCAGTCGCTGTTGTACCCGGTGTCGTGCGTGTAGCTGTTCAGTGGCCGCCCGTCCTTCACCCGCAGAGCACGGTAGACGGCGAGGTCGTCGTCGCCCTTCTTCACCTGACGGCAGAAGACCAGAACGCCGCCGTCACCGGACAGCGCCGTCGCCGAGCCGTACATCGCACTGTCGTCGACGCCGTCCGCCAGCTCACGGACCTTTCCCGTACGGACGTCCACCACGTCCATCACGAGGTCGCTGCCACCCGCCACGGACCGGCTGACCACCAGGGTGTTCTCGTCGGGTCCGAACCACACGGACTCGCTCCTCGCGACCGGCCCGCCCGGCACGTCCTGGCGGCGCCCCGTCGCCAGATCCCACAGCGTCAGCCGACCGTCCACCATCGTGACCAGGCTTCCGGCGTCCGGCGAGAGAGCCATCAGTCTCTCCTCCACGCCCACCCAGCCCAGGGTGTCGGCCATCTTCTCGAACTCCGGTCCTCGCAAACCGGGTTGCGGCCGGAGCAGGTCCTCCGGACGGCCGGCGGCGAGGTCGACCTCGTACCGGACCAACGTGCCCGCCGCCGAGACATGAGCGACCTGCCGGCCGTCCCGGCTGACCAGCGGGTGGAAGGCCATCTCGTCGAGGTCCAGGTGGAGCCGCTGGACGCGTCCTTCGGCCTGGCGGACGAACAGGGTGGCGCGCCCGTTCTCGGTCGCCACGAGCGTCACCGCGCCGTCCACGCTCATCGCCACGTCCCGGATGCTTCCCTCCGCCCCGCTCAGGACCCACGCGGCGTTCTTGACCTGGTCGTACCTGCGGAGCACGGCGTTGCGGGCCTCGTTCGTGGGCGCGATGCCGTACGCGCCCATGGCGATCAGCGCGGCCTGTCCCGGATCCTGTTCGGCGACCTCGGCGGAGTAGTTGGCCAGCAGACGCGACCGCCCGTCCTGCTGACGCTGCGTGCTGACGCGCTCCTGGTAGACGAGGAAGGTGCCGAGTCCGACGATCAGCGCGAACACCACAGCGGCCGCCGTCCCGGCCGCGCGGCCGCGAGCGCGCCGCAGACGTCGACGGCGGCGCGCCCGCTCCAGGAAGTCACGCTCGGGCGCGTCGAGTTCCGGCTCCCGGTCCTTCACCCAAGCCTGGATGGAGGCGAGTTGAAGGCCTCCCGGCAGCAGGGCGGCCGGCCTGCCCTGCTTCGTCCAACGCTCGCGGTCATGGTTCAGCTCCGCGCGGCCCGTCAGGAACCGCTCGTCCTCCCGCACCTGATCCCTCAGCGCGGGCCACACCTCGATCAGCTTCTCGTGGGCCAGCTCGGCGGTCTCCGGCTCTCCGTCGCCTCCGCGCAGCACGAGCAGCCGGAACGGCTGAGCGCCGAACGACTTGGCGAGCTCCCATCCGGCCTCGCCCGCCCCGCCCCGCGTGAGCCTGCGGCGCAGTGGCGTCCCGCTCCCGGGCAGCACTCTCACCAGGCCCCTGAGGAGCCTGGCGGCGGCCATCCGCTCACTCTCGCCGACGTACTGCCTCCATGCCTTCTCGCAGTGCTCTTCCAACGCGCCCTCGACCCCGTGCAGCGCCACGTACGTCGACGTGCGCAGCCGGCCGGCGGACCGCTCGTCCCACAGCCGTTTCAGCAGGAAGCCGAGGAGCGGCAGATTCTCCGGCTCCCGGCACGCGTCGTCCAGAATGCGGTCGGCCAGCCCCGGGTCGTACTCCACCGCCGGAGCCTTCTCCACCGGTCTGTTGATCACGTCCCGGAGCTGGCTCCGTGACATCGGCGTCAGCGGAAGCAGGCGGCTGCCGCCCACCAGGGGGCCGAGGCGGGGATGTCTGAGCGCCGCGTCCATGAAGTCGGACCGGAGTGTGACGAGCAGCAGGGATCCGGCCGTCGGATCGCTTTCCGGGAAGAGAAGTCCGGCGACTTCGTCGAACTCCTCCTCGTCGAGTTTCAGGAGTGCCTCGGCCTGGTCGAGGACGACGAGGCATCTGCCGTCCGAAGCGCCTCGCAGGCGGTTCAGCGTCTGCACCAGGCCTCGGTCCGCCAGCCACTCCTCCACCTGGTCGACGCTCTCCGCCCGCCGGTCCCCGTACCGTCCGGTGCGTACGGCTTCGTAGAGGTCGACGGCCAGTCGGGAGAGCAGGGGGCCATCGGCGCCGGCGTTCACCACGATCGCGTCGGGGCCGAGCCGGTCGTCGTCCTCCGCCTCGCCGCTCTCGCGCCGCATCCGGGGAACCACTCCGGCCAGCGCCAGCGAGGACTTGCCGCAGCCCGACGGTCCGAAGAGCGTGACAGCCCCGTGTTTCTCCAGCGCGGCGACCACGTCCTCGATGTCGCTGTCGCGGCCGAAGAAGATGTCCTCGTGGCGCTCCTGGAAGGTGTCGATGCCCCGGAACGGATGCGCGGCCAGCGCGCGATCGAGATCGGGCAGCTTCCGCAGCGCCGCTTTCACGCTGATCGCGAAGGACTGCTGGGTGGCGTCGCGGTTCCGCTGGGCCGCGACGACGATGCCGACCGCCGCGCCGCGCCGCTCGTCCCAGACAGGGCTGCCGCTGTAGCCGCGGGTGATGTGGGTCGTCCGGCTGTCGGCGCGGGAGAGCTGGATCCAGTCGCCCGACGACTTCCCGCTGAGCTCTCCCCGGTGCCAGATCACACCCAGTTCGTCGTCCGGGAATCCCACGACGCGCACCGGCCGGTGCGACACCGCGTCGGAGGCTGCCACCGGCAGCGGACGAGTGCCGGGCACCGCATCGCGCAACCGCAGCACCGCCACGTCCCCGCAGTGCTTGGGCTCCTCCGGTATCCACTGCTCGACCTCGGCGACGAAGTGCCGCTCACCGGGCCCGTCGGCGAGCGGGAATTCGATCAGCACCTCGGCGCCGACGGCGACATCGAGGTCCCGTCCCCTCGCCAGCGCGTCGAACACGACATGAGCACAGGTCAGCACGCGGTCCGGGGTGACGAGGAAGCCGCCTCCGGCGATCGCGCCGTTGCCTCCTCTGACCCGGACGACCGCCGCGTTCAACGCCTCGTCGGCGCTCGGCGCCTCTTCCTCCGGCCCCATGGAGTCCGCGTCCCCCCGTAAGCCGGTCACGTCAGCCCTCGTCCGGTGCGGGCTCGTTCGGCTCGACCGCGTCGCCCTTGTGCCACGCCAGGCTCACCGAGAAGTTCGCCGCCGTCGAGGTGCTGGCGATGACCACGTCCGCCTCGGCCGACAGCGACACACCGAACTCCAGGGTGATCTCGTCCGGCGCGTTGGCCATTCCCCGGAACCTGCCGACGAAGCTCTCCGCCACCGGCCGCACCGTATCCAGCATCTGCCCGAACGACCGCTCCGCACGGGCTACGGAGCGGTCTCCGCGGCCGACCCGCACCAGGGAATCGTCCACCTCACGGATCTGCACACGGATCGCCTCGTCGCTGCCGTCCTCCAACGGCACCTCGACCGTGCGGACAGGACTTTCGCTCACTGCGACCTCCAGCGTTCGGGAGGGGCGATCATAACGAAGGCAACTGTCCGCACGGTCGGGGTGGTTGGGGTTCGGCGCGGCGGCCGCGCCTCTCCCCCGCTCTCAGCTGGGCAGCACCGGCAGCAGTTCCGGCAGATGCCCGTCCGAGGCCGTCGCCGCCGCCACGCGTTCGGCCGGGACCTCCCCGTACAGGGTCGTGCGGGGGCGGGACGGGCGGCCCGCGAGTTCGGCGATGGCCTCCAGGCCCTGGATCGAGCGGTACGAGCCGTAACTCGACCCCGCCATACGGGAGATGGTCTCCTCCATCAGCGTGCCACCCAGGTCGTTCGCGCCCGAGCGGAGCATCTCCGCCGCGCCCTCCGTGCCGAGCTTCACCCAGCTCGTCTGGATGTTGGTGATGTGCGGGTGGAGCAGGAGTCGCGCCATCGCGGTGACCGCGCGGTTGTCACGGTCGGTCGGGCCGGGGCGGGCGATGCCGGCCAGGTAGACCGGGGCGTTGGTGTGGATGAAGGGGAGGGTGACGAACTCCGTCAGCCCGCCCGTCTCCTGCTGGAGCCGCGAGAGGGTACGGAAGTGGCCGAGCCAGTGGCGGGGCTGGTCCACGTGCCCGTACATCATCGTCGAGGACGAGCGCAGGCCCACCTCGTGGGCGGTCCTGATGACCTCCAGCCAGGTGGCCGTGGGCAGCTTCCCCTTGGTGAGGACCCAGCGGACCTCGTCGTCCAGGATCTCCGCCGCCGTGCCGGGGATCGAGTCCAGCCCGGCCTCCTTGGCGGCGGTCAGCCAGTCGCGGATCGACAGGCCGGTGCGGGTCGCCCCGTTGACGACCTCCATGGGCGAGAACGCGTGCACGTGCATGCCGGGGACGCGTTCCTTCACCGCACGCGCGATGTCGAAGTACGCCGTGCCGGGCAGGTCCGGGTGGATGCCGCCCTGCATGCAGACCTCGACCGCGCCGACGTCCCACGCCTGCGCCGCCCGGTCCGCGACCTGGTCCAGGGAGAGCGTGTACGCGTCGGCGTCGGTGCGGCGCTGGGCGAAGGCGCAGAAGCGGCAGCCGGTGTAGCAGACGTTGGTGAAGTTGATGTTCCGCGTGACGATGTACGTGACGTCGTCGCCGACCACGTCCCTGCGCAGCGCGTCCGCGATCCGGCACAGCTCGTCCAGCGCCGGGCCGTCCGCGTGGAGCAGGGCGAGCGCCTGGTCGTCGGTGAGCTTCGTCGGGTCGTCGGCGGCCCGGCTCAGCGCCTGGCGTACGTCGGCGTCGATGCGGGACGGGACCATGCCGGGGGCCGCCGCCTCGCGGAGCGCCTCCCAGTCCCCGTACACCTCGTCGAAGTCGTCGCGGCGGTCGCCCGTGCGGCCCTCGGTGTCGATGGTGGTGTGGAGGTCGGTGCGGCCGAAGGAGCTGAAGCCCTCGTCCGGTTCCTGCCAGGGCAGGCCGACGGGGATCGCGTCCTCGCGGGCCAGGCCCGTCTCCGGGTCGGCCAGGGCGCGGACGTGCGGGAGGAGGCGGGGGTCGAGCCAGGGCTCGCCGCGCTGGATGAACTCGGGGTAGATGGTGAGGCGTTCGCGGAGTGTGAAACCCGAGTCGGCTGTCTTTGCGGCCAGTTCGTCGATGTGCGGCCAGGGGCGCTCGGGATTCACGTGGTCGGGGGTCAGCGGCGAGACCCCGCCCCAGTCGTCGATGCCCGCGCCGATGAGCAGCGCGTACTCGGCGTCCACCAGGTTCGGCGGGGCCTGGATCCGGGCGGACGGGCCGAGGATGTGCCGGGCCACCGCGATGGCGGCGGCCAGCTCCTCCAGCTCCGCGTCGGGCATCCCGCGCATCGCCGTGTCCGGCTTGGCGCGGAAGTTCTGCACGATGACTTCCTGGATGCCGTGGTAGGCGCGGGCGGTCTTGCGCAGCTCGAAGAGGGAGTCGGCGCGCTCCTCGTAGGACTCGCCGATCCCGATCAGGACGCCGGTGGTGAAGGGGACGTTGGAGCGCCCCGCGTCTTCGAGCACCCGCAGCCGTACGGCCGGTTCCTTGTCCGGGGAGCCGTGGTGCGGGCCGCCCGGCTCGGACCACAGGCGGGTCGCCGTCGTCTCCAGCATCATCCCCATCGAGGGGGCCACGGGCTTGAGGCGCTGGAGGTCGGTCCAGGTCATCACCCCGGGGTTGAGGTGGGGCAGCAGGCCCGTCTCCTCCAGGACCCGGATGGCCATCGCCCGTACGTACGCGAGGGTGTCGTCGTACCCCTCCGCCTCCAGCCACTCCCGTGCCTCGGGCCACCGGTCCTCGGGGCGGTCACCCAGCGTGAACAGCGCTTCCTTGCAGCCCATCGCCGCACCCTCGCGGGCGATGGCCAGCACCTCGTCGGGCGACAGGAACATGCCGTGGCCGGCCCTGCGGAGCTTGCCGGGGACGGTGACGAAGGTGCAGTAGTGGCACTTGTCACGGCAGAGGCGGGTGAGCGGGATGAAGACCTTGCGCGAGTACGTGATCACGCCCGGCCGGCCCGCCGCCTCCAGGCCCGCGTCCCGTACGCGGGCGGCGGAGGCCGCCAGATCCGTCAGGTCGTCGCCGCGCGCCCGGAGCAGGACGGCGGCCTCGGTCACGTCGAGGGCGACTCCGTCACGGGCGCGCTTGAGCGCGCGCCGCATGGCGTTGGAGGTGGGGCGTCCGCTCTGAGCATCGGTCATGAACCGAGCATACGAGCGAGGCGCGCGCGCCGGACCAGGGCATCGGGGGTCGCTTGTCGGGGAATCGCCGGTCGCGACAGGCTCATGGTCACTCGTGCGTGCCGACTCACCCGGATGAGACCCCGCCGACGGCGTCCTCGCGCTTAGTGTCGGAACGGTGATGGAAACGATCGTCCTCGACATCGGCGAAACCCTCGTACGCGACGACCGGCACTGGGCGTCCTGGGCCAACTGGCTCGGCGTACCACCGCACACGCTCAGTGCGCTGGTGGGCGCGGCCGTCGCCCAGGGCCGCGAGGCCACGGACGCGCTGCGCGTCCTGCGCCCCGATATGGACGTCGAGGAGGCCTACCGCGCGCGGGCCGCCGCCGGGCGCGGAGAGCACCTCGACGAGTCGGACCTCTACCAGGACGTCCGGCCCGCGCTGGGCGAGCTGCGGGCCGCGGGCGTCCGGGTCGTGGTGGCGGGGAACGGCACGGTCCGGGCCGGGGAGCTGCTGCGGGGCCTGGACCTGCCCGTCGACTTGGTGGCCACCTCGGACGAGTGGGGCGCCCGGAAGCCGGACCCGGAGTTCTTCGCGCGGGTGGCGGAGGTGGCGGGGGCCGCCCCGGAGGCGACGCTGTACGTGGGCGATCACCCGGCGGAGGACCTGTTCCCGGCCGCGGCGGCGGGGATGCGGACGGCGCACCTGCGGCGGGGGCCGTACGGGCACTGGTGGGCGGAGCACCCGGACGTGGTGGAGACGGCGGACTTCCGCATCGACGCGCTGACGGAGCTGGTGGGCCTGGCGCTCCCTGCGGACCCGGCCGGGGAGAAGGAGCCGCGGGCGGAGCGGCCGAGGACACTGCGGGCGGTGCGCTAGAGGGGCTGCCTCGCCGATCGCCCCGGGGGCCGGCGTGCGCGCGGTGGCCGGCCCGGAAACCACCGGCGGCCTCCCACCGGGTGTCCGGTGGGAGGCCGCTGGAGGTCGATACGCCTAGGCGACCGCCTTCGTCGCCTTGCTGACCGCCGCCCCACTGGCGTGGCCGGTGAGGTGCGCGGTGACCTTCACCGTGATCGTCCGGCCCCGCTGGGCCGCCTTGAGCGGCAGCGTGGCGGCGGTGGCCCCGGAGATGGCCGCACCGTTGGCGTACCACTGGTAGGCCCAGGACGACGGCTTGGGCGCCCACGCGCCGCGGCCGACGGTGAGCGTGGACCCCACCTTGGGCGTCCCGGAGATCACCGGCGCGACCGTCGCCTTCGGGGCGTCGCCCTTGACGACCGTGACCGCCGCGCTCGTCGCGCCGCCGTCGGCGTGCCCCGTCAGCCGGGCGGTGACGGTGACGGTGATCTTCTTGCCGAGCTGCGACGCCGGCACGGTGTACGTGGCGGCCGTCGCACCGGAGATCGCCACACCGGCCGACTTCCACTGGTAGGCGTACGAGGAGGGCTTGGGCGCCCAGGCGCCGCGGCCGACCCCGAGCGTCGCGCCGACCTCGGGCGCCCCGGAGACGACCGGCGCGACCGTGGCCTTCGGGGCGTCACCCCTGGCGACCGTGACGGCCGCCGAGGTCCCCTGGGCGTCCGGGTCGCCGGTGCGGCGGGCGGTGACGGTGACGGTGATCTTCTTGCCGAGCTGCGTCGCCGGTACCGCGTACGTGGCGGCCGTCGCACCGGAGATCGCCGCACCGTCCGCCTTCCACTGGTACGCGTACGAGGTGGGCGTCACCGTCCAGGAACCGGTGCTCGCGCTCAGCGTCGCGCCGACCTCGGCCTCCCCGGTGATCACCGGCGGCCGGGTGGACGCCAGCCGCGCGGGCGTGACGGTGAACGAACCCCGCGGGTGGGCGACGGCGTTGTGCGTGACGACGGTGACGTTCCAGACGCCGGACGCGACGCCCGTCAGGTCGAGGACCGCCGTGAGCGTCCTGCGGTCGGCGGAGACGGCGGTGGTCGTCGACTCCACCTCCTTGCCGCCGAGGCTGAGGCGGACGATGTCGTCCTTGTGCAGCGCCGTGCCCGTGAGCGTCACCGTGGCCTTGCCGCCGGCAGCGGCGGTGGTCGGGCTGACCGTGCCGATGGTGACCGTCTCCGCACCGCAGCGGATGCCGGAGCAGACGGCCTCCGCCGAGTACGAGGTCTTCGCGGCGGTCTCCGGCAGCGACAGGACCAGGGTGCTCGGGGTGGGGTCCTTGGAGTAGGGCTCGTCGACGCCGCACCGGTAGCCGGTGGGGATGTACCGGACGCAGCCGTTGTTGAGGCCGGCGTCGTAGAGCGAGGGCACCGCCGTCTCCTCGGCGCCGTCCGTGTCGCTGATCTTCATGTCGAAGCGGTCGCGGTAGGCGGTCGGCAGCGACGCGCAGAAGGTGCTGTGCGCCTCGTCGAGGGTGCCGGTGACGGGGCCGTACCCGTAACTGACGTTGGGTACCGCGACGCACCCTTCGGCGGGGCCGGCCGCGGTGGCGACGCGCACGGCGTCGAACCGGTAGTCGGGCGCGGCCTTCAGCCCGGCGCGCACGGTGACCAGGACCTGGTAGCTGGTGGAACCGGTGACCGCGCACGCCTGGTTCCGGTTGCACAGGGCCTCGCCGTTCGCGCCGTAAGCCACCACGTTCGCGGTTCCCAGGGCGTCGCGCACGTCCACGTGCACGGTGTCCTCGGCGTCGGTGGTGGTGATCTGGCGGCAGCGCAGCTCACCGGGTGCGCCCATCGCACCGCCGGAGGAGGGGCCGCCGGCCCGGACCACCGGGTTGGGCGTGCAGCCCTTCGCGGTGGCGGTGACGTCCCTGCGGGTCAGCGTGTAGGTGGTCGTGCTGTCCCGGCCCGTGAACAGCACGGTGTACGCGGCGCCGGGCTTCAGCTCGCAGGTCGTCCAGGTGCTGGTCGAGGGGTAGACCGAGCAGGCCTCGACGCCCTTCTCGTCCAGCACCGTGAACTCGGCGGTCAACGTCTGCCCCGGTGCGGCCCGGAGCTGGATGTTCTCCCGCCCGCTGTGCGCGTCGGCGGGGATGCTGAGGCACTGCGAGAAGACTCCGTCGCCGGTGGTGATCCGGGCGGCGGGGCTCTGTGCGGTGAAGTCGCCGGCCGGGAAGGCCGGGCAGCCGGAGGCGACGTCGGTGCGGTGCAGCGCCAGGGCGTAGGCGCCGGTCGCCGGGTCGTCGTCGTCGGTGGAGATGTGCAGCCGGAACGGCGCCTTGCCGTCCAGCTCGCAGGTGCCGGACGTGAGGGCGGTCCCCGCGCACTGGTACGCGCCGTCTGCGTCGTACACCGTCGTCTCGGGGTGCGGGCCCGGCCCGCCGAGGGACTTCAGGGCGGCCATCCGGGCCCCGGTGGGAAGGTCCAGGGAGACGCAGTCGATCTCCCCCGCCGAGGCGAACCCTGACCGGTGCAGACCCATTCCGGCGGGTACGCAGCCGGCGTCCGAGGCGCGGTCGATGATGAGGGTGGCCTGGTCGGTGTAGACCGTGTAGTCACCGGCCGCGGGCAGATCGCACCCGTCCCAGGTGGTGCAGACGGTCTTGCCGGCGCGGTCGTAGACCGTGAGCTTGGTACGGGAGGTGCCGACCGCGTAGACCTCGTGGGGGCCGGCGTGGGCCGCGGTGAACGTCTTGCAGCCGGTGGCCGGAGTCACGGTGGTGGGCGCGGAGTTGTAGGCGTTGACCGGGATGCGGGCGCAGCCGGCCGGGTCGGAGATGCGGCGGACCTTCAGCCTGTACTCGGCCGGGAAGCCGCCCTCCGCCTCGACGACGTGGGACAGGACGCGGTAGGGGCCGTCGCCCGGGAGCACGCAGCCCTCGTTGTCGTCCTCGTTGAAGTGCGGGCAGATCCGGGCACCGGTCTCGTCGGTGATCCAGGAGAGGCCGTAGCCGTAGGTGGTGGTGGTGATCTCGTGGGTGAGCCGCTCGCCCGGCTTCCCCTCGATCCGCACGCACTGCACGGCCGTCGGGCCCGCGGTCATGGCCACGAGGGGCGGGGTGTCCCAGCCGGTGGGGATCGGGGCGGCGCAGCCCTCGTCCGTGCCGATCGGGACCAGCCCGAAGGTGAACTTGCTGGTGTCCGCCCAGTCGTTGACCAGCCGCAGCGTGTACGTGCCGGTGCGATCGAGACGGCACCAGCCCTCGCCCCACTGCGGGTCGTAGCAGTCGACCTGCTCCTCGCCGTCGTAGACCGTGGTGTGCACGTTGTGGCTTCCGGTGCCCGACTCCAGGAGGCGGTGCAGGCCCGGCTCCGCGACGGTGAAGGTGAAGCAGGCGGTCCCGTCGGCGGGGAGGGTGAGCGTGTTCCCCTCGGGCGCGGCCTCGCCGTACGCGGAGAGCGGGAAGGACGGGCAGTCCTCGGCGGCGGCGGCCGGGGCGGCGGTCGTGGCGGTGGCGGTGCTCGCCCGCGCCGCCCCCACCGGGGCCACCAGCGTGACCAGAACGGTGAGCGTGAGCAGAAGTGCGGTGTACGCCGCGGATCTCGCGGCCGTACACAGACGTGGTGGCATGGGTCCGTTCCCCCCGGAGCGGTGAAGGATGTGCTCCGGGTCTCCGCGGACAGCTCGTTCGGCGGGCCGCTGAGCACAGCGATATGTGCCCGCCCTGTGAAGGGGCGGGCACATGATGATCGCACAGCTGAGCGACCGGACGACATGTCAATTCGGCGCCGCCGCGGCGGTCCCCGATCCGGCCCGGTCCGAACGAGCGGCCCGGAGGGTTCTCAGTCCCCCAGCACCGCCTGCATCACGCTCTTCGCGATCGGGGCGCCGAGTCGGCCACCTGAGATGTCGGAGCGGGAGATGTCCATGTCCGTCGGGTCGATGAACACGGCGACCGCGACCGAACGGCCGTCGTCCTTCTTGCCGTAGCTGACGAACCAGCCGTACGGGACCTCGTCGCGGACGTTCACGCCGCGCTGGGCGGTGCCCGTCTTGCCGCCGACCGTCACACCGTCGATCAGGGCACGCTGGGCGCTGCCCTCCTTCGCGGTGTGCTCCATCATCTCCTGGACCTTCTTCGCCGTCTCGGACGAGACGGCCTGGCTCATCTCCATCGGCTCGTTCTTCTCCAGCGTGGAGAGGTCCGGGCCGCGCAGCTCGTCGACGATGTAGGGCTGCATCAGCTTGCCGTCGTTGGCGAGGGCCGCCGTGACCATCGCCATCTGCATCGGGGTGCTGGTGAGGCTGCCCTGGCCCATGCCGGTGAGGGCCGTGCCGGGCTTGTCGAGCTTCGGCGGGTAGAGGCTCTTCGTGGCGAGCATGTCGCCGAACTCCTCCGCGTACACGTCCTCGTTGAAGCCGAACTTCTCCGCCGTCTCCCGCATCCGGTCCTCACCCAGTTCGGACGCCGCGTCGAGGAAGACGTTGTTGCAGGAGTACTGCATGGCGGTCTTCATCGACGCCTTGTTGCACACCGCGTCGCCCGCCTCGCTGCCGATCTTGTTGGTGGAGAGCGGCAGGGGATACGGCGAGACCGCGTCCGTCCGGGCGTCCACGTCCGTGACCACACCGTGCTCCAGCGCCGCCGCGGCCGTGAGGATCTTGAAGGTGGAGCCGGGCGGGTAGGTCTCGCGCAGCGGGCGGTTGGCCAGCGGCTTGCCCTTCTTCTTCTCCAGTGCCGTGAAGCGGTCGCTCTCCTTGAAGGAGATACCGGCGAAGGTCTCGGGGTCGTACGAGGGGGTGGAGACCAGGGACAGCACCTTTCCGGTGCGCGGGTCCAGGGCGACCACCGCGCCCCGGGCGCCCAGGTCCGTCAGGCCCTTGTAGGCCGCCTTCTGCGCCTTGGCGTCGATCGTGGTGATCACGTCGCCGCCGCGCCGGGGCTGCCCCGTCAGGATGTCCTTGGCGTGCCGGAAGGCGAACCGGTCGTCCTGACCGCTGAGGACGCTGTCGTAGGTCCGCTCCAGCAGCGAGGTGCCCCGGGACTGGGAGGCGTACCCGGTGACGGGCGCGTACATCGCGCCGTCCTTGTTGGTCCGGAGGAACGCGTAGTCCCGGCTCTCGGTCTCCTTCGATCCGGTGATCGCCTTGCCGCCGACGATGATGTCGCCGCGCGGGGTGGCGAACCGTTCGAACCGCACGCGGGCGTTGTTCTCGTGCTGGGCCAGCTCCTGGCGGTCGACGTGCTGGAGCCAGTTCGCCCGCAGCAGCAGGGCCAGCACCAGCAGCCCACAGAAGATGGCTATGTGCCGCAACGGCCTGTTCATTCCACTCCCCACCCGGTCGGGCTCCGGTCCGCACGGCGGGGCGTCCGCCGGCCGGGCCCGCGTATGCGTTCCCCGATGAACAAGGATGCCCTGTGGGCGCGACCGGTTGCACCGGCGGCCCCGGGCAACCCCTCCTCGGCGGTACGCGGCGTAGCCGTCAGAGGTACGCGGCGTAGTCGTCCAGCGTCCGCAGGACCTCCGCCTCGCCCGCAGGGGGCAGCTGGAGAACGACCTCCTCGATGCCCAGCTCCGCGTAGTGGGCGAGCTTCCCCGGGCTGGGCAGCACCGCGTACGGCACCACCTTCGGGCCCTTCGGGTCGCGCCCGGCCGCTTCCCAGGCCGTCCGCAGCCTCGGCAGGGACTCGGTGAGGCCCCCGCCGCCGATGGGCAGCCAGCCGTCCGCGTACTCCGCGATGTGCGCGAACAGCTTCGGGCCCGCCCCGCCGCCGATCAGGGTGCGCGGGCCGTTGACCGGGCCGCGGGGCCGCTGGGCCGGCTTGGGGTGCGCCTCGCTCGCCCGTACGGAGCCGAACCCGCCCTCGTACCCGGTCGGCTCGTCCGCCCACAGGGCCCGCATCAGGGCCATCCGGTCCCGCCCCAGCTCCCGGCGCGTCGACCACTCGACCCCGTGGTCGGCCGCCTCCTCGACGTTCCAGCCGTAGCCGATGCCAAGGGTGAACCGGCCGCCGGAGAGGTGGTCCAGGGTGGCCGCCTGCTTGGCCAGGTCGATCGGGTCGTGCTGGGCGACCAGGGTGATGCCGGTGCCCAGGGCGAGACGCTCGGTGACGGCGGCGGCCTGGCCGAGGGCGACGAACGGGTCCAGGGTGCGGCCGTACTCCCGGGGCAGCTCACCGCCCATCGGGTACGGCGTGCTGCGGATCACCGGGATGTGCGTGTGCTCGGGCAGGTACAGCCCGCCGAACCCCCGCTGTTCCAGCTCGCGGGCGAGCCTGACCGGGGTCACCGTCTCGTCGGTGAGGAAGATCGTTGTGGAGATCCGCATCGAGAACACCTCCGTCGTCCGTCAGCGCGTCATGCGTGCGAAGGGCCAAGGTATGCCGTACGACAAGGAAATCCGAGACCGTCGTCCGTGTGCGTCGGGAGCGGACGGAGAGGAGTTGCGATGGGGCCGGGACCGGGTCCGGGGCTGGGGTACTTCCTGTTGCCGGCGGGCGGAGCGCTGAGCCTGACGGGGGTCGTCACCGGCAACGGCACGCTGATCAGCCTGAGCTGGATCATGTGGGTGCTCGGGATCCTGCTGGTGTTCCGGAGCCGTTCCCGCCGCCCCGTCGATCCGGCCGCGCTCGCGGCGGCGGCCGCCGCCGGGGACGCCCGGGCCGTGCGGGCGCTGCGGGGGCTCGCCCTGACCGCGCGGGCCGAGGGGCGTCCCGACACGGCCGAACGGCTGCTGCGGCAGGCGGTGAAGGCCGGTGATGTGGAGTCGATGTGGGAGCTGGGCCGCCTGGTCGAGCACCGCGAGGGACTGGCGGCGGCGGAGCCGTGGTTCCGGATGGCGGCGGAGGCCGGGCACGCGGTGGCCAAGCGGCTGTTCCGGCCGGGCGGAGCGCTGCACCCGGACGGGGCGGACCCGGCGCCGTAGGTGGAGGGATCAGCCGTAGGTGGAGGGATCACGAGCGTTGTCGACGCTCGTGATCCCTCCACCTGAGCCCCTCCGCGCTACGCGAGTCGCAGCGCGGCCTCCCTCGTCAGGAACGCGAGCCGGGCCGTCTTCTCCGGCTTCACGATCTCCGGGCCCAGCTCGAATCCGGCCCGGACCATCCGGGCGAGGGCCTTCTCGTTGCGGGCGTCGGGCTCGACGACGACCCGCAGGCGGGCCGGGTCGCCGAAGACGAAGCCGATGAACGCGGTGAGGAGGGCGTCCGTGTACCCGGTCACCGCTCCCTCGCCCTCGGCGGGCGCGATCAGCAGGTGGATGCCGAAGTCGCCGGGCCGTACGTCGTAGCACTCGCCGACCGGGTCGGCGTCCGGCTCGTACGTCTGGAACAGCGCCGCCGGGACCCCGTCGCGCAGGGCGAGGTAGGCGTGGTGCGTGGCGAGCGAGTCGACGAACTCGTAGATCTCCCGCACCTGCTCGCGGGTGTGGCCGCCCATGCCCCAGAAGCGGGCCCGCTCCTCGGTGACCCAGCCGTGCAGCAGGTCGAGGTCGGCCGCGGGGTCGACGGGGACCAGGCGGACCGTCCCGAAGCCCTCGACCTTCTGTTCGTGGACGGCCGCGCGGAGGGCGGGAGCGGTGGGGTCGGCGGTGACGGGGGCGGTCATGGCGGGGTTCTCCTCCGGGTGGCGGGTCGTCGGGTGCAGCAGGTTCCAGTCCGTGACGACCGGGATGAGCGCGCCCCGCGCCCACCGGGCCGTCTGGTCGCGGTGGTGGGCGGATCCGGGGACTCCGGACGCGCCGAACGGGACGACCCACCGGCTGTCCTCGCGGCGGGCCAGGTCCCAGACGTAGCGGGCGGCCGGGCCCCGGGCGAACAGGTCGGTGACGCCGGGGACGGCGGAGGTGGACAGCACGCAGTCGTGGTCGCCCGCGAGCCCCGGCCGGGCCTCCTCGTCGTCGGGCGTGAGGTCGGGCAGGGCCTGCCAGGGGGACAGCCGGTGCAGTTCGCCCCACGGGCCGGGCGGAGTCTCCTCGGCCGCCGCGGCAACGGCCTCGGCCGAGGCCGCGACCAGCGCCAACCGGTCCTCGTACGGCAGGAGTCCGACGGTGAGCAGGCTCTCCAGGGCGTAGCCGATGCGGGGGACGGCGGCGAGCCAGGGGCGGAAGAGCGCCGGGTGGGCGGCCGAGCGCCACGGGTCGTCCGCACCCGTGACGCCCTTCAGGGCGGGGTGGCCGGCCAGCCGGTGGACGACGTCGGTGCGGAGGCGGGCGTAGAGGGCCGCGTCGGTGCTGTCCGCGTCCATGTGGCGGTCCCAGCGCAGCAGCCGGTCCCGGAGGCGCTCGGCGGCCGGGCCGAGGCCGGGGGCCCAGGCGAGCAGGGACAACAGGGGGCGGGACGAGGCGAGGCGGGTGTCGGTGTGGACGGCGGCCAGGGCGGCGGGCGTCCAGTCCGTGCGCGCGCCGAGCAGTTCCCGGATGCGGCGGGCCCGGTGCGGGGGCGCGAACTCCACCCCGAGCGGGGCGGCGAGGCCGCGCTCATTGGCCATCACCGCGATCCCGCCGGGGCCGCCCGCCTCGGCACGGGGCAGGGGGACGGCCTCGCCCTCGCGCCAGCCGTACGCGGGGTCCTCGGCCGGGACCACCCGCAGCCGGTTGACGTACGGGCGCACCGGGACGTGTCCGGCGACCCGGTGCAGGGCGCCCCCGGCGGTGTCGGCGGCCAGGACCACGTTGACGGGTTCGACCCAGCGGTCGAGGGCGGCGTCGAGGTCGGCGACCGTACGGGCCCGGAGCAGTGCGGGCAGCACGTCGAAGCCCAGCTCGCCGGTGACGCGGGGCGGGTGGCGGAGGCTGACGGAGAAGCCCTCTGCGGAGGCGTCGAAGCAGGGGCCCGCGCCCGGGTCACCGTCGGGGCCCGCGCCCGGGTCATCGTCCGGGGCCGCGCCCGGGTCGCCGCCCAGGTCACCGTCCGGGGCCGCGCCCGGGACACCGCCCGGGACACCGTCCGGGTCACCGCCCAGAGCCGCGCCCGGGTCACCGTCCGGGGCCGCGCCCGGGACACCGTCCGGGTCACCGTCCGGGGCCGCGCCCGGGACACCGTCCGGGTCACCGTCCGGGGCCGCGCCCGGGACACCGTCCGGGTCACCGTCAGGGCCCCCTATGATCACCGGCCCTCGGTCCGTCTCGATCACCTCGACCGTCTCCGGGTCCGCCCCCGCCACCTCGATCGTCTCGGTGTGGGCGTGGGCCCGGCGCCAGCCGTCCGGGCCGAGCGCCTCCACCCCGCCGTCCGGGGTGCGGCGCAACCGCTCCCGGTAGAGGTCCTGGTAGTCGGCCATGGCGTTGGTGATCGCCCAGGCGACGCCGCCGGTGTGCCCGAAGTGGGCGATCCCGGGGACGCCGGGGACCGCGAGCCCGACGACGTCGAACTCGGGGCAGGCGAGCCGGATCTGCTGGTAGACGCCGGGGGCCTCGATGAAGCGGTGCGGGTCGCCCGCGAGGAGCGGGGCGCCGCCGGCGGTGCGGGCGCCGGTGAGCAGCCAGCCGTTGCTGCCGGCGGTGCCGGGGCCGTCGGTCGCGAAGAGGGTCATCCGGTCGTCGCCGAGCCGGCGGGCGACCTCTTCGCGCCAGAGTTTGGTCGGGAAGCCGGCGAACAGGATGTGTGTGGAGAGCCAGACGCCGAGCGGGGTCCAGGGCTCCCAGCGGCCCGGGGCGAGGCCCACCGCGGCGAACTCGGGTGCGTGGGCGGCCCCTTCGGCGAGGCCGTCGTTGACGCCGTCGACGTACGCCCCCACCCAGGCGGCGGTCTCCGGCGCGAGGCGGTCGAAGCAGCGGCGGGCGGTGTCGGCGAGCCGGGCCCGCCGGACGAACCGGTCCCAGCCGACGGCTTCCGCACCGAGACCGCAGGCGCTGGTACCGAGCAACCGGTGCCGCTCGGTCTCCAGTTGCCAGGCCCGGTCGAGAGCGGTGGCGTACCCCTGGGCGCGGGCCAGCGCAAGGGCGTCGGGGGCCCGCAGGTGCGGTATCCCCCAGTCGTCGCGGAAGATCTCGAAGTCCCCGGGGGACGCTTGCGCGCCGCCCCGGGACGCCTCGGAACCGCCGTGCGCGCCCGCGCCCGGTCTCTCGCTGTCGACGCCGGTCGTCATCGTTTCGCCCATCCCCTGCATCCGGTGGTTTTCAGCCACTCCCCAGCCTCCGGGATTTAGGTTAGCCTAACCTAAAGTGACCTTTTGGGCAGTGGGCCGGGGCACCGGGGCGAGGCAGGAGACACCGTGGGGCATGGCTGGGAAGGCGTCGTTCTCAAACTGTTCAGGGGGCGTGACTTCACGTTCACGGTGACCGGCACGGAGCAGGTCACGGACCGCTTCCACCGGGTCCACGTGACCGACGGCGGACTGCTCGCCGCGACGGGCGGGGCGCACCCGACGATGTGGGTGCGGCTGTGGTTCGAGAAGGACGGCAAACCCCATCAGCGCGCCTACACCCTGGTCGACCCCGACCCGGAGGCGGGCACGTTCAGTCTGGAATTCGCCCTGCACGAGGGCCCTGCCTGCGACTGGGCGAAGACCGTCGGGATCGGCGAAACGGTCGACGCGACACTCCAGGGCACCGGCTTCACCCTGCCCGACCCGGCGCCCTCGCGGCTCTTCGTGATCGGTGACGCGGCGGCGCTGCCGGCGATCAACTCCCTGCTGGAAGCGGTCCCGTCGACGCCGGCGACGATCTGGTTCGAGACCGCGCACGAGGAGGACCGGAAACTGCCGTTCCGCCTCGACGGGGCCCACCACACCCTGCACCACGTGGAGCGCCGCGAGGCGGGCGCGCTCCTCGTCTCCGAGGTGAAGGCGGCCCTGCCGGAGCTGCTGGGCGAGGACCGCACGGACGTGTACGTCTGGGTCGCCTGCGACACGGCGACCACCCGGACCCTGTCGGCGTACCTCCGCAAGGAGCTGGGCCTGCCCAAGGACCGGGTGAGCGCGCTGGGTTACTGGCGGCCGTAGGGGCCCGGCCGCTGCGGCGCCGGGGCGGTCCCGGGGGTTCCGGCCGCTCCGGCGCCCGCCGTGCGCACCTGTGCGCCCCCGGACCGCAGCGACCTGCGCAGCAGGACGCCGCCGATCCCCACCAGGCTCGGAAACCCGCTCTTCGGCATGGCCACCGTGCCCACCACGCCGACGGCGGCCAGGGCGATGCCCGCCGCGCGCTGGGCCGGGACGTCGTCGTGCTCCTCCGCCGAGCGGAGCAGCCGGCCGCCCAGCCACAGGGTGGGGGCGGCGGCCATGAACCAGAAGGCGGCGGCACGGTCGCCCCGGTCGGGCACGGAGCCGACCACGTCCCGCCCGAGGTCGGCGAGCACGTCGCGGTAGATCACCGCGCCGATGGCGCCGTGGGCGATCCCGACCGCCTGGAGCCATCGCCCCGTCGAACCTCGTGTCATGGCCTCATCGTACGAGGCGTCGCGCGGGCCGGGGGATCAGTCCTCGACCACGAGGGCCGGGGTCTCCTTCGTCAGGACCTCGCCCCGGAAGAACGCCGGGCTGCGGCGCTCCATCGCGACCATCAGCACGACGCCGAGGAGCAGCAGCCCCACCCCGATGACGAACACCGATCCGACGCCGAGGACCGAGGATCCGGAGCCGTACGCCGGGTCCCACATGTCGTAGAGGGTCTTGGCGAAGACGGCGGCGAGCAGGGTTCCGCCGAGCAGCGGGAAGAGGCCCTTGAAGACCAGGTCCCGGGCGGAGCGGGTCAGTTCGGCGCGGAAGTACCAGGCGCAGGCGAAGGCGGTCAGCGCGTAGTAGAAGCAGATCATGAGGCCGAGCGCGTAGATGGTGTCGACCAGGACGTGCTCGCTGACCAGGGTCATCACGGTGTAGAAGACGCCGGTGCCGATGCCCGCCGTGACCGTCGCCCGGCCGGGGGTCTTGAAGCGGGGGTGGACCTTGGCGTACGAGGCGGGCATCGCCTCGTACGCGGACATCGCGAGCACCGTGCGGGCCACCGGGATGAACGTGGTCTGGAGGCTGGCGGCGGCCGAGGCGAGGACCGCGAGGAAGAGCAGGACGCCCAGGCCGGGGCCCATCACCGGTCCGGCGAGGGCGGCGAAGACGTTGTCGGAGGTGTCCGGGTTGGCGAGGCCGAGCCCGGAGGTGCCGGAACCGACGGCCATCTGCGCGGCGATGCCGGTGGCGAGGTAGGAGCCGACCAGGACGACCATCGCGATGAGGGCCGCGCGGCCGGGGGTCTTCTCGCTGCCGGTGGTCTCCTCGTTGGCGGTCAGACAGGCGTCCCAGCCCCAGAACATGAAGATCGAGAGGGACAGCCCGGCGGTGAAGGCCGCGAAGGACCGGACGGCGAAGGGGTTCAGCCAGGACCAGGAGAAGTCGAGCGAGGAGGCGAAGTCCGGCCCCCCGCTGCCCGCCTTGCTCAGGGCCATCGCCACGAACACGGCGAGGACCACCAACTGGAGCCCGACCAGGGCGTACTGGATGCCCTTGGTGGCGGTCATGCCCCGGTAGCTGATGGCGGTGGCGACGGCGATGAGGACCAGGCAGGTGAGGATGTGGACCGGCTTGCTGTCGTCCAGGGCGGCGACCGACGCACTGCCGGTGATCTCCCCCGCGAGCAGCCAGAAGTACGAGGTGGCGACGCCCGCCAGGTTGGACAGCACGATGATCGTCGCGATCACCAGGCCCCAGCCGCACATCCAGCCGACGCGCGGGCCGAACGCCTTCACCGTCCAGGTGAAGGAGGTGCCGCAGTCCGGCATCGCCCGGTTCAGCTCGCGGTAGGCGAAGGCCACGAGCAGCATCGGCAGGAACCCGGCCAGGAAGACGGCGGGCATCTGCACGCCGACCTCTCCGGCGGTGGAGCCGAGGGTGGAGGTCAGGCAGTAGACGGGGGCGACGGTGGAGACGCCGATGACGGCGCTGCCCATGAGGCCGACGGAGTTCCCGCCGAGCCCCTTGCCCCGTACGCCACCGCGGCCGTCACCGCCGTCGGCCGGGGCGCTTCCCCGTACCGTGTCTCCGGCCCGTGGCCGCGCGTCCAGCTGACTCATGGGAAGGACGCTATGCGCTGCGATATCCACATCCGGAGCGTGAGACTCCAACGTCTCACCCTTGGATGTGACAGCCAACTCCCCAGAAACGCTTCACCAATTCAAGGTCACATTCACGTGAAGCCTTGCAATGCATGCCACTCGACCGGACGTGACGACGTACGGTAATCGCAGCACTGTCCGTTTTGTGCCGATTCAAAATTTTCCCGCGCCCCGTGGAGGCGCCCTCAGCCGGGCCAGACGATCGCCTGCGTCTCGCTGTAGGCGTGCAGCGCGTACGAGCCCACGTCCCGCCCCACCCCGCTCTTCTTGAACCCTCCGAACGGGGCCTCCATGTTCCGCCCGACCGTGTTGACGCCGACCCCGCCCGCGCGCAGCCGGCGGGCGATCCGGAAGGCGCGGGCCACGTCGCCGGACCACACGTAGTCGATGAGGCCGTAGTCGCTGTCGTTGGCCAGGGCGACGCCCTCCTCCTCGTCGTCGAAGGGGACGACCACCACGACCGGCCCGAAGATCTCCTCGCGGACCACCCGCATGTCCGGGGTGCAGTCGGCCAGCAGCGTGGGCGCCACGTAGAAGCCCCGGTCCAGGTGGCCGGGCCGGACGCCGCCCGTGACGACCCGCGCGCCCTCCTTCCGGCCCAGCTCCACGTACGCCTCTACGCGGTCGCGGTGGGCCGCGGAGATGACCGGGCCGACGACGGTGGCCCGGTCGCGGGGATCGCCGACGGTGAGCCGGTTCGCGTACGCGGTGAGCGCGGCGGTCAGCTCGTCCTGCCGGGACCGGTGGACCAGGACGCGGGTCGGAGCCGTACAGATCTGTCCGCTGTAGAAGGAGAACGTCGTGCCGATGCCCGCGACGGCGGAGTCCAGATCGGCGTCGTCGAGGACGAGAGCCGCCCCCTTGCCGCCCAGCTCCATCAGCTGCCGCTTCATCCCGCGCCCGCACACCTCCGCGATGCGCTGCCCCACGGCGGTGGACCCGGTGAAACTGACCATGTCGACGTCGGGTGAGTCGACGGAGGCCTCCCCCGCCTCCGCGCCCGACCCGGTGACGACGTTCACCACCCCCGGCGGAACACCCGCCTCCGCGAGGGCGGCGGCCATCCGGTAGACGGAGAGCGGGTCCTGCGGGGCGGGCTTCACCAGGACCGTGTTGCCCATCGCGAGCGCGGGCGCGATCTTGCCCGCCGGGTTGGCCCAGGGGTTGTTGTACGAGGTGATGCACGTGATCACGCCGACCGGCTGGCGGACTGCCAGCGCCCCGAAGACCCCGGCCCGCCCCATCGGCCCGGCCTCGTTGATCTGGGGTGCGACGGCCTCCTCGACGGGCTCCAGGGCCCCGCGCGCGTACCGCCGGAAGCGGGCGATGCCCACCCCCACCTGCATGGACCGGGCAGTGGAGGCGGTGGCGCCGCTCTCCGCCCGCGCGACCTCGGCGTGGGCGAGGAAGTCCCGCCGGACGATGTCGGCGGCCCGGTCGAGGATCGCGGCGCGCTCCTCGGGCCGGGTCCGCGACCAGGGCCCGAAGGCGTCGCGCGCTGCCGCGGCGGCCTCGTACACCTGGGCGCGGCTCGCCTCGGGGGCGAGGCCGACGACCTCCTCGGTGGCGGGGTCGATCACCTCGTAATGGCCGCCGGCGGGCTCGACCCACTCGCCGCCGACGAACAACCGCTCAGGCACGTGGTTCACGCCGTACTCACCGTCCGGGTGTCACGGCCCGAGCGCAGCACCGTCCCCGGCACCGCCCCCGTCACCTTGTCGTCGCGCAGGGTCTCGACCCCGTTGACGCGCACGGAGACGATCCCGATGGCCTTGGAGTCCAGGCGCGGGCTGTCCCCGGGCAGGTCGTGGACGAGGGTGGCGGGCCCGGCGTCGATCCGCTCGGGGTCGAAGAGGACGAGGTCGGCGTGGAAGCCCTCCTCGATCCGGCCGCGCCCACGCAGCCCGAAGAGCCGCGCCGGGTCGTCGGTGAGCATCTTGACGGCGGCTGTCAGGGAGACGAGTTTCCGCCCGCGCAGACAGTCGCCGAGGAAACGCGTGGTGTACGGGGCTCCGCACATCCGGTCCAGGTGCGCGCCCGCGTCGGAGCCGCCGAGCAAGACGTCCTCGTGCTCCCAGGTCCGCTGCCGCAGCGCCCAGGAGTCCGGGTCGTTGTCGGTCGGCATCGGCCACAGGACCGTGCGCAGATCGTCGGCGGCACAGATCTCGACCAGGCAGTGGAAGGCGTCCTGGCCGCGCTCGGCGGCGATGTCGTTGACGACGCGGCCGCTGAGCCCCTCGTTGGCGGCGCTGTAGGTGTCCCCGATGACGTACCGGCCGAAGTTCGCGAGCCGGCGGAAGACCCCGGCCTCCTTGCTGTCGGCGCGGCGCAGCATCTCGGCGCGGGTGCCGGCGTCCCGGAGGCGTTCGATGCGCTCGGGGACGGGAAGGGCGAGGATCTCGCCCCAGCCGGGGATGAGGTTGAGGGCGCAGAAGGTGCCGAGCGACATGTTCATCGGCGTCAGGATGGGCATCGTGAGGGCCACGATCCGCCCGCCGGCGCGGCGGGCACGCTCACTCGGAACCAACTGGCGCGGTACGCGTTCGGGGACGGCGGCGTCGATGGTGAGGACGTTCCAGTTGAGCGGGCGGCCGGCGGCGGCGGTCATGTCGACGAAGAGGTCGATCTCCTCGTCGGAGAACTGGTCCAGGCACCCGGCGACGATCGCCTCCAGCTGGGTCCCCTCGTGCTCGCCGACCGCGCGGGAGAGGGCGAGCAGCTCCTCGGGCCGGGCGTGCCGGGAGGCGACGGGCTCGCCGTCGCCGTCGGAGTGGGTGGAGGACTGGGTGGTGGAGAGCCCCCAGGCCCCGGCGTCCATCGCGTCGTGGAACAGCGCGAGCATGGCGTCCAGCTGCGCGGGCGTGGGCTGCCCGCCGACCGCGTCCGCGCCCATGACGTGCCGGCGCAGGGCGCAGTGCCCGACCATGAACCCGGCGTTGACGGCGATGCGCCCTTCGAGGGCGTCGAGGTACTCGCGGAAGGTGGACCAGGTCCAGTCGACGCCGTCCTCCAGCGCGGCCAGCGCCATGCCCTCGACCCGGGACATCATCCGCCGGGTGTAGTCGGCGTCCTCGGGCCGGTCGGGGTGGAGCGGGGCGAGGGTGAACCCGCAGTTGCCGCCCGCGACGGTGGTGACGCCGTGGTTCATGGAGGGGGTGGCGTAGGGGTCCCAGAAGAGCTGGGCGTCGTAGTGGGTGTGCGGGTCGACGAAGCCGGGGGCGAGGACGAGCCCGTCGGCGTCCTCGCTGGTGACGGCCTCTTCGGTGAGGGTCCCCGGCTCGGCGACGACGGCGATCCGGCCGTCGCGGATGCCGACGTCGGCGGTGCGGGCGGGGCCGCCGGTGCCGTCCACGACGGTCGCGCGGCGGATGAGGTGGTCGAGCATGACGGTTCCCTTCTCGGGGTTCCTTCTCCGGCTCGGTGGGACAGCCGGGGTGCGCACGCTTCTGGCCGCGGTACGCACCCCGGCTCATCAGGGCGACGGTCCGGGAAGACGCCGCCCGGCTTGTCCGCGGGGGCTCCGCCCCCGCACCCCCGCGCCTCAATCGCCGGAGCGGCTTGGTCGTCCGGCCGCTAGGCGCGATCCGGCCCTGGGGGCACGATCCAGCCCCGCCGACGTTTGAGGCGAGTCTCCTCAGCCTCTCCGGCGCTTGAGGAGCGGGGTCCGGGGCAGCGCCCCGAGAGGGTCAGCCCGCGGCCCGGAACCGCGAGGTCCGATGCACGGGATCCGTATCGATCTGCGGAATCACGTGCTCCCCGATCAACCGGATCGTGTTCATCGTGTCCTCGGGACTGATCCCGATCGGCAGCCCGAAGCTCAACTGGTCCGCCCCCGCCCGATCCCACCGCCGGCACTGCTTCAGCACCTCGTCGGGATCCCCGCAGATCATCAGCTCCTCCGCGATGAGCAGCTCGACGATCTCCTCGGTGTACTCCGGCAGCAGTTGCGGCCACTCCGGAATCCCCTCCGGCCGGGGGAACGTGTCGTGGTAGCGGAACAGCAGCGACTGGAGGTAGTTGAGCCCACCGCCGACCGCGATCTCCACCGCCTTGGCGTGCGTCTCGGCGCAGATCGCGGTGGACGTCACCATCACGTTGTCGTTGACGAACGCGCCCACCGGCTCGGCGTCCTTGACCGCGTTCTTGTAGGACTCGACGACCCACTCCATGTCGGAGACCTTCTGCACGCTGAAGCCCAGCACGCCGAGCCCCTTCTTGCCCGCCATGGCGTACGAGGACGGCGACCCGGCCGCGTACCACATGGCCGGGTGGGACTTCCCGTACGGCTTCGGCAGGATCTTGCGCGGCGGCAGGGACCAGTGCTTGCCCTGGAAGCCGACGTACTCGTCCTGGAGCCACATCTTGGGGAACTCGGCGATCGTCTCCTCCCACAGCTCCTTCGTGTGGTTCATGTCGGTGATACCCGGCATGAACCCGAGGATCTCGTGGCTGCCCGCACCCCGACCGGTGCCGAACTCGAAGCGCCCCTCGGAGAGATGGTCGAGCATCGCGACCTTCTCGGCGACCTTCACCGGATGGTTGACGGGGGCGAGCGGGTTGAAGATGCCGGAGCCGAGGTGGATGCGCTCGGTGGCGTGCGCGAGATAGCCGAGGTACACGTCGTTGGCGGAGAGGTGCGAGTACTCCTCCAGGAAGTGGTGCTCGGAGGCCCAGGCGTACTTGAAGCCGGACTTGTCCGCCTGGATGACGTACTCGGTCTCCTCGATCAGCGCCTTGTGCTCTGCCTCGGGGTCCACCTTGGCACGCGCGGCGGGCACGTACCCCTGAACAAAGAGCCCGAATTCCACGGAGGTTCACCGTCCTCGAGTATTTCTGACGCACCGTCAGATTGTGATGCGACCGACTGTTCCACCGCCACCGCGACCCGTCAATACCTGACGCTTCGTCAGAACGGGCTGACCCCCGCCAGCCACCCCCCGTCCACGACGAACGGCTGCCCGGTGACGTACGAGGAATCCGGGCCGGTCAGGAACAGCACCAGCGCGGCGACCTCCTCGGGCCGGCCGATCCGCCCCATCGGCACGAGCTTGCGGTAGTACGCGTCCAGGGCCGCGCTCGACGTCGACAGGTCGGCGTCCGCGTCCAGCAGCGCCGGGTTGCTCATCGCGGTGTCGACGGCCCCCGGGCAGACGGCGTTGACCCGGATGCCCTTCCCCGCCAGCTCCATGGCGGCGACCTTGGTCAGCCCCAGCACCGCGTGCTTGGTAGCGGCGTACGCGCCGACCAGGGGCATGCCGGTCAGGCCGGTGTACGAGGAGGTGTTCACGATCGTCCCGCCGCCCGCGGCCTCGATCTCGGGTGCGACGGCGCGTATCCCGAGGAACGCGCCCGTCATATTGACCCGCACCACCTGCTCGAACTCGGCCAGCGGGGTGTTGACCAGCTCGTTGAAGCGCAGGATGCCCGCGTTGTTGACGAGCCCGTCGATCTTCCCGAAGGCGTCCTTGGTGGCGGCGACGGCCGCGGCCCAGTCCGCCTCGTTCCCGACGTCCAGCGTGACGAACCGGGCGACCGACTCCCCCAGCTCCCTCGCCAGCGCCTCCCCCTGCTCGACCAGCACATCGGCGACGACGACCCGCGCACCCTCCTCGACGAAGAGCCGCGCCTCCTGCTCGCCCTGCCCGCGCGCCGCCCCGGTGACCAGGACGACCCGCCCGTCCAGCTTGCCCATGTCCGTCTCCTTCACGTACCGAGGTGGGGGGCCACGTCCGCACCGAACGCCGCCATCTGATCGGTCAGTTCGTCCACGCTCCGGCTCCGGAAGCGCACCTGGATCTGGTGCACGCCGATCGCCGCGTACTCCCGCAGCGACTCCGCGAGGGCCTCCGGCTCACCCGTGAGCGTCCGCCGTCCCACGGACCACCCGGGCTCACCCACGTACACCGGCTCGGTGATCGCACCGACGACGATCGGCGCCTCGATGCCCGCCTCCTCCCGCAGGGCGTGCACCCGGGCGATCGTCGCGGGCAGCCGGTCCCGGGCATCGCCCTGCGGAAGCCACCCGTCCCCGCGCACGGCGGCCCGGCGGGTGGCGGCGGGCGAGGAGCCGCCCACCCAGATCGGCACCCGTTCCTGGACCGGCCGGGGCAGCTGCCCGAGCCCGCCGAACGAGAACCGCTCCCCCGCGAACTCCGGGTACTCCTCGGGCCCGAGCGCGGCCCGCAGCGCGTCGATCGACTCGTCCAGGACGCCCCCACGCCCGTCGAAGTCCGCCCCGACCGCCTCGAACTCCTCCCGTACGTGGCCGGCCCCGACCCCGAGGATCAGCCGGCCACCGCTGAGGTGGTCGAGGGTGGCGTACTGCTTGGCGGTGACGAGCGGGTGGCGCAGTCCGACGACGGCGACATGGCTCATCAGGAGGACGCGCCCGGTGACTCCGGCGAGAAAGGCGAGCGTGGCGACGGGGTCGTACCAGACGGTGCTCATGCCGTCCGCCAGCCGCCGCGGGATGGCGACGTGATCGCAGCCGGCGATGTAGGCGAAACCGCCGTGATCGGCGGCGCGGGCGATGCGGACGAGATCGGCGGGGGTCGCCGCCGCCTCCCAGGGTTCCGCGTAGATGACGCTCTGCGACTGGACCGGCAGCTGCATCCCGTACGACAGCGGCCCGCTGGGCAGTATCGGCACGGCGGCCTCCTTCCCCTCCGGCCCGGGGCGGTCCGCCCCGGGTGACGGCCGCCATCGTCATACCTGACGGACCATCAGACAAGAGGCGGGAGCACATCGGGGCGCACCGGCGACGGGCACCGATGAGTTTCACGGCCGCCGGCGGTCAGCAGTGGTAAGCAGGACAGATCGGCCGACCGGGGTCGGTCCGGCCGGCCCACGGCCCACGACGGCCCACGGACCACGGCACGCACGATGGGCAGAGCGAGGAGAACGACCATGACGGCTTCCACCGACGACAGCACCGACACCACCAGCACCGAGGGCATCACGGGCCTCGGCGTCATCATCGGCAGCACCGACTCCGCCGCCCTGATCGCCTGGTACCGCGCCGCACTGGAGCCCCTGGGCGCCCGCTGGGCGGAGCACTTCCTGATCGTCGGCCCCGGGGCGATCATCGGATTCGACGAGCGGGACGACGTGGCGGACAAGGCCGCCGAACCGGGCCGGCAGCTGATCAACCTCACCGTGCGCGACATCCGGGCGGCGGAGAAACACCTCAACACGCTCGGGGTGACCTGGGTACGGCCGGTCGAGGACACCGGGGACGGCTGGTTCTTCTCCACGATCGTGGACCCGGTGGGCAACTACCTCCAGCTCCTCCAGGGCCCGGGAACACCCTGAATCCCCTCCTCCGCACGACACGGGCGGCTACGTTGGCGAAGCCATCCGAAACAAGGGGATTCCAGCGGACATGCCGAACATGCCATCGCCGACGACGTTCCGTATCGGCGGAGACCTGACCGTGGGACGGCTGGGGTTCGGTGCGATGCACCTGCCCACCGAACGGCCCGAGGACCGCGAGGCGGCCATCGCCGTGGCCCGCCGGGCCGTCGAGCTGGGCATCACGCTGATCGACACGGCCCACATGTACGGGACCGGGGCCAACGAGGAGCTGCTGGCGGAGGCGCTCCACCCCTACCCGGACGACCTCCTGATCACGACGAAGGTCGGCGTCGTCCGGTTGGCCGGGACGGGTGACTGGGCCCTGAACGGCCGCCCGGAGTCGCTGCGCGCGGAGGTGGACCACGCCCTGCGCCGGCTCCGCGTCGACCGGATCGAACTGCTCCAGCTCCACCGCATCGACCCGGAGACCCCGCTCGCCGACCAGCTCGGCGCCCTGCGGGACCTGCGCGAGGCGGGGAAGGTGGGCCGGATCGGCCTCTCCGAGGTGTCGGCCGCCGAGCTGGCCGAGGCCAGGGAGATCGTCGACATCGCGAGCGTGCAGAACCGCTACAACCTCACCGACCGCGAACACGAGCCGGTCCTCGCGGCGTGCGAGGCGGCGGGCATCGCCTTCCTGCCGTGGCGGACGGTGGCCTGGGGCAAGGCGGGCGACCGCGCGGAGGTGGCGGCCGCGGCCGCCGAACTGGGCGTCACGGCCACCCAGGTCTGCCTGGCCTGGCTGCTGGACCACTCCCCGGCGATGCTCCCGATCCCGGGCACGTCCAGCGTCGCCCACCTGGAGGAGAACACGGCGGCGGCGGCCATCGCGCTCACGCCGGAGCTGCGGGCGCGGCTGGACGCAATCGGGGAGGGTGCGTAGCCACCACGACGGCGACTTCGAGACCGTCGCCCGCACCACCGGACGGCCCACCAGGACGCTGGAACCGAGGTAGCCGCCGGCCTCCGGCAGTACCCGGCGGACCAGTCCGGCTCGTCCCGGACGACCCCCTCCGGGTCGGCGCCGGCAGCTTCGGCGAACTCCGGGAAGTCCGGGTTCGCGAGCTGAAGATTCCCGTGGACCCTGTGGACGGCGCCCGGCACGACCCGCACATCGCGGGGCGTCGGTCAGCTCCTGGTAGTGGACCGGGTCGAGGTCCTGGTCGTCGTCCGCGCCGAGATCGAGCGCCGGCAGCGGGCGCGGGGGCGAGCGCATGGTGACGCCATCGGCGAGGAACACCACGCTCAGCTCCTCGTCCCGCGCCGCCGCGACAAGAGCCTCGTCATTCGTGACCCCGTCCCACCGCCGGTCGTCGATCAAGAGGCGCGCTGCCGAACCCCGTCACCGGTCGCCTCCGGGGAGGCGGCCGGAACAGCCCTGCCGAGAAGACGCCCGGAACAGCCGTGCCCGACGTCTGCTTCTCTCCGCTACCTGACCCTTTGGGTCAACTGATCCTCACCTTCGCACCCTCTCCGCAACTCTCGCGCAGAGGCGGCACGAATATCCGTACAACCCCCGCCCCCGGCACGGGGAACGGGCCGGATCTCGACCGATCCTCCAGACAACCGTGGTGATCATCTCAAATAAGTCAGTCGCCAACTCCCCGGTCGGCCCTTACCCCGCGCCTACGCTCCTGCCGGTGATCACGCCGACCGGTGTGATCGGGAAGGACTCCGAGTTGTCCACGCACATACCGGGACGCACACCCCGGTCCAAACACAGACGCACGCATGTCGCCGCCATGGCGGCCCTGTTGCTCGCCGCCGACGCGCTGCTGATGTCCGGTCAGGCCGGCGCGGCCGTCGAGGCCGAACCCGCTGCCGCCACCGCGGACGCCGTCGCGCAGCCGAGTGCCGCCGAGATCTACGCGTCGGACCTGGCCTGGGCCCAGAAGCACAGCAAGGGCGGTATCCCCTGGGCGCTGGCCGAGGCGGAGAAGTCGGGCAGGACGACCCTGGTCCCGGACGAGACCACGCCGACCAATCTCACCTACGCCCACCCGGACGGGACGCTGACCTCCGAGGTCAGCGCCGGTCCTGAGCGCATGCTGCAAGACGGCGCGTGGGTCGATGTCGACGCCACGCTGACCACCACCGAGACCGGTGGCATCGAGGCCAAGGCGCACCCCGAGGGCCTGACCCTCGCCTCCGGGAGCGGCACGCCCGCCCGGTCGCTGCGGGCGGCAAACGACGCCGCGGGCCGTGACCTGGTCACCCTGGGCAGCGCTGCCGAGCAGGTGACGCTCCAGTGGAAGGGCGGTCTGCCCGAGCCCGTGCTCGACGGCACCACCGCCACGTACGAGGACGCGCTGCCCGGCGCCGACGTGATCGTCAGGGCCACCCGCACCGGCTTCGAGCAGTACGTGAAGCTCCGGTCGAAGCCCGCGGCCGACGACTACACGTACACGCTGCCGCTGAAGGCGAAGGGGCTCAAGGCCACCGCGCAGAAGGACGGTTCGGTCCTGTTCACCGACGCCGGTACCGGCGCCGAGAAGGCCACCATGCCCGCCCCGATGATGTGGGACGCGAGCGTGGGCAAGATCTCCGGCAAGCACGACAACCGCGCCAGGGTCGGCATGAAGGTCGTCGACCACGGCGGCGGCGACATCGACCTGGAGGTCACCCCGGACGCGGAGTTCCTCGCGGACCCCGGCACCGAGTACCCGGTGACCGTGGACCCGTCGACCTCCGCTCTGGGCAACACCTTCGACACCTATGTGCAGCAGGGTGAGACCACCGACCTCGGCGCGGAGACGGAACTCGACTTCGGCAACCCGGGCACCACCAACCCGGACGGCACCCCGCGCACCGCGCGCACACTGATGACGTGGAACACCGAGCCGTTCGCCGACGCGCTCGTCTCGTCCGCCGGCGTGCAGCTGTACAACTTCCACTCCGGCGCCACCGACTGCAAGCCGCAGAGCTGGACCGTGTGGAACACCGGCGCGGGCTCCTCCGCCTCGCGGTGGACCAAACAGCCCGAGTGGATGCAGCAGTACGCCTCCTCCACCCAGACCGCCGGCTACCCGACCGGCTGCGCCGACACCGCCGACGGCTGGATCAAGGCCGACGTCACCGACCTGGTCAAGGTGTGGGCCTCGGGGAAGCAGACCCGCGGCCACATGGGCGTACGCGCGACGACGGACGACACCAAGGGCTGGAAGCGGGTCAACTCCCGTAACGCGACGGCGAATCAGCCCAAGCTCACGGTGAACTACAACTTCCGTCCCGGTGACGGCACCGCCCAGCAGGCCGGTGCGCCGTTCAAGTCGTACGCCGGCGTGTGGGCGGTCAACTCCACCACCCCCACACTGCGGGACAAGTTCGCCGACGCCGACGGCGACAAGGTCAACGGCACCTTCCAGGTCTACGACGCCGCCACGAACAAGCCCATCACCACCCCCGCCGGCGACGGAGCGATCGTCTCCGCCGACGTCGATCCGGGTGAGTGGGCGTCCGTGAAGGTCCCCGCCGGTCAGCTCGTCGACGGCAGGACCTACAAGTTCCGCACCAACTCCTACGACAACAGCCACTACAACCTCAACTGGTCGCCGTGGCGCGAGTTCGTCGTCGACACCACCGCGCCCGGTGAGCCCAAGAGCATGACGTCGGCCACCTACCCGGAGAACTGGGGCGGCGGAGGCAAGGGCATCGCGGGCACGTTCGACGTCAACACCGGCGTCGCCGACGCCCGCGACGTCCAGTGGCGACTCGACCCGTACGAGGACGACGCCGCGGACTTCGGCTGGGCCACCGTGGCCACCAGCCTGCCGAAGGCCTTGGCGGCGGCGGAGGCGACCGCGTCGTACAGCGCCGCGCCCGCCGCGGACGGCAACCACGCCATGCAGGTCCGCTCCGTGGACCGCGCCGACAACGTGGGCCCGGTCAAGGACTACGGCTTCACCGCGGGCAGCCGGGACTACAACCGCGCCCAGAAGGTCGATATCGAGCTGCCGCAGCCGGACACCACGGCGACGGCCCCGGATCACATCAACACCCCCGTGGAAGCGGCGGTCGCGTCGTCCAGGGCCAGGAAGGGGGCGGCCCGCACCTTCACGAACAAGGAGCAGGGCGGCTCCATGACGGTGGAGGTCACACCTCTGGCCGGGCGTTCCGAGGCGTGGCGCGAGACCGTGGCCGCCGATGGCGACCGCGGTACGGCCCGGGCCAGGGCGATGTCGGGTCCGGTCATCAAGGACAAGGCGTTCTGCGATCCGGACAAGGCGAACCAGAAGTCCTTGTTCACCCGGGACGCCGCCTGCCTGATCGAGCAGTGGAAACTGTCGGCGGTCGACCCCACCTCCGGTGGGCTCCAGAAGTTCCAGCAGAACATCGAGGTCATGCTCCAGGTCCAGGTGGACCGGACGAGCGACAGCGGCCTCGTGGAGACGTACGTCCAGATGAAGCCGCTCGACAAGCCGCTCGACGACGGCTACCTGCCGTTCTTCGGCGGGGACTCCATCAAGTTGATCGCCACCAAGGCCCGTTGCGGCGTGGGCACCGGCGGATGTGTGGAGGAGGACACGTCCTTCAGCTGGGCGGGCGACAACGAACCCATCTGGGACGGGAACAACGACACCAGCGTCGTCTCCGGGAACGTGACGCACAAGTGGAACGGGTCACTCCAGGACGCATCCGGCAAGCGGGACATCGACCTGTCGAAGAAGTTCCCCGTGGACGTGTACGGGATCTTCACCAGTGAGCAGGAGGTCGTGGACCCCGGCAAGGGCGGCACCTGGGACAGCGTCGAGATCACCTCGACCGCGGTCGGCGTACGGTGCGACAAGGTGTACGCGACGCACGGCTGCGTGCTCCCCGACTACGCACCCGGCTACAAGTTCAACGCGGCCAACTACCCGGCCGCCGCCGCGCACGCCTGGCTGATCCAGAACAAGGCCAAGTATCAGGGCCTCGGCGCGAGTCCGCAGAACCCCCTGCACTACATCCCCGGCCCCAAGTCGGGCGAGACGACCCCGTCACGCCCGGCCAACGGGTACAACAAGGATCACTCCCGGGAGAAGGTGATGTGCCCGAAGTCCGGTTCGAAGCGGACCGACGGATGGGTGCCGAAGAAGCGCTTCCTCAATCACCCGAACACCTTCCTGCACCACGAGCTGATCGCCACGGGAAGGCCGGACTCGATCTCCTGCGACGAGTATCCGTTCGCCGCGACGTACGAGTCCCCCGGTATGCCGGCGTCGGTCGGCGGGAAGATGCCGGCCGGGGCGAACGGCGGTGGCGAGTGCGTCCAGACCGCGGCGGTGAAGGCGGACAACGGCTCCGAGCACCTGGTCGACGACACCCGCTACGACCCTCCCACCTGGGATGAGACCTGCGGACGCTCCTCCATGTCCAACGCGGTCAACGGCGGTTCGATGGACCGGATGTCGGTCGGCCTGAACCCGTTCCTGTCGAAGATGCGCATGCTCGACAAGGACGCGTTCTGGGTCGACCCGGGCAACGAATGGTTCGTCGGATGCGACACGTCCAAGGCCGAAGTCACGTGCAAGATGCAGAAGTGATTCCACGCGCGGCGTGAACGGGCGGGGGCGGCGTCGGTCGCCCCCGCCCAGCACGTGCTACCCCTGCTCCTACCCGTGCAGCGGACGCCACTCCGCTTCGTCGAGCGACACCCGCTCCGGGTCCTCCCACAGCAGACAGCCGAGCGCGATGCCGGGCTGGTGATCCGGGGTGACCAGAGGACCGGTCCCCGACTCAAGAGCCTCCGCCACAGCCCCGAGGTACGCGGCGACGGAACCGAACTCGGGAGAGACCGACCCCACCGGCGCCGCCCCCTCGTCGGGAAAGCGCCTCACCTGCCCCGTAGCGGCGTCGACGGCGAATCCGGTCTCGGCATCGCCCGGCGCGGCCCACGGAGCCCAGTCCGGCCGCGGCACACCCCGCAGGGCAACAGCCGGCACGCCGAGCATCCGCTCCGAGGAGAGCCATTCACACCCTCCCGGCAGCCACGCCGCAGGATTCACCTCGCCCTCGTCATCCCCCTCGACCTCATACCCCTCCGTCCCGTCATGGACGGTGAGCAGGAACCGGAGGTCGTCGTGGACGGGCACGTACTCGCCGGCCCGGTCGATATCGGGACCTGCGGCCGGCGCCCTCAAGGAGCGGTGAGAGCCGGGCGCGTTCTCCGCGAGCCAGCGCTCGACCCGGTCCCACGCCTGCGCGATTTCTCTACTCATGATCAGCAGCCTACTGACGCGGGTCACCGCGGCCGCCGGGCCGCCGCATCACAGGAGCTTTCCCCGCATGCGCCTCCGCACGTGGACTCCCGCTCCGCCCTGACCGTTGACGCCCGGTCGCCGGTCCGTCCCGAGAAGCCTTCAGTCATCCGTGCCGCTCTTGGTGTACACGAGCTCGGCCGGCCCCTGGTCATGCGGTTCGGCGGTGGTTTTCGAGGCAGGCGTCAGGCCTCCGCGTCGCCCCACTCCTCGACGGCCACTTCGTCGCCCACCGACAGCTTCCCCGGCCGCACCACGGAGAACTTCGCGCCGAACACCACCCCGCCGCCCGCCGCCCGCCGGTAGCCCGCGAGGGTCCGCAGCGGCTCCGGGCCGCCCCGGGCCCCGGCCTCCTGGTCGACGAGGGTGACCGCGCAGCGGACGGCGAGCTTGGTGTAACCCAGGTCGGCCGCGCCGATGGTCATGCGGCGGATCCGGTCCTCGGCGTGGGGTTCCGCCGCCCAGTCCTCGCCATGGCGTCCCTCGGGATGGCTGTCGATGACGATGTTCGGGCGGAAGCGGTCCATGGCCAGAGGCGGGGCGCCGCGCTCGGCCATCCGCGCGTGCAGGTGGGCGAGCGAAGCGCGGGAGAGCAGATGGACGGCGCTGCTGTCCGCGTATCCCGACGTGCCCGGGGTCAGGCCGTCGGTCTTGCGGTCGTGCTCCGGCGGCACGCGGACCAGCCGGCTCGGGACGCCCAGGAAGTCCGAGAGCCAGGCCGCGGCCTCCTCGCCCTGGTCGATGCCCTGGAACGTCGCGCCGAAGAGGTCGACCTCGCGGCGGGGCGCGGACGTGGTGACGTCGAGGTGCAGCTCGTCGTCACCACCGCGAACGTCGGCCCCGCCCTCGCCGCTCTCCCGCCCCGCCGATCCGAGCGTGAGCCTGCTGCCGTCGGCGCTGATCGTGGGCCGGACGAGGGCGAGGCGGGGGTCGCGGCGTTGGGTGCGGTAGACCCCGTCGACGCTGACGACCATGAAGCTGCGGTCGTGCGCGAGACCCGCCGGCGTGAGGTGCGTACTGTCCACGGACGTTCCCGCGCACCCCTTGACGGGGTACGTGAACAGATCGACGACGGTCGCCATACGGCCCGCTCCTTCGTGAGGTCCCCTGCCCCCGGAACTTCCGCCGTCGGGCCCGTACAGCCAGGGTGCCAGGCCGCACGGATCTTGCTCGACGGCTTTCACGCCAAACCGTGGCGCGCCACACCGCGGGCCCCGCCCCGGCTCAGCAGTCCGGGATCACCGCCCCGTTGTTGTCGCGGGCCTCGTCGTTGCCCCAGCGGGAGAGGTAGTAGGCGGAGACGTACGCGTTGCGGCCGTTCTTGCCCGCGTACACCGTGTCCAGGTCGGTGCGCAGCCACCAGTGGTTGAACTGGGTGGCCGTGCCGACCCGCGCGCCCCACACCTTGCAGTACACGTAGTTCGTACCGGCGTTCAGGACGCCCTGGGCGTCGGCCGTGTTGGCGGCGGCGTAGCCGGTGGCGTTGGCGAAGGTGTCGACCCAGTGCTTGCCGCCGCTGCCACCGCAACCGTTGTCGCTGGTCAGGTACTTGTTGTAGTACGAGCCGGGGTACGGGGCGAGTGACTGGCCGTTGATCACGATGTTCTGGCCGACGCCGTTGTAGAGCTGCTCGTAGTGGATGTGGGCGCCGGAGCTGTTCCCCGTGGAGCCGGTGGTGCCGATCTGCTGGCCCTGGGCGACCTGGGCCCCGTTGGCGACGGAGAACGCGGCGAGGTGGAAGTAGTACGTCTTCCAGCCGCCACCGTGCTCGACCGCGATGTAGTTGCCCGCGCCGCTCGGCTGGGAGTAGCGGTAGGCGGTTCCGGCGGCCGAGGCGAGGACCGGGGAGCCCGCGGTGGCCCCGCCGTCCGTGCGGACGAAGTCGAGAGCCTGTCTGACCTCGGCGGAGTGATGGCTGTACGTCCATTGCTGGCCGCAGCCGTAGGGCGCCTTGAAGTTGGGGGCGGCCGCGGCGGGGCTCGCGGTGGCGGTCACGGTGAGCAGGCCTCCGAGGAGCGCCAGCAGGGCCAGCAGACTGGTGCGGGTCGAGCGCATGGGTGAGGGAACCTCCGGGTCGACAACCGGGCAGTGGGGTGCGAGGCGCGGAACGCGAAGTGCGAAGTGCCTTTCTGTCTAGGCGAGTTGACCGGAGCCCAGGGTGCCGCAACTTCCGGCGCGGGGACAGACCTCGCGGGGCGCTTCCGGGGCCCGGGGGACTCCCCAGGGGCCCCGCCC